>JAKPMS010000163.1 GCA_029548805.1 Spirochaetota bacterium | reverse complement strand
CTGTACAATACAATGGCAGCCTGTCGCCGGGGCTAATCCGCAATCGAAGCGCCCTGCCTCCGTCGGCTTTGGCCAGATACATAAGCTCATTGTCCGCAAGAACTGACAGGTTTGCTGATTCTCCGGTATCACGCGCAAGCTTTTCAAGTACAGGTTTTACCCTGTTGGCTATATTTTCTGTAACAGGCACCCGGCTTGCCAATTCAAACAGGGAAAGCCCCAGATTCCAGCTTCCGTCACGCCGTTCTACAACTCCCTGTTTTTCCAGGGCTGTAAGGTAACGCAAGGCAGTAGCCTTGTCCCAGGCTATTTCTTTTGATAAATTTGCCAAAGTCTGGCTGCCGGACCTGGAAAGGTGAAAAAGTAGGTCAAAAGCTTTTATTGCAGATTCACTCACTGTCTTTTGTTTCTATAATAGAAATGTTGTAGGCATTAAATGAAACGCCCCAGTCAGATTAATGTCGGGCTCCATGCTTGTCAAGCCGATAATCAAAAATACTTATTGACATTCAATAGATGCACATCTAACATTCATTAATGTTTGTACTTACAGGCCGACAGACAGATATTTGCAATTTATGCTAAGGAGGATTTAGTATGAAAAAAGCGGCGTATATCGTTGCTGCCGTGGCAATGATCACTATTATTGCACTTTCTGCTTGTGCAAAACAGGAAGCCAAGGCAGATACAGCTGTTGTAAAGTTTGGTGTATTTGAACCCCTGACCGGAGCCAATGCTGCTGGCGGCGCCGAGGAACTTGACGGAATTCGTCTTGCCCAAGATCTTTACCCCACAGCAAGTGTCGGCGGCAAGGAATATAAAATCGAATTAGTTATTGCCGACAACAAATCCGACAAAGTAGAGGCTGCAAATGCTGGCCAGCGCCTCGTTGACAAGGACAAGGTTCAGGTAGTGCTTGGTTCATGGGGTTCAGGCCTCTCAATGGCAGCTGGCCCGATATTCAAGGATGCAAAAGTACCGGCAATAGGGCTTTCCTGCACTAACCCGCTGGTTACAAAAGATAACGACTATTACTTCAGGGTATGTTTTATTGACCCGTTCCAGGGCACCGTAATGGCAAATTATGCCTACAATGAGGTAAAAGCCAAAAAAGCTGTAATAATAAGGGAAGTTTCCAACGACTATTCTGTTGGATTGGCCAAATTCTTTGCAGACAGCTTTAAAGCTCTTACTGGCAATTCCAATGCCATTCTGGCAGAACTTAACTACAATACCAACGACCAGGACTTTTCTGCCCAAGTTACCCAGCTTAAAAGCCTGAAACCGGATGTGGTATTCGCCCCCGGCAACTATACAGAAAGCGCTCTGGTTATAAAACAGGCCAGGGAACTTGGCATTACTGTACCCTTCCTGGGCGGCGACACCTGGGAAATTGCAGAATTTATCAATGTGGGCAAACAGGCTGTAGAAGGGGCGGTAATGTCCGCTTTCTTTGATAACGACGCGCCCATAACTCCCATGTCCAAAGTTTTTGTGGAGTCCTATCAGAAAAAATACGGCAAACTTCCTTCCGGAACTGCAGTGCTTGGCTTTGACGGCTATTTGCTGGCAATTGATGCAATCAAACGCGCAGACAGCATAGACCCATTAAAAATTCGTGATGCCATTGCTGTAACAAAAGGTTTTGCCGGAGCTGCAGGCTATGTTACACTGGACTCCAACGGAGACCCCATAAAGAGTGCAGTAATAAAAGAAGTAAAAGACGGCAAGTTCGTTTATAAAACCACTGTAAACCCGTAATTGTCATGAGCCGCCGTTCAAGGCGGCGGCTCTTTTAAAGCGCCACACTCTTTATGCGGTGTAAATGCTTTTTAAGGATCATCTTTAATGGATTTAGCAACCTTTTTTCAACAGCTCGCAAATGCTGTAAGTCTCGGCAGCCTATATGCCCTTATAGCCATAGGTTATACCATGGTTTACGGCATTTTAAGGCTTATAAACTTTGCCCATGGCGATGTTTTTATGATTGGTTCCTATCTGGCATTTTATGCCATTAGCGCTACGGCCATGCCTTGGTGGGCAGCCTTTCCGGTAGCCCTGTGTCTTACTGCGGCATTGGGCATGGGCCTGGAAAGAATAGCCTACAGACCGCTCAGGGATTCGCCCAAAATTTCAGTAATGATAAGCGCCATAGGCGCTTCCTTTTTGCTGGAAAATGTGGGAATTGTGGTTTTTGGCGGCAGACCCAAAAGCTTTCCAAGCATTGCCCTTTTTGATACGGTAGTAAAACTTGGCTCCGTTTCGGTTTTGTCAGTAAGCTTGTTCATTCCGGCCATAACAGCCTTAAGCCTTTTGTTCCTGGAATACATAGTGCATAACACAAAAACCGGACTGGCTATGAGGGCAGTTTCTACCGACCTGGATGCGGCCCGCCTGATGGCTGTAGATGTAAACCGCGTTATTTCCTTTACTTTTGGGCTGGGCTCCCTTCTGGCCGGTTTGGGTGGCATAATGTGGACCATGCGCTACCCCCAGCTAAACCCGCTTATGGGTATAATGCCGGGCCTAAAATGCTTTATTGCAGCCGTTATAGGCGGAATAGGAAATATTCAGGGCGCGGTTCTGGGCGGCTTTTTGCTCGGTTTTCTGGAGATAATGATTGTTGCTCTTCTTCCGGAACTGACTGGCTACAGAGATGCTTTTGCATTTGTCCTTTTGATCCTTGTGCTGCTCGTCAAGCCATCCGGCCTGTTGGGCAAAAAGCAGACCGTAAAGGTATAATTGTATGAAACTGAAACGCAACACTATTCTGTCCATTGCAGCCTTGTCTTGCCTTGCAATTTTTCTTGGATTTGCAGATTTGTTCCTCGGCAGGTTTGCCATAAGAATTCTTAACCTGTCGGCGATTTACATAGTATTGGCCCTTTCCCTGAACATTCTTAACGGATTTACCGGACTTTTTTCGCTTGGACATGCCGGTTTTATGGCGGTGGGTGCCTACGTAAGCGCCCTTCTTACCATGAGCCCTAGCCAGAAAGAAATGAACTTTTTCCTGGAACCCATAGTTCCATTCCTGCAAAATATACAGCTGCCATTTGTTCTTGCCCTGATTGCCGCCGGCCTTTGTGCTGGGATTGCAGCCTTTATAATAGGCTTTCCGGCTTTAAGGCTGAAAGACGACTATCTGGCCATAGCTACACTGGGCTTTGCGGAAATAATTAGGGTTCTGCTTACCAACGCACAGCGCCTAACCAACGGCGCCCAGGGCCTTAAAGGCATAACCAAGCATTCCACCACCCCTGTAGTATGGTCGGTGGCTGCCCTGTCCGTCCTTTTTACCTGGGCGCTTACCAGGTCAAGTTACGGCAGAACCATGAAAGCCGTAAGGGATGACGAAATAGCGGCAGAAGCCATGGGCGTCAATATAACCAGGGTAAAATCCGTAAGTTTTGTTATTTCCAGCTTCATGGCAGGTGTTGGAGGAGCGCTTCTTGGGCATATGATCACCACCATAGACCCCAAAATGTTCATGCTTCCCCTGACCTTCAACATTCTTCTTATAGTTGTTCTTGGAGGCAACGGTTCCATAAGCGGCTCGGTGATAGGCGCCATAGTTGTAACGGTTTTGATGGAGGCTCTCCGCTTCCTGGACATGCCCATGAACCTGCTTGTTATAAAGACCAACGGGCTGCCAGGCTTAAGAATGGTCATGTTTTCGCTGCTTTTGATGCTTGTAGTCCTGTACCGCCAAAGGGGGCTGATGGGCAACAGGGAGTTTTCCTGGGACGCCATTATAGGCGCGGGCAAACGCGTTTTTTCAGCCGGTAACAGGGCTCATAAAAACAGCAGCAAGAACGGGATCAAACCATGATTAAAACGACGGACTTGAACATGCGTTTTGGCGGCCTTACAGCCGTATCCAGCCTGAATATGGAAATTGGGAAAAATGAAATTGTCGGCCTTATAGGACCAAACGGTGCGGGCAAAACCACCGCTTTTAACGCCATAACAGGCGTATACAAACCAAGTTCTGGACATATTTATTTTAAGGGCAGGGACATAAGCGGTTTTAAGCCCAACCGCATCACGGAACTGGGCATAGCCAGAACCTTTCAGAACATAAGGCTGTGGAAAGACCTGAATGTAATAGAAAATGTACTTGTAGCCAGGCATTTGCGTATGGGGGTGGGGGTTTTTTCCTCAACCCTGCACCTTCCGGGCTACATGAAAAAAGAGAAGCATTCAAAAGAAATGGCCATGTCCCTTCTTGCGTCCGTAGGACTGGCGGACGAAGCCCATGAAGCAGCCACCAGCCTGCCCTATGGCAAACAGCGCAGGCTGGAAATCGTAAGGGCCCTTGCAACGGAGCCATCGCTGCTCCTTCTGGACGAGCCGGCAGCTGGCATGAATCCGCAGGAATCAATAGAGCTGATGGACTTCATAGCAAAAATACGCGACGATTTTGACCTGACCATATTGTTAATAGAACACCACATGCAGGTTGTAATGGGAATTTGCAAGAGGATGTATGTGCTGGATTATGGCGTAACCATTGCCCACGGAACTCCGGACGAAATTCGCAGCAACAAAAAAGTCATAGAAGCCTATCTGGGGGTGGACTGATGCTCGACATAGACAAGCTGTCTGTACATTACGGCGGAATACACGCACTCCAGGGCATATCGCTTGGAGTGCCAAAGGGCAAAATAGTAACACTTATAGGAGCCAACGGCGCAGGGAAAAGCACCACCCTCAAGGCCATCATCGGGCTTGTAAAACCAAGCACCGGAAATATCAGTTTTGACGGAAATTCCACAAAAAGCCTCCGTACCAAAGACCTGGTGGAAAGCGGCCTGGTACTTGCTCCGGAAGGCAGAAGGATTTTTCCGAATCTGAGCGTGGAAGAAAACCTGAGCCTAGGAGCCTTTGCCAGAAAAGACAAGGCGGAAATAGCAAGGGACAGAAACAAGGTGCACGAACTGTTCCCCCGCCTAGAGGAAAGAAAAAAGCAGAGAGCTGGCACCCTTTCCGGAGGGGAGCAGCAAATGCTAGCAGTGGGCAGGGCGCTAATGGCCAAACCAAGACTGCTAATGCTGGACGAACCGTCCCTTGGCCTGGCTCCCCTTATTGTAAAAATGATTTTTGGCATAATCCAAACCATAAACCGGGAAGGCGTTACCGTACTGCTGGTGGAACAAAATGCCAAGGCCGCACTGGAAATAGCGGATTACGCCTATGTGCTGGAAACCGGAAGAATAAGCCTTGCCGGCAGCGGACCGGAACTTTTGGCGGACGACAAGGTAAGAAAAGCTTATCTTGGAGAAAGCTGAAGTTTTAACGACATAACAATGCTATAACCCGGAATATTTTGCCAAATTTTTAAAAAAAACCTAACTTGTCCCTTCTCATATCCGAAAAACCGGGTTAATATTTGGCTATGAAAACAGAAGAAACATTTTTTGGAACTGATTGGCCATTCTCCAAGGCCAAAACAACATTACTGAAATCTGCAGCTTTGGTCATAAAAAGCCAGGGTCCCAGGTCTGCCACTCTCAAAAATATTGCCGGCAAGGCAAGAGTAACGGAACCCGCTGTATTCAGACATTTTGAGGGCGTGGACGGTCTGTTTAAATCCCTTCACTTTGTTACAGAATTGTATTTAGGTTTTTTTGCCAACTGTATCGAAAAGGCTGGAGGCAGCGGTCTGGACAGGCTTGAAGCCGCTTTTGCGGGCATTGCTGACGGCCTTGCAAATAGCAATGATTATTCTTATATTATTGCCTATCCGGATCCGGTTTTTAGGCAGTATAGCGAGCTGCTGGCCAAAACGGAAAAAATGCAGGCAGCCTTCCAGAAAGCAATAAGAGCGGTTGCGGAAGAAGCTGCAGCCGCCGGCCAACTTGCTCCGAAAGCGGAAGCCGAATGGGTAAGCGAAGCCCTTTTCTCGGTCTTTAGCCAAAACATTGCATTATGGGCCAGAGATGCAAAGGGCTACAATCCCTCTGTAAACCTTCCGCAGGCCATTGGCGGCTTGTGCGCGTTTGCCCGCAAAAGCGGCCTAAAGCCAAAACCGGGCGCAAAGCCGGAGCTGGCGTTTCCTGTAATCAAGCAGGAAGACCCGGCAAAAGGAAAGCCTGCCTCCAAAACTGCGGTCAAAGAAAAGAAAAAAGAAGCTAAAGTCCCGGCAAAAGCAGCCGTTCCAAAAGCGGCAAAAACGGCTGCGGCAAAGCCAAGCAAAGCGGCCCAAAAGGACATTAAAGCCAAAGCGGAAAGCAAGCCCATAGCCAAGCCCGCAAAAGCGGCTGTTAAGCCCGTTGCAAAAGCTGCGCCCAAAAATGCCGCTGCAGCCAAAAAGGATGCAAAGCCGAAAGCTGCTGCCAAGGCAAAACCCGGCAAAAAATAAATTTTTTATGCAATTCACAGAACTGCCGTTGCATTGAAAAAAGCAACGGCAGAGTTTAATCTTTTATAGTTCTGCGAAGATTTGTGGCTTTTGAATTCGGTACTATATATTGTATGAAGCTGCCTGGCTTATACATTACCTAGTAGGGTTTTTGACAAAATTGCCATTATCACTAATCTTCGAAAAACTAAACTTATCTTTTGGCGGTATATCCATTCTATGAGAGTATTACTTACGGGCGGAATCAAGTCTGGCAAATCGCGCAGGGCTCTAGTGCTGGCACAAAACTACGGGCCGGGCAAAGTTTTTATTGCCACCGCGGAAGCCATGGATGACGAAATGCGGGAAAGAATAAAAAGGCACAAGGAAGAGCGTGCAAGCCTCGGGTTTATTACAGTGGAAGAGCCTGTGGATATTGACAGGATCATAGCCGAACATGGGACGAGCCAGTGTATACTGGATTGCATACCCATGTGGCTTAACAACCTTTTTTTTGCCGGCAGAGAAGCGGAATGGCCGCAAATCCTGGAGCGCTTCATGCTTGCAATGCCCAGGGACATAATAATTGTAAGCAACGAAACAGGGATGGGCGTAATACCGGCAGATGCAATGTCCAGGCGCTACGGCATTGCACTGGGCACAATAAATTCAATGCTGGCAGCGGCGGCAGACTCGGTAGAGCTGCTTGTTTCCGGCATTCCGCTGCGCCTAAAATGAGCTTCCGCATTTCCGTACCGTCCTACGTCATTCCCGGAACATACAAGGAGAACCTGGATTTTTTGCACAAGAACAGCTCCTGCCGTGCAGTAGAACTCCTGTTCTTCTTTTATGACGAGGATGCCAAGGCGCTGTTAAAAAGGGAACTGGCGGAAATAAGGGCTTACAGCACTTCATTTTTATTTACAGTGCACATGCCAGACGAGGTTTTACTGGAACACGAGGAACTGATCCTGGCCACAACAGATTTTACCGAACATTACATAATCCATCCGCCCAGGAACAAAAATGCCATGGCAGAGTTTGCCTCTGTTATGGACAAATGGAGAGAATCCCACGGGACGGAGCGCTTTCTGCTGGAAAACACTCGCTTATATAATTTTAACTTGGCGGAAAAGGCCATGGCCAGTTCGGTTTTTGGGCCCATGCCGCTATGCGCGGATATAGGGCATCTTCTTATGGAAGGCTGTTGTCCGGCCGAATGGGTGGCCGAAAGGGCGGACAGGATAAAAGAAATCCATGTTCACGGCTTTGACGGCGCAAAAGACCATGTTCTATTTACCGGCAACGAAGCATGGCTCCGGGATTTGGCGCCTTTTGTCCGGAATTTCAATGGTGTAATTGAAATAGAACTTTTTTCATGGGCAGAACAGCTGGCGGCCCAAAGCATGCTTGCAAAAGCATGGTCGCTTGCACACGCAAGCACGCGCAAGCGCCGCTAGCGCGGTCATTAAAAACTTGTCACAATAATACGGAGCTGTGAATATGAATAAACTGCTTCACGGTTTTCTGTCCGCCTTGAGCCTTGTTTCCCGCATTCCGCTGCGGCTCAAGGCGGAGCCCGACTACAAAAGCTTCAGCCTTTGGATGCCGCTGACGGGGCTTTTGGCTGCGCTGGCCGCCGGATTCGGCCTGTGGCTTGGCAGGCTGCTTTTCGGCCCGGGCCTGCTTTGCGCCCTGTCCGCGCTTTTCTGCCAATACATGCTGTTTAATCTTTTTCACTTTGACGGCCTGCTGGACAGTGCGGACGCTGCCGGGCTCGCCGCCGGGGATGCAGAAAAAAGGCGGAAAGTTCTAAAAGACCCGCACCTGGGCTCCTTTGCCCTTTTCTTTGGTTTTGTATACCTGGCAGCAAGGCTTTTTGCGCTGGAAAGGCTGGTATCCGGGCATCAGGTCCTGCTTTGGGGGGCAGTCTTTTTGGCGCCTGTAACAGGGCGTTATGCGGCCGCTCTTGTAGGCATTTTTGCAAAACCATACGCAGAAACCGGCCTGGCCGCCATGCTCGGCCAGCAATCCGCCGTAAAGGCCACCGTGGGCTATTCGGCAGCGGCTGTGTTGCCGGCCATTTTTTACGGCATCCAATATGGCGCCATTGGCGCGGGAGCTGCCATCCTTAGCGGAGGGCTGCTTGCGCTTATGACAAGCGCATTTGTGGCGCTGTGGTATAGCAAAAACCTGGGCGGATACTCGGGTGATGCCATGGGAGCCGCAGTAGAGCTGGCCGAGCTTCTTGTACTGCTGCTTTCATCAGCCTTTTTACGCACAAGCCTGTAAGCATGATATAATAGAGGCATGAATCAGGACTCCAAAAACAAAAGCCGCCTTGACAACTGGGAACGCATTACCGGACAACTGGACATGGTAAGTCATGCCGCCAGCGAAGACGAAGCCCTGGATTTGCTGATAGAACTGCTACTTAACCTGAGGCTTCTAGGCCAGGACGAGTCCATTGCGGACGCGCGCACCCGCTCGGGCGATATAGAAAAAACCCATTCAAACCTGGAGAAAGCGACAAGAAACGCACTTGATTCCATCAAAAACCCGTCTCCGCGTTTTATTTACTTTGCAAGGGAAGTGGTTAAAAAACTGCCGGTGCGAGGCGACTCGGAAGACATGATAGAGCAGGTACGCATGCTTGCAGAAGCATTTGAGGAAGAGCGCAGCGAAGATGACCCTTTAAGGGGTTTTGCCGGTGACTTGAGAAAGGAAGTACACAGACGGCTGTCTCCAAGAATCATGGGAGCATATTTGAAACCCTACCTGGCACTGGTAAACGGCAACCCGGGCCCCATCATGAAAGCCGGCTATGTGGCCCTGCCAAGCCGTTTTGATATTGATGATGAAGACCCGGCCTTTATAGACCTGGCCAACGAACTCTTGGAAAGGCTAAGCTACCTTTGGGATTACCAGGTAGGAGACCTGGCGGCAATAAAAGAATCCCTTAAGCAAAACATACCGCTTTTTGAACGCTGCTTTTTGCGGGCAGAAATAGAAGGCTTTCTGCAGCGACTTGATCCGGAAAGATTAAAAGAAAGCCATGTAATACTGGAAATGCTGAAAAGGCTTACAAGCTTCAAGCAGGGGCTCAAGCAGTCCTATGACGAAGGACGCATAGGGCTGTACGAACTAATCCTTGTGGACCTGTCTTTTGGCCGGCTTATTTTTCTTCTGGCCAACGACCTTACCAACAACCATTACGCGGATGTAAGCCCCAAAAAGTTCCGTTCAGCCCTTCTTGTTTTGCGGGAGCTGCTAAACATTTCCACAATCAAGGGTCTTGCCATAGGTGATGTGGAAAGAAGGCAAATCGAGCTGGACGAATTGCGAGAATCATCGTCCTATGACTACATAAAAGCCAAGCGGAGCATAGCATCCATCAGCGGGCAATTGCAGCACTTCTTGCAAAATGACCTGATAGACAAAATGGGGCCCTACCTCAACCTGGTACTTGACGCATACGACGTTCCCACTTCCAGGCTGTCGCCAATCAAGACAAGATTTTTTAACAACTTTATACGCAGAACCCAGATTCATGTCCTGTCCGAGTTTGTGGAAAAAATCGCATCGGCAATAGATGCGGAACTTGAGCAGAGAAACGCAAGCATGCATCTTTATTCCGATTACAGGCCGGGCCCCGAGCACCTGAGCATGGGCAAGAATGCATGCAGCGCAAGCACCTGGGCTGGCGCCAGCCAGCTGGCCAGGCCGTTTTTGGGCGGAAAGGGCAACGGCCTTATAGACATGGCATCCATGGGCCTTAATGTGCCCGAAGCCTTTGTGCTCGGCTATCCGCTTTTTGAGGATGTTGAAGCGCTGGCTTACAGCTGCAAAAAGGAAAATGGCGGCCTTTCGGAAGGACTTACAAAGCTGATCAAGGACCTGCTTTTGGAACTGGAAAACCAGTGCGGAAAACAGCTGGGCGACAGCACCAACCCGCTGTTGGTATCGGTTAGATCTGGAGCCCCCATCTCCATGCCGGGAGTAATGGTTACAATTCTGAACGTCGGGCTTGTGCCGGGCACAATAAAAGCCCTTGCAAGGCGGCACGGCAAGGCTTTTACCGATGTGCTTTACAGACGTTTTCTGGAAAACACGGCCAATGCCATAGGTGCATGGCGTAACGATTCCGGCAGCTTCGTACAAAGGCTTGAAGAGGCCATGGATTCGGAAAAAAACCATCTGCTGGAAACCTATTTGTCTGACATACTTGGGCCTGATTTTTTTACGGACCCCATGGACCAGCTGTTGCGCTGCATCAACCTTGTTTACGGATCCAGAGTGTCCAGCGCTGTGGATGACTTTGCAAAAACCCTGGCCACAAGCATAGGCTCGGAAACCGCCGTAACCGTACAGCGCATGGTGTTTGGCAATCTGGACATGGACTCGCTAAGCGCGGTGGTAATTACCAGAGACCCCATAACTGGAGCAGACGAGCTGTTTGGAGAATTCAAGCAGCTGGCACAGGGTGAAGAAATTGTGATGGGCAGCTCCCTTACCGAACCCATAGGCAAGCTGCCCCCGGAAACAAAGCAGGAACTGGAAGTGCTCAAAGCCAGGCTTATTGCCAGGTACAGGCAGGACCTGGACCTGGAGTTTACCGTGGAATCTGGCCGCCTGTTCCTGCTTCAGACAAGGGCTGCCAGGCTTGGCGCATTTGCACAGCTGATGGCCGACACCGATTATCTCGAGCGAGGTATCATAAATGCGGACGAATACCGCAGCAGGCTTGACAGGATAGAAAGCTCCAATGCCCATATAGCCCTGCCAAGGGCCGACTTCAAGGTAAGACGATGGAATCCGCCCCTGTGCATAGGGGTGCCGATTAACGGCGGGGTGGTATCCGGAACCCTGGTGCTTACCGAAAAAAGACTGGAAGAAGCCGAGAAAAAACGCGAAAGCGTAATATTCTTTGCCCATACCACCAAGCCCACCGACTTTGCAATAATGAACGGATCCAGCGCTATAGTAACCATCTATCCTGGACGTACATCCCATGCCGCAATAACCGCCATGTCCATAAACAAGCCATGCATAGTGGGCTGCAGCGACGCAGAAATAGACATGGAAAACAAAAGGGTAATTTTCCGTGCTGCCGGAAACCAGTCCGTTGCGGAAGGAGAAAGGGTCACCGTGGACGGAAACACCGGTGCCGTATACAGGGGAATAGCGCCCATATCCGAATTCTACATACCTGTAAAGAGCCTCGTGGAAGCAGCCAAATCGGAAAGCACCCATGAAATAGTAAAAAATGTCCGCTTTCTGATAAACGAACAGCTGGCCGGTCTAAGCAAAGAGACAGGCATAAAGCGCCTTGGAATTGAAAATGCCGACTTCCTTGATAACAGGCGCGTTCTTGTCAGGGTAGACGGAAACGTGTTTATAACAGACGGCCAGGTGGCTGACCGGGAGAGCGTGCTTAGAATTATACCCAGCCTGGAAAAATTACTGGAAAAAGGCGCCACTCCCGTGGTTTGCTCCCATCTTGGGGATCCGGGCCTGTATAAAGGCCACGAACATTCCAGGGAAAGCCTTTATGCCGCATACAGTCTGAAACCCGTTGCGGAAGTGCTTAAAAGCGTATTGGGCGACAAGCTTGTTTTTCATCCGCTTAGCGTTGCAACTTCCGGCCTGCTGGTACGCCCGGAAAACATGGTAAAAGGCGCCGTAAATATAATAGAAAATCTGCGTTTTGCAACCGGCGAAAAGGACAATGACGAGGGCTTTGCCAGATCCCTTGCCGAGCTGGGTGACGGCTTGTATGTGAATGACGCATTCAATGTGAGTGACCGTCGGCATGCAAGCATAGTGGGAGCTCCACGTTACTGTGAAAAACGCCTTGCAGGACTTATGGTGGAGCGGGAGCTTAAGGTTCTGGACTACCTGCTGGAAAAAGCGGCCAGGCCTTTTGTGGCTGTATTCAGGGGCACGGAAGCCGCTGCAAAGTTCGGGGTGATGGCAGCCATACTGCCGCGCGTGGACTTGCTGGCCACAGCCGAGGGAAAAACACAGCCGGAACCAGGCTCTCAGGCTTATGCGCTTATCAAAACCTACCCCCAACTGCTGGCGGCAGAATTGCCCCCGGCTCTTCTGGCAGAAGCCATCAATGGCGTGGGAACCATTTTGTGGATAGGGCCACTAAACCCCTACGGAGCGGCAGACATAGAAGCAATGCTCCTATCAGCGGCGGCAAACGGAACAAAGGTGGTCATTTGCCATGACAGTTACCGATACAAAGTGCCAGATGAAGTAACAGGAATACACTATTCATCAGGGCCAAGAGCTTTTCTGGAATACCTTGAACGCCTTTCGCTTCCGGGAATTACCATATTGGACCAGCCGGAGAATTAGCTTATAATCTATCTGTAGTTCTTCGAAGCTTAGTGGGTTTTTAATTCAATACTTTATATTGTATGAAACGGCCTGGTATATACAATATATGGTATGGTATTTTATAAGATTGCCTTTCCCACTAAGCTTCGAAGAACTAGTTAATCTTTTAATTTTAATGGAGGCAATATGACGGCACGAGGATTGCTGATGATTGAGCACAGACTTATAGAAAAAATGCTCAAAGTGATAAAAGAAAAAATGGAAACCTACAAAAATGGCAACTACGACCCCGTTGTAGTAGACAAGGTGGTAGACTTTATCAAGGTATATGCGGACAGGACCCACCATGGCAAGGAAGAGGACATACTGTTCAAAAAACTTGAGTCCAAAAGTCTTAATCCAAAAGACAAAGTCATAATGCAGGACTTGGTAAACGAACATATCATGGCCAGAAAAAAGGTGGGAGAACTGCTAAGCCTGAACAGCAAAATAAAAAACGGGGAAAAAAGCCATGTGAACGAGGTTGCAGAAATAATTAACTGGCTTGGCGATTTTTACCCGCTGCATATTGCAAAGGAAGACAAGGTATTTTTTCCGGATGCTGACAAGTACTTTGATGAAGCGGAACTGAAGCAAATGCTGGATGACTATTATGCATTTGACGCAAGAATGATACATGAAAAATATCAGGGCTTATACGACAGCTTGAAGTAAGCCCTCTTAAGATTTTACTAGTTCCTGGAACCTTTGAGACAGTTGCTTTTGGTACTACATATTGTATGAAAAGAATGGCTATATACTCTATAAAGTACTATTTTTAGTAAAATCGGTTTTCCCTCAAAGGTTCCAGGAACTAAACAAGTTTTATAGCAACAAAAGCCGATTCAGTAACTAGAAAACCCAGACAGCTTTAAAACAGTATTTCAGTGTTTTGCCCAAAGCCCCAGCCTCCTTCCCTGGGTTCGGGCTTGCTGACAGATATCAAATCATAGCGCTTCAGGCCGAAAAAACCGCCAGCCATTGCTGCCTTGTCATCCTTTTTGGCAGAAAAAGAAAAACGCCCTTCCTTGCCGCATAGCAGATAGCGCACACGCCCTCCCTTGTTCAGCATGGGCGCGGAAACAATGCGATAACGCCCCGCATGGCTGGCCTGCAACACAGCAGCTCCGGTAGGAGCCATCAAAAACCAGGACATTTTTACAAGACCGCGGTCCAGGCAAAGCTGCTCAGAAAGCTGTCTGACCATGGGTGGTATTTCCCAGCAAGCTTCATCGTGGCAGCTGTGCTGCAGGCCAGCCAGGAGTGCCGGGCAGGGCTCCTGCGTTGTGCAAGGAGCTACTACTGTCCAGCCTGCATTCAGCAAGCTGTCCCTTAGGGCCATGTTGTCCCGGCTGGTTGTAAGGCTGGCCGGCTCCATGACAAGCAGCCTGCCGCCTGGAGCCAAAGCGCGGGCAGCTTCTGTAACCAGCCTTAATCGGATTTTCAGGGCAGCCTGCGCCTGCCCTTGCCCTATTTCGTTAAGCACATGCGCAAAGGCCAGCAGCTCAAAATTGATTGAAGGCAGTTTTAAAGGCTTTTCTAGATCGGCTTCCATAGCCTCAACTTCTATAACATGCCTATTTTTGCCTGCATAATCTTTAAGGCTTTTTTTTGCTTGGGCAAGGGCTGCCCCGGACGCGTCAAGCAAGCAGAATTTTGAAGCACCATGCTCCAAAAAAGCCATGGAAAGCGCCCCCGGGCCACAGCCCATATCCAGAACGCTTTCTGCCTTAATTCCTGCAAGCGCAATAATGCGCCTAAGCTGGGCTTTGGTGACTTCGCTGTAATAGTCGGTATATGCTTTTAATAGGGCGGGGTCTTCCATGTAGGCCTTGCCGGCCAGGCTGCGTGCACCCGTAAGCCCCCTTTGCAGTACAAACAGCTTTTCTGCTTCCGGAGTCAGTTTTTTCCTGTAATGTAAAGCTTTACCGCTGTTTGCCAATTGGCCTTATATTAAAGTGGCCGGATAGCCGGCATCCGTGATTATGGCAGCAAGTTTTTCGGCAGAACCGTTGCTTTCTACCGTTACCGTCTTGTCATCCAGATTGACCTGTACACCGTCTTTAAAGCCAGCAGCCGCCAAAGCCTTCTCGACTCTTGCTTTGCAATGCCCGCAGGACATGCCAGGAGCGGAAAATACAAGTTTCATCATAAACTCCTCTCAATGCTTGTAGAAAATATATAGTTCCTGGAAGCTTTGATACACTTGAATTTAGTACTAGGTATAGTATAAAGCTGCCCAGGCATATACAATATGGAGTATGGTTTTGGGCAAAACTGGCTTTATCCCTAAGCTTCCAGGAACTAGTTAAAAATACTGGTTTATTGACTTGCAAAGCAAATTTCAAATGCTTTTATCCCGCTTTTGTAAGAAGAGGCTTTAGTCCGGGGCCGCTATGCCACGGATCGCTGTCCCCAAGGCCAATAATGAATAAAACCTTGGGCATAGCCAGCTGAACGGCTTCAGACAATATTTTTCTGTCTGCCGAAGAATCCGGCTCCATGGCAGCCAGCTCCATGCCAAAATCCGCCATTACGGGCGGCATAATGCCAAAACTTTCTTTAAGCATCCCGCCCTTTGCCTTTCGTATGCCGCTGGAGCTCAAACCGTGGAGGCAAACAGAAAAGGCCTCTTCTCCGGTCTTGCTTTTTACGGCAGAAAAGGCAAAAAGCCTGCAAATAAGGGGTCTGGCTTCGTACACGGAACAATGATAGGAGGTTTCTTTATTATACAAGGGGCAGGATGTTGTGCTGCCATCCCTTGAACTTAAGCCCATGGCTGCCATTTCGTAAGCCATGGGCCTGTTTTTTATGGCTATAAAGGCAGCCAGTGCTGCAGCTTCCAGGGGAAGTATGTCGGGCACAAAGCCTTCGCAACAGCTGCCGCAGCCAAAAGGGCAGCTGACTCCGGATTTTTTTACAAAATTGTCCACAGCCAGATCGGCTTTATTGTACAGCCTTGCCAGCAAATCAAGCTGGTCTTTCAAAAGGGACGGGTTAAGGATTGAATGGAAGTTCATAATTTTGCTGCGTAAAAATATATAACAGACGGCAAATCATGGTAAAGAGGGTGAGCCCTTTTGCTGACGTATTACTTTACATAGTTCCCAGAAGATTAGTGTTATAACTTTTGGGTACTATATATTGTATGAAGCCGATCAAGCCTATACAATATAAGCCAATATTTTTGTAAAACGAACTCTAACACCAAGGTTTGGGGAACTATATATTACTTTTGAATGCGAAGAAAAGCCATAATCCTGTCCGCCGGGCGGACAAGCGTTTTGGCAAGCCCTTTTCTGAACCATAGCCCAAAAAGAAAACCCGAGCAGTCTGCAATTGCATCCAGCATTTCCGAAGCCCGGCCATCCACCAAAATTTGCAACAACTCTGTTGCAACAGCAAAAAGCAGGCCAAAGCCAATACAGTACACAAGCTTTTTCCTGCCTCTTATGTCAAAATCCAGGTGGATAGCCGCAGCCAGGCCAAAAAACATCAAAAAATGAACGATTTTGTCCAGGCCCGGTATACCGGGATTATCCGGCAGGCTGGAACCCGGCAAAAGCACTGCAGTGAGAATTATAGCCATGACAAACAGGCTTGGCAGCGGCGTTTTATACCTCATGCATTGCCCTTTAAGGCCATGGCAGCGGCTTCGCGCACAAGGGCTGCTGTCTCTTTGTCCATGCCGGATTTTTGCGCTATATAAGCCGGTTCCGCTTCGGCCACAGCTGCCAGGGAGCCAAATGCGTCCATAAGCCTGCGCGCCCTGACCGGCCCAACCCCCTTGACCGCTTCAAGAAGCGGAAAGCCTACTGTCTTGCCGCGCAGCTTCTGGTTCATGCTGGTGGCAAACCTGTGGGCTTCATCCCGCACGGCCACCAAAAGCCGCAAGCCCGGATTGTTTTTGGGTAAAACCAGTGCTTTTTTTGCATGTCTGGGCCATATTTCCTCATTGCCTTCTGCAAGGCCTATAAGCGGTATATCCACCCCAAGGGCTTCCAGTATGCTGCCAACCGCGCTTACCTGCCCCCGCCCACCGTCTATTAAAATGAGGTCCGGAAGCTCTCCTTCGTCATTAAGCACACGGGTATAATGCCTTGCCGCAGCCTCCCGCATGGCTGCAAAATCGTCAATTGCTCCATCCAGGCTCCTGATTTTAAAAATCCTGTAGCCTTTTTTGTTGGGTATCCCGCTTTTAAAAGTGACCAGCGATGCAACGCTGAACTTGCCAGACAACTGGGCTATGTCAAAACCTTCTATGAGTTCCGGCAGCGCTTCCAAATCCAGTATATTGCGCAAAGCTTCCAGCGCTTCCAGATCCCCAGTTTCCCTGCGGCGTTTCCTAATATCTTCCCTGGCATTATATTCAGCCATGGCCATGGCTGCTTCGTGCCTTTTTTCATCAGGAATTTTTATCTCTACTTCCCTGCCCAAATGCTTTTTCAAATAGTCCAATACCAGTTCAAGCCCCTGTGTTTCCTTTACAAAAATTTCAGGAGGCGGGAGCCTTTCCTTGTTGTAATAGGCCACAATGAAGCTGGCAGCAGCCTCCTCTTCGGGAGCCGCACTCCTCTCGCGGTAAAGGTCCCTGCCAAGCAGCTTTCCGCCCCTGGTCTGAAAAACAGCAAAATCCACAAGGCTGCCGTCAAAGGCCCATGCAATATAATCCCTGTCCCCTTGGGCAAAATCGATAATACCCGATTCTCCATGAAAGGCTTCTATGGTTTTTACGGAATCCCTCAGCTTTGCCGCCTTTTCAAACTGCAGGGCAGATGCCGCCTCCTCCATCTCCTTTTTAAGAGAAGCAACAAGCTCGTCAACCTTGCCAGACAAAAGGGCTGCCACTTTTTCCACTATAAGGGCATAGTCTTCCTTGCTTATCTTGCCTGCACAAGGACCAGGACAGCGTCCTATATGGTAATACATGCATGGCGTATCCCTGTTACGCAGCGTCTTGCAGCGCCTCAAAGGAAAAAGCCTTCGTATCAGATCCAAATAGCGGTCTATGATATCCGCACTCGGAAAGGGCCCAAAATACCTGCTGCCGTCATTTATTATGCGCCTTGTCCTGAAAACCCGCGGGAAATCCTCGTTTGTAATTCTTATGGAAGGATATGTTTTCCCGTCCTTCAGGTTTATATTGTATTTTGGGCTATATTCTTTTATAAGATTGCTTTCAAGCAGCAGGGCTTCATATTCGGTTTCTGCCAGTATCCAGTCCAGCGAGCTGGCTTTGGACACCAGCATCCTGGTTTTTACATCCCTTTTGCCGGAAAAATATGAAGCAAGCCTAGCTTTGAGAGACTTGGCCTTTCCAGCGTATATGACAGTCCCATCGCTGTCCTTGTACAGATAAACCCCGGGACTGTCCGGCGCCTGCTTGGCCCTGTCCTTCAAACTGCTTGCAGCCTGAGCTTTATTATCGTCCATAATCATCGATAATAAGATAACGGGGTTTTGCGAAAAAGTGGAGCCTTCGCCGGCCAAAATGGTCCAATCCATCCAAACGGATAGGGGTATTATACAGAATGATTTTCCGTTCAACAAAAACCTTTGCTGCAATGATTTTATTTGCAAGCATTGGCTCAAGCCTGTTTGCCGAAGAAATTATAGATCTGGATGCCGCTGCTTCACAGGGAAACTGGCTGCTTAAAAATGCTGTTTTGGGCATATCTTCCGGCAAACCCGAGTTGTCCATAAAAACAACAACAAATCCTGCCAAAGCCGACCTATATTTGTCTTTTGACGAAGACAAGCCTGCTGATATGGCGGGGGGCTGGTCCGTAGCAGTAAAAGGCCAGTATTACAAGGGCCAGGAAGCCCGTTTTGGAAGCGGTTCTGCCTCCTTCAGGGCGCCGCTTAGCGGCCTGACCCTTACCCCTGGCAGCAGAGCAGCCTTTGCACCCAACAACCCTATCCGGGACCTTAGCCTAGAGTTCTGGCTTAAGCCCGCAAGAGCCGATTCCGGAGAAATTGTTTTTTTATGGAAGGCAAGCAGGCAAACAGGAAGAGCCACCCTGGCCCAGCAGATTTCCTGCCTTGTAATGAACGGCAAACTGGTTTTTGGTTTTATTGATTTTTTTGCCCCTGCAAACGGCTCACCGTTTACAATCAGCCTTCATGGCCGAAAAAATTTGATACCGGGCAGCTGGTCCCATCATCTTGTACGCTTTGATGCGGGGACAGGGCTGCTGGAATATCTTATGGACGGAGAAGTGGAAGCAACAGCCTATGCCACATCCAGCGGCAGGCAGGCAGGAGATGTTTATACACCAATTCCGGGCTCGTCTGGCAGGCTGGAACTGGCGCACAATTACACCGGGCTTATTGATGAATTCCTGATTGCTCCGGAATTTATAGAGGAACCCCTTTTGCGGCCTTATGCGGCAGAAGGAGGCATTGCCCTGTCTCCGATCCTGGACCTGGGCCACAGCAACAGCAGTATAACGGGCATAAATGTAAGAGTTAGGCAGCCTGGAGAATCCGCCATACACTGGAGCTACCGTTCCGGCGACAGCGCCGCTGGCTGGACCGAAAGCTACCCGGAATGGACAGCTTTTAAGCCTGGCGCACTTAACACCCCCGGCAAAGGCTGTTATATGCAAATACGCATGGAATTATATCCGGATGCCAAAAGAGAAAACTCTCCATCATTTTATTCGCTTGCTGTCAGCTATGAGCCGGACAGAGCACCGGGGGCCCCACAGAGCTTGTCGGCCATCGCAGGTGACAAACGCATTACAGTACGCTGGAAAAAGAACAGCGAGGCTGATATAGCCGGATATCTGGTGTATTATGGAGGGTCCCAGGGAGAATACTTTGGAACAGGAGCAAAAGAAGGCCCAAGTCCCATTATGGTGCCTGACAGGAATGCTTCCAGTTTGGTGCTTAGCGGCCTTAATAATGGTACCCTGTATTTTGTTTCTGTTGCAGCCTATGACCAGGCCGACCCTCCCCATATCGGGGACTTGGCAAGGGAAGTCAGCGTGCGCCCCCAAAGGAATAGCCCATGAGCTCTGAACGCAAAGAGGAGAAAAGCCTGGAAAAAGCCAAAAATGCCCTAGTTTTAAGGGATTTTGAAAAAGCCGAAAAATTGGCCAGGCATTATCTCCTTTCACAGCCCAAGTCAAAAGAAGCCAGAATGATACTTGGCACCGTGTACCTGCGCACCAGACGTGCAAAAGATGCCCTGGCCGCTTTTTCAAGCATTGTTGAGCTGTATAATGACGATGTACGGGGACTGGAAGGCATGGCTGTTGCCTATCTCAATATGGGCAAGGCTATGGATGCCCTTGGAGCCCTGGAAAGAGCCATAGATATAGCGCCTTCAGATGCAGACCTGCTATTCAATCTTGGCAATGCGCACAGAGCCCTTGGCAATTTGCGCGCTGCTGAAATGTCCTATGCCAGAACCATAGAGCTGGAACCCAGGCATGTACTTGCATACAACAACCTGGGCAGCACTTATCTGGGCATGCAGGAAAACACAAAGGCGGTACAAATTTTCTGGAAGGGCTTGAGCATAGACCCCAACTATCCCTCTTTTCATTACAACCTTGGCATAGCCTACGAAGCCATGGGCAGACAAAACGATGCCATCAAGGAATATGAGGCAGCAGTAAAAAGCAGACCCGGCTGGATAGAAGCCATGAGCAAGTTTGGCGAATGCTTAGCCAAAAACGAGCAAACAGCAAAAGCTGTTTCTGTATTTGAGCAGATAATTACCCTTGACAAAAACAACGCAGCAGCCAGAAACGGCATTGGCCTGGCATACGCAGAGGCCGGAAAACCGGACGAAGCTGTCAGCTGGTTCAGAAAAGCCCTTGAAGTAGACTCCAATTATTTGGAAGCAGCCATAAACATTCAGGATGTGCTGGAAAAAACGGGACGTTATGCCGAAGCACTTGGAGAAATCCAGTCTCTGTCAATCCTGATGCCGGAAAATGACGGCTTGAAAACCCAGCTTGCCAGATTGTACAAAAAGCTGGGTCACCTTGACCTTGCCATTGATACAATTGGAGGAGTGCTCAAGCATAACCCCAATGATATCGAAGCACTCAAATTGTATGGAGCCCTGCTCCAAACCATGGGAAAAACTGACAAAGCCAAAGCCGTTTATCAAAAAATTGTAAAACAGGATCCCCAGCAATTCCCATTCAGGATAGAACTTGCCCAAATACACAGAAAAGCCGGCAATTACGAAGCAGCCATAAAGGAGCTTGAAGAATATTTGTCTGTTCGGCCAAAAGACGTCCAAGCCAGGCTTGAGCTTGCCAGATCCCATGCGGACAATGGAAACCACATGCACAGCGCACAGATATTGCGGGAAATTCTTGAAGAAAAACCCGACAATGCGGAGGCCTGGCTTGAATTGTCCGCCAGCTACAGGGCTCTGGGCGACAAAGACAGGGCAGTAGAGGCCGCAGACCGCTTGGTAAACTTGCAGGGAGCCAGGGGTAAAAACGAGGATATGGGCAAGCTGGAAGAATCCCTTATGGCTTATGAAAAAGCCGTAAAAGACTATTCTGCAGAGCTGCGAGATGCCTGGGATAAAAACATTGAAGTATTGAGGGCTGCATTAAAACCTGCGGAAGAACCTAAAAAGGAAGATTTTTCGGAAGATAAGGACCATATATTCAATTTGGGTTATGCGGACCCTATTGCTGTAGATGAAACAGAAGAAATAATGTTTTTGGAAGAAAAAGAAGAAATTCTTGATAAAGAAGAGCCGGAAGAAAATGCTGAAATAATAATTCCGGATGACAAACCCGAAATTAACGACTTGCTGAAGGGAGAAACTCTGTATGAAGATGCTCCCGCATTAAAACAGCCGGAAAAAGAGCCGATAGTGTTGCCGACAGAAACTCCGGCAACGCAAACTGCACAACCAGCCCAATCACAGCAGCCGCAAGCTCCGCAATACCAGCAGCCACCACAGGCTCCCCAGTACCCGCAGCAGCAGCAATATCAGCAGCCGTCACAGCAAAACCCACAATACCCGCAAGCGCAGCAGCAGCAGCCGCAATACCAGCAGCCACCACCGCAGGCCCCCCAATACCCGCAGCAGCCACAGCAAGCCCCACAATACCCGCAAGCGCAGCAGCAGCCACTACCGCAGGCTCCCCAATACCTGCAGCAGCCACAGCAAGCCTCACAATACCCGCAAGCGCAGCAGCAGCAGCCACCACCACAGGCCCCCCGATACCCGCAAGCGCCACAACAGGCAGAGTCTGAACAGACAGAGTCTGAACAGCCAGAGGCTAAGCAGTTTCCAAAACAGCCTGAATATTCCAAGCAAAGGCTGCCCCAAAAGCCAAGCTGGCAACAAGAAGAGCCGGAACTAGAGGAACTGGAGCCAGCAGAGCCAGAGCCTGAAGAGCTTGGACCAGAAAATTTTGAAGAAACTGTAAAGCCCGATACAGAAGAAAATTATTTGGAAGACGAAGCAGAGCCCGTTCAAGAAGTAGAAGAGCAAGAAAGCCCGGAAAACTCTGGGCTTATAATGGAAGAAGAGCCAGAAGACCCCTGGGACGAAAGCGCATTAGAAGAAGATAATGAGCTGCCTGGGACAGATAAAGAAGAGCCCGAAACAGCAGAGCCTGACCAGACGGAGTCTGACCAGACGAAGTCTGAACAGGCAGAAAAACCGCATAAGGATCCTGTTACAGAAAACGGCGACAAGCCGAATACGAGCAAAGCCAAAAAAATTGATCTGTTTGGCGAAGAAGCAGCCAAGCTGTATCAGTATCTTAAAGAACTTACAAATTTGCTTCCTGAAGAAAAAAAGAAAGCCATGTACAAAAATGGAATCGGCCATAAACTGGATGTAATTATTGCCAAGGCAACAAATGCTCCTCCGCCACTGCCAAAGGAAATAATGGGGGTTCCCATATCCCCCCGTTTGGCAAAACTTATTGATTATATGCGTATGGAGAAAAAAAATGCAGGAAAATGACTATGCCCGCAAAATAAAAACATATATTGTTTCCATGCCCAGCCTGCCGACAACGGTGGCAAAGGTTATGGAAATTTGCAACAATCCAAAAACAAGCCCGACAGATCTGGACAGGGTTATTTCATTGGATCCGGTACTCATGGGAAAGGTGCTGAAGCTTATCAACTCGGCTTACTACGGATTTCAGAATCAGGTAACCAGCCTTGTAAGAGCCATCATAATGCTGGGGGTAAATACCGTAAAAAACCTGGCACTAAATACAGCGGTGCTTGACAAGCTGTCCGACAAATCCGGGTTCAGGGCATTGAACATGGAAGGCTTCTGGAGACACTCGCTTTGCACCGGAGTTGTGGCCAAACTTATAGCCAGAAAACGAGGAGTGGACGCCCAGCATCTGGATGAATACTTTGCAGCTGGCCTACTGCACGACATAGGCAAGGTCCCCTTGAACAACATTTTGTCAAATGAGTATATACGGGCCATGAGCCTGGCTGACAGGGAACGCATAGCCCTGTACCTGGCAGAAAAGCGCACAATAGACATGGACCATGCAGAAGCTGGGAGCATGATAGCCGATGCATGGCATCTGGACGGACCTATTGCGGATTCAATTAAGTATCATCACAGCCTGGATGTTTATGAAGGGCCTAATGAAATTATTGTAATGGCTGTTGCAGCGGCCGATTATTATGCCAACAGAGAGGGGATAGGTTTTTCCGGCTGCCTGTATCCGGAAAAGCTGGATCCAGGCATTTACGAAAAACTTGGCATTTCAAAAACCTGGCTTGAAGAAATTGACAGCTTAGTCAGCACGGAAATAGAAAAAGCTTCCGTATTCCTAAATATAAAATGACAGGAGACAGCAAATGTTCACTGTAAAGATATGGGGAGACAGGGGTTCCATGCCGGTACCGGGCCCGGACACGGTAATTTTTGGAGGCAATACATCCTGTCTGGAAATACGCTGCGGCAAAAAACTGGTTATAATAGATGCAGGCTCCGGAATACGAAGCCTTGGAGACTGGATTGCAAAAAACGACCTTAAAAACGGCCCTATTGACGCGGATATTTTCCTGACCCATACCCACTGGGACCATATAATGGGCTTTCCCATGTTCACCCCGATTTACATACCGGGAACAACATTGCGCATCCATGGTCCCGTCAATTTTGAGGATGAAACCCTGGAGCAAATAATCGGCTCCCAGCTTTCTTATCGCTACTGGCCGGTAAGGCAGGATGAGCTCGCAGCCAAAATAAAATACCAAAGCCTTAAGGAAACCCAGCTTGACCTTGGCGACGGGGTAATTGTAAAAACAAAATACCTGAACCATCCGGTTTTGTGCCTAGGCTATCGCATTGAATATGAAGGCAAGGCCATGGCTACAGCCTATGACCATGAACCCTTTATCAACCTGTTTCCTGTCGACCCCAAAGACCCTGATTATGACCCTGTCATTGCGGAAGAGGGCAACAAGGCTGCTACAGAAGAAAATGCCAGGGTAGAAAGCTTTTTTCATGGAGCAGATTTGCTTATCCACGACACCCAATACAGCGCAAAAGAATACAGGGCAAGCAAAATCGGCTGGGGCCATTCCTCCTTTGAGCATGCCATAAATGCCGCAAACAGGGCCAAAGTAAAGCATCTTTTGCTGTTTCACCATGACCCGAACAGAAGCGACATGGAACTGCAGGAACTGGAGCTTTTCTATAAAGAAAAAGTCAAAAATAAAAGCAGCCTTAAAATTGATGCAAGCCGGGAAGGCCAGACTTTTACCCTGGCCTGATTCCCTTATGTAGTTCCACGAATCTTAGTGGCTTTTCAGTTCAATACTTTATATTGTATGGATCTGACCAGGCATATACAATACAGGGTATGGTTTTGGACAAATTTGTATTTGCCACGATTCTTCCAGGAACTAGCTAAGGAATATGGCAAAAGCTCTGCCTCACTTGACAAGCCAGGTATGGCTGTAGACAATTCATATGTAGTTCCTCGAATCTTAGTGGTTTTTTAGTTCAATACTTTATATTGTATGGATCTGACCAGGCATATACATTATAGGGTATGGGTTTTTATAAAATTGCCTTTACCACTAATCTTCGAGGAACTAAGAATTTTTACAATGAAAATCAGGAGTGATCTTATGATCCGTATGCACAAAGCCATCCGGGAAGCTGTCATATCGGGTTTGAAGACTTCTTTATATTTAGCATCCATCATGGTTCCGGTAAGTTTTGGAGTAGCCATACTGAAATGGAGCGGAATACTGACATGGATTTCCAGGTTTTTGGCTCCGATTATGAAGCTGCTTGGACTGCCTGGCGAAGCCGCCATTGTCATTGTCAGTGCCATGGCGCTAAACGTGTACAGTGCGGTGGCGGTAATGGAAACTCTCGCACTTTCCATAAGAGAAATAACCATACTTGGCATCATGAGCGTTTCTGCCCATAACCTTTTTATAGAAAGCGCGGTTATGAAGAAAACTGGCTCTTCAGCTTCCAAAATGATTATACTGCGCATTGTAAGCGGAATTGTTTTGGCTGCCATATTCAATTACCTGTTGCCCAAAGCCCCCATAAGTCAGCTGGCAGTCCGGCAAAGCGCCTTCAACCTTGCCGGTTTTATACCCGTTTTTACTGAATGGGCTATTTCCACAGCAAAATTGCTTCTAAAAATTGTACTTTTGGTATTGCTCATCATGGTGGGGCAGCGGCTTTTGGATGAGCTCGGAATAATAAGGTTTTTGTCCAAACTGACAGGACCTCTTATGAAGGTTTTTGGGCTGGACAAAAGCGCCAGCTTTTTGTGGCTGGTAGTCAACACTGCTGGCTATGCATATGGAGCGGGCGTAATAATAGACCAGGTAAAAAGCGGCAGAATGAAAAGCCAGGATGCCGACCTGTTCAACCATCATGCTGCAGTATGTCACAGCCTGCTTGAAGACACAGCCCTATTGCTGGCAATAGGGGTTTCGCTTTTCTGGCTAACCATACCCCGCTTTTTGTTGGCCATAGCTGTTGTATGGCTGGAGAGGCTAAGGCGCAGGCTTTTTAAGGACTCGTTCAGGGTGGGAACAGCCTGAAGACCGCCCCCTCATTTTTATGTAGTTCTTCGAAGCTTAGGGACTTTTAAATTCGATACTTTGTGTTGTATGAAGTAGCAGTGGTTCATACCATACAGAGCATGGCTTTTACCATAATTTTAGTTGCCACTAAGCTTCTAAGAACTAAACACTATTTACCCTGATACAATAGCCAGCCGGACAATACATTGAACCAGGAAACATGTCCGCCAAGCTCAAGCAAAAAGGCGGTTGCCAACAATACAAACAGAACTAGACGAAATGGCTTTACAAGCCGCTCTTCCCTGTTTTTTAGCTTTTTTATAATTGCGCTTGCTACGGGCAAAGCCATCATGACAGCCCAAAAAGCAAGACTGACAGCCCTGGCTGCTGCCTGCTTGTGTATGGCAAAGGCTTTTGCTTCATAACCCAGCCTGAAAGCCAGCGTGTTTAGCGCTGCCAGTTTGCCCAAGGCCATGGACAGGCCAAGCGCTACAAGAAGAAGGCCAGAAACCCATTTAACGGCCCTTGCATGGCGCTTGAACCAGGTCCAAAAGGGGTCCAGCTTTTCAAAAAACAGCCCAGCTGCCAAAAACGGCAGCCCTAGGCCTGCGGAATAAGCGCCAAGAAGCAGTGCGGCCTTTGCAGTTCCTCCAGCCCTGGAAGCCATAAACAAAATTGAAGCCAGGATGGGGCCTATACATGGAGTCCAGCCTGAGCCAAAAGCCATCCCCACAACAAAAGCTCCAATGGAGTTTACCGGCTTGGACTTTACATGAAACCTGGCTTCCATGCCCAGAAAACGCAAAAAGCCGAATATGGTATTAAGCCCAAAAAGAATGATGACTATGCCTGCTGCAATGGATGCCTTGCGGCTGTATGCGGCAGACAGAAGCATCCCCCCGCCAGAAAACAGCAGTCCTAGCCCGACAAAAACCGTGCTGAAACCAAGCACGAAAAACAGGGTCCTCAAAAACACACCCCTGCGTTTTTGGCCGCTTTTAAGCTCGCTTAGCCCCGCCCCACCCACAAAAGACAAATAGCCGGGAATCAGAGGCAAAACACAGGGAGACAAAAAGGATAAAAGCCCGGCTCCAATAGCTACGGCAAAAGAAATATTTTTTATCACAGCTTCTCTGCCAGGTCTTTGAATAATTCAAGCACAAAAGGCTCAGAATAAGACAGGGCACCTATGACTCCGGCAATAGCCCTGCCTTTTTTGTCCAGAATATAGGTGGTTGGAATACCTTGTCCCACAAAGGATCTGGAAACAGTGCCGGACTCGTCAAGATAAATGGGGAAGCTATATGGGCTATCAGCCAAAAATGAAGATACTGTGCTCCGTTTTTCTCCAACACTTATTGCCGCTATGGTAAAATTCCTGCCATTCATGAATTTGTGCAGAGTTTCCATGGTGGGCATTTCGCTGCGGCATGGAGGGCACCAGGTAGCCCAAAAATTCAGAAGCACTACCTTGCCCGCTAGGCTGTCTATGCCGATTGTCTTGCCGTCCATGCCCATTACAGAAAAAGGCGGCATGGCCTGGGGCTCCGGAAAGACGTAAAAACCCATGGCTTCCAGCTTTTCTCCGTACCAGGGCGCAGCCTTTAGCGGAACTGCCGCCAGCTGCTTTTCTGTTTCCTGGACTGCCGTGCCCGTATTGTTAGCACTACTTTGGCTGCTTTTATCTGAAGCATCGGCAGAAGCGGTTTTAGTACAGGCTGCAACAAAAAAAATACCCAGCACCATAAGCCAGGGCAAAAGCTTTTTCACGTCCATGCTCCTAAATATATGTTTTAATAAACTTATGCAATTTTAGTATATATAGAAATTACTATAATTAGCTTATACAAACAAGCCAGCTTTTGTTGAAGAGTTATAGTTTGAAAAATATAATCATACCAGACATTAACCCGGAATTGTATAGCTCAATTAAAAAGGAGGTTATAAGCATGGCAGAAAAGGCGATCTTAAAATGGTGGATTAAAAGTTTGTTATTTCTTGTTATTTATGGAATCGTTTTGTTTTTATTAGCCGGGGAAGCAAAATGGATTTTTGCATGGACCTATTTGGCTTCCGTGCTGCTTACCATTTTGGCCAATTCACTAATGATTGATCCGGCATTGTTGGCGGAGCGGGTAAAACTGCAAGAGGGAACCAAAAAATGGGATGTTTTCCTTTCTGTTTTTGTGGCTATTTTAGGCCCATTTCTGACATTGGCAGTTTCAGGGCTGGATAGACGCCTGGGATGGTCCCGGTTTAATAAGCCCTTGTTTCAAGTTGCAGCACTGCTTGTTTTTTTATTTGGAGCCCTGCTTGGAGTTCTGTCAATGGCTGCAAACAAGTTTTTTGCTTCTACAGTTCGTATACAAACTGAACGCGAGCATAAAGTCATTTCTTCAGGGCCATATCGTTTTATTAGACACCCTGGTTATATTTCCGGCATTATTGCCAGCCTGATGACTCCTCTGGTTTTGGGTTCCCTTTTGGCCATCATTCCAGCTATTCTGGTTGCAGGCGGCTATATTTTAAGAACTGCTCTGGAAGATAAAGTCCTTCAAAACGAGTTGTCTGGCTACAGTGAGTATGCGCAAAAAGTACGCTATAAACTCATTCCTTATGTTTACTGATTGTAGTTCCTTGAACCTTAGTGATAAATATAATTTTGTCAAAACCCATACTCCTTATTGTATATGCTTAGTCAGCTTCATACTACATAAAGTACCGAATTGAAAAACCACTAAAGTTCAGGGAACTACCCAGGAACTGCAAGC
>JAKPMS010000161.1 GCA_029548805.1 Spirochaetota bacterium | reverse complement strand
GCTTGCAGTTCCTGGGTAGTTCCCTGAACTTTAGTGGTTTTTCAATTCGGTACTTTATGTAGTATGAAGCTGACTAAGCATATACAATAAGGAGTATGGGTTTTGACAAAATTATATTTATCACTAAGGTTCAAGGAACTATAGACGGCTTGCATATATTTAAAAATGTGCTACTTTTGACTGGTGGTTGTACCACAGAAATTTTTAATAAGGAGGTACTAGGTGTCCGGTAATAGCATTAGCAAGAAATATTTAGTTCTTCGAACCTTTGAGGTAAAGCCTGTTTTGCAAAAAACGATACCATATATAGTATATAGCTGTTTTATTCATACTATATGCTGTGTAAAAAGCAATTGCCTCAAAGGTTCGAAGAACTAGTCAAGAAATATGATGCTGTAGTAATTGGAGCTGGCAACGGGGGCTTAACAGCAACTGCTACCCTTGCAGCTAAAGGAATGAAAACTCTGCTTTTGGAACAGCACAATCTTCCGGGAGGCTTTGCAACAAGCTTTGTAAGAGGACGCTTTGAATTTGAGCCATCACTCCATGAAATTTCAGATTTTGGTCCATCAGAAGACAAGGGCGGCCTTAGAATGCTCCTGGAAGACAGAATTGGGCTTGACCTGGACTGGATCCGGCTTCCCGAAGCTTACCGACTTGTAATTCCAAATGAAATTGGCGGAAAGCTGGATATTACCATGCCTTTTGGTGTAGAAGAGTACATTGCCAAAATGGAAGAAAAAGTGCCTGGTTCTGCTACTTCTGTCAGAAAATTCATAAACTTATGCGGAGAAGTCGTAGATGCCTTGGGTTATATTGGCAGTTCTAAAGGGAACCCGGACAAAAAGATTCTCACGGCCAAATACCCGAATTTTCTTAAATCTGCGCCCTACTCCCTGCAGCAGGTTATGGACTCTTTAAAAATCCCTTATTTGGCGCAAAAAATTCTAGTCGCATATTGGTGCTATTTAGGCTTGGGCACAAAAAGAGTCAGTTTTACAATTTTTGGAGCCATGTTTTACAAATATTTGGTAAAAGGAGCTTATATACCCAAATATCGTTCTCATGGCTACACCTGCGCCCTGGACAAAAAAATCAGGGAACTGGGCGGCGACATAGAATACAACACCAAAGTGGAAAAAATTTTTGTAGAGAACGGAAAAATTATTGGCGTTGAGACATCACAGGGAGACAAGATAAAGACAAACTATGTGGTATCAAATGCCAGTCCGCACCTAGTTTATAACAATCTTATTTATCCCAAATCGGAAGTCCCTGAAATAGCATATAAGACTTGCAATGCTAGAAAAGTGGGATTTTCTGCATTGGTAGTATACCTGGGCCTTGATAAAACCTTCAAGGAATTGGGTCTAAATGAATACGGGTATTTTGTTTACTCCAGCCCCGATACAAATGATATTTACAAAGCTTTCTCGGTTTTGGACACTCCAATGGCCCAGGCAACAATATGCCTTAACAACGGAATTCCGGATTGCTCTCCTAAAGGTACATCCATAATGTCTTTTACAACTCTGTTTAGGGGAGATTGTTGGGAAGGGGTAGAGCCAAAAGACTATTTTGACTTAAAAAGCAAGCTGGCCAAGGCAATGATAGAAGATTTTGAAAAAGCCCTGGGAGTCAGCATCCAGGACAGCATAGAAGAAATAGAAATAGCTACTCCTGCTACTTTTGCAAATTATACAGGAGCTTTTAACGGCAGCATCTATGGCTATGAACCGGAACCCTGGGACTCCATCATGCCAAGACTGATGTCCATGAATGGAGAAGTGTACATAAAAGGCCTTCAATTTTCCGGAGGTTTTGCAGCGCGCTGCCATGGATATTCAAGCTCTCTTTTGTCCGGAGAAATGGCTGCACTGCTGAACTACAAAAACTTTTTGGAGGAGCAGAAATCATGAGTCAGAATAATTTGAATATTAAAATCAAACCCTTTGGCATTCTGGATTTGCTCGAATTTAAAAACCTGGTTCCCAAACGCAGAAAAAAAATACTGGAAGCCCCGGCAACAGCAGCAAAAAAGGAGCCTGCTGCCAATGCCCTGGCAGCCAGCTTGCATCCCCAAAATCAATTTCTTGTTGTATCAGAGGTCAGGGAAGAAACCAGGGCGGCAAAAACTTACCGGCTAGTGCCAGATAACGAGTCTGGCACATCAGAACTTGCTGTTTTTAGGCCGGGGCAATATTTGAGTTTTTCCTTTAATATTGGTGGATCAAGCGTAACAAGGCCATATTCGCTGTCCTCTTCTCCGGGAGAAGCCATAAAAGGGTATTATGAAATTACTGTAAAGGAAAACGAAGGCAATTTTGTATCCAAGCATATTTTTGACACTTGGAAAAATGGCAGCAAAGTGTTGGCTAGCGGACCACTGGGCTTTTTCTATCACGAAAAGTTACGGGACTCCAAAAATATTATCGGCCTAGCAGGAGGTTGTGGTATCACTCCGTTCAGGTCCATGGCCAAAAGCATAGCCGAAGGCAGTATGGATGCAGACCTGACCCTATTTTATGGAAGCAATGCAATAGAGGAAATTATTTTTCATAACGAGTTTAGGGAACTTGAAGCCGCTTCCAAAGGCCGTATCAAAGTGATTCATGTAATTAGTGGAGAGAATAGCGGAGCCTATGAAAACGGTTTTATAACCCAAGGCTTGATAAAAAAATACAGTGACCCTTATAATGGAAGCGTTTTTATTTCTGGCCCTCAAATTATGTATGAGTACTTGCAAAAGGAAATAAACACCTTGGGCTTAAGGAAAAAATTTGTAAGATGGGAGACTTTTGGAGAAGTAAAATGCATAGACAAGGCAGATGGATATCCCTTGGAAAAAATTGGAGAAGTTCATAAGCTGATTGTTCACATGGGGGGAACAACAAAAAGTATAAAGGCTTCTGCTAAGGAGTCTGTTTTGACTGCAATAGAGAGGGCTAACATGGCGCCACCATCAACTTGCAGAAGTGGAATATGCGGTTTTTGCCGCTCCCTTCTTGTAAAAGGGGATGTTTTTATACCAGAAGATGAAGATGGAAGGCGAATGGCTGACAAGCAATTTGGATATATTCACCCTTGCAGTTCCTTTCCTTTGAGTGATTTGGAAATTATCGTTCCCAGAGCAAAATAGCCGATTGATGAAAAGTTTTCAGGAATTAAAAGCGGAAAGCCTCAAAGCCCTTTTTATAAAAGAAATGGAAGACAAAATACTGTCCGGGGAGCTAAAGCCTGGCGACAGGCTTCCGCCCGAGCGGAATATGTCTTCTCAAATGGGTATAAGCCGCAGCATTGTAAATGCCGGGATGGTGGAGCTGGCAGCAAAAGGTTTTGTTGCTATAAAGCCAAGAAAAGGTACAGTGGTGCTGGATTTCAGAACCGAAGGCACTCCGCAAATGCTGTCTTCCATCATGAACTATAACCACGGAAAGCTGGATATGGAGCTTTTTTATAGCCTGATGGAAACAAGAATGCTGCTGGAGGTTGAAAGCGCAAGACTGGCTGCCGTTAACAGAAAGCCCGAAGATTTAAAAGCTCTTAAAAACTTTATTGCAACCATTAAAAGCAAGGAAAAACCATCCATCACAGAAATTGCGGACTTTAACTTCCTGTTTCATTACAGGGTTGTTATGGCTTCTGGCAACATCATTTTTTCAATGATTTTCAAGTCTTTTGAGCCGGTGTGCAAAAGCCTTATTACAAAGTTTTTTAGCAGGGACGGGTTATTGCAACAGTCTTTGAAGCAGCATGAGGCACTTTATGACAGCATATTGCACAAAGACAGTTCATTGGCTGCTGATAGCATGAAAAGCATTCTTTTAACTGGCATTTCAGAACTTGAGCTTTTAAACAAGGATAAAGAGGCTCATAATAATCATTTTTTTTTGGACAAACCATAACAGAAAAGGCTCCAAACCATGATGGTTATGGAGCCTTTTTTCACATACAAAGCAAATTACCACCAGCCAAAGGCAGTTCCGCAACGGGTAAGGTACCAAACGGTAGCAATACCAATCAGGACAGAAAAAGACAGATACCATAAAGCCAAAGCTTCTCCGTCTTTTTTGGCAATTATTCCGTTAAAAAGAGAGGCTGACAGGCTTACCAAAAAACCGATCAGTGCAACCACCCCGTAAAAAACGTTTGGACCTTCAATTGCTTCGATAGAAAAAATAAAGGCAAAAGCAAATACAAGTACTAGAATAAAAAAACTGATCAATCCGCTCTTGGTATCCATATTGTTTGGCTCCTTTTCCTCTACAGAACTTTTAAAGTTGTAGTATACTCAGAGAATATGGAATTGTCCATCCAGACTATTATGTACGGACAATATGGGGAGGATAGGGTGAAAACAGTATGTGTTATTCTGGCTGATGCCTGCGAGGAAGTTGAAGCCATTACTCCAATTGACTGGCTTAGAAGGGCTGGTCTGTCTGTCAGCATTGCTGGGCTCAATAAAAGAGAAGTAAAAGGTGCACATGATATTGTTATTGGGGCTGATGTATTACTGGACAATATAGACAACAGCAACTTTGACTGTATAGTCATTCCGGGAGGCAAGGGTGCAGAAGCCATTGCAAAAAACCCTGTTGCCATAGCCATGATAAAGCGCTTGTCTTCCAGGGGCAGCCTGATAGCTGCCATATGTGCAGCGCCTGCGCTGGTACTTGGCCAAGCCTGCGGGCTCCTGAAAGGCCGGCGTTTTACCTGTTACCCTGGCATGGAAAACTTGGTGCCGGAAGGGCGCTTTGAAGCATCCAGGGTTGTGGCTGATGGTGACCTGATTACGGCAAGGGGACCAGGCTGTGCTGCAGAATTTTCACTTGCCATAGTTCAGGCGCTGCTTGGTGCATCAAAAGCCAAAGAACTGGCAAGCCAAACTTTAAGCCTGGGCTTTTAAGCCTAACTTAGTTCTTCGAAGCTTAGTGACAAAGGCAATTTTATCAAAAATCATACCCTATGCTGTATATGCCCAAGCGACTTCATACTATATATAGTATCGAACTCAAAAGTCACTAAGCTTCGAAGAACTAACAAAGGCTTTCTAAACAAGCCTTGCAACAGGCCTGTGGCTCATCTTTCCTTTTTTGGCTACTGTTGCACCGAATAACAAGCCAACTGCAATTCCTGCAAGCCCGGAGATGGCCTTTAAGCCGTCTCCCGAGCCCGGAATTAAATAACCCAAACCCAGATATGCCACAAAAAACAGGCATATAGGTACAAATATCAGCCATAAGGCTCCTGCTGCACCAGCAGAGTCGGGAACATAAAGCTCCACCCTGTCTCCCACAGAAATATCATTACCTGCAGCAGCGTCTGCCTGCAGTTCCTTGCCTGCTATTGAGCAGTCGTTATGGGTATTGGAGCTTGAACAGCCTGAACAGGATGAGCAGCCCTCTGCAGCAGCTATGCGAACAGTCAAAATACCTTCTTTAATTTTAGTTACTATGCCCAGTTCCCTCATTAAAAACCTCCTTGCAGGGTATACGAAGCATTTCTATTGATTCAGCTTGTCCATTCCTGCCTATATCCACAATACAGCCCTGCAATTCCAAACCAAGTACTGCAGGCTTTGGCCAGGCAGGAATTCCGGAGCGGTATTCAGCTATACGGCTGGCTGCATCCAAGCCTCCAACCGAAACAAGACTGCCGGTTCTGCCGGTATCCGTCATATAGGCCATGTTTTTCATACTAAGCCCGGCATCGGCGCTTATGGCTCTGGAATATGAACCAAGCAGCGCACTAATTCTTCCGTCGGCGTAATGAAACATAGCCTGTCTCTCTGCGGTAGTAGGGGCCCTGAAATCCAGAATTATATTTTCTATATCAGCCAGGTCCAAAAGCAGTGAATCCAGAAGTCTGAACGGGCTATCCAGGTGAACTCTGGAAAAACCGGCTTGTCCTAAAAGCTGAATAAGCGCAATGGGCCCCTTTTCTGTCCTGTATACATGGACTCCCCTTCCGGGTACGCCAGGAGGGTAGTTGTAAGGCCTTAACAGCCAGGGACTTTTTGGAAAGGCTTCCACAATGTCCTTTTTATAAAACGCTGCCTCACCTGTAGTAAGAATATCTATACCAAGCTTGCGCAAATATACCGAATGAGCCCTGCCTATGCCAGAACCGGAAGTTACTGCATTGGCACAGGCTATAACCAGGTCCGGAGCAAGTTTTTTTTTAAGGCCGGGCAAAAGCTTTTTAACACAAAAAACACCTGCTTTGCCCACTATTTCACCTATATAAAGTATCCGTATTCCCACTTATTAAAAAGTACCCAAAAAACCAAGACTGTTCAATATGCCTATTGGGCTTCGTAACGCTCGTATTCCTCTTCTACATATTCAAGTACAATATTTACACTGGCAAACATTGCCTCGCTCTCGGCTCCTCTGTGATACTTTTTCTCGCATACCACCCTTGAAATACCGCAGTTTATGATCATCATTGCACAAGCCCTGCAAGGGGTCATTTTGCAATATAAAGTGGCCCCCGCAATTGCAATACCCCGACGAGCAGCCTGGCAAATGGCATTTTGCTCGGCATGAACCGTACGCACACAATGAATGGATTCGCTGCCATCTTCGTGTACCATTTTTTTTAACTGATGCCCCACCTGGTCGCAGTGCGGCAAACCGGCAGGAGAGCCCACATAGCCGGTGGCCAGAACCTGGTTATCTTTGGCTATTACACAGCCGGAACGCCCCCGGTCGCAGGTAGCCCTTTTGGCTATTGCCCTGCATACTTCCATGAAATATTCATCCCAGCTAGGTCGTGAATAGAATCCTTCATTCATCTCAACCCCTTTAACAATGTACCTTAAAAGTGTATCCTTGTATTATGAAGCTGTACATTATAAAACAGCTTTTCTAAACTTTCAGTATTTTTGGGCAGTTGGCAGACTTTATTGGTTTTTCTGAAATGCCCCTATACATATTAAACCTGAGGATAACAAATACAGATGAATTTTTCCGAATTGAACATACACCCGGATCTTGCTAAAGGCATCATTGAGACAGGCTATGAAAAATGCATGCCGGTTCAGGCTGCGGTATTTCCGCATGCTTTTCTAGGTGTGGATATATACGCACAGTCGCAGACCGGTACGGGCAAAACAGCCGCCTTTCTTGTATCCATATTTCAGCGCATCATGCAGGATGAAGAAAACAGACATAAAAAAGCGCTCATCCTTGCTCCAACAAGAGAGCTGGCAGTACAAATAGAAGAAGAAGCCAAAAAACTTGCAAAACATTTGCCTATAAAAATTGGCTGCTTTTTTGGCGGCGTACCATATACCCAACAGCTGGCAATGCTGCAGCAAAATGTACAAATAATAATTGGCACACCAGGGCGCATCATAGACCTGGTACAGCAGGGCAATATGCTTTTGCGGGATATAGGTTTTCTGGTAGTGGACGAAGCAGACCGCATGTTCGATATGGGTTTTATAGACGATATACGCAAAATGATACGCTGGCTGCCTCCCGCAAAAGAACGGCAAAGCTTTCTTTTTTCAGCAACCCTGGGTTTTCGTGTAAAAAACCTGGCATGGGAGTATATGGACGAGCCAAAAGAAATTGTTATAGAAGCGGACACTGTAACAGTGGATCTGGTCAGCCAGGAGTTGTACCATGTGGCTTCTGACGAAAAGCTTAAATTGCTGCTTGGTATTCTTAAAATAGAAAAGCCTGAAAGCTGCCTGATATTTTGCAACCAGAAGTATATGGCTGAGGAAGTATCCAGGCGCCTTAAAATTAACGGGCATGATGCGGAATTTTTGATGGGAGACCTTGCCCAGACAAAGCGCTTGCAAGTCATAGACAGGCTAAAAAAGGGAAAACTGCCTATACTTGTAGCTACTGACGTAGCAGCCAGGGGTATAGATGTAAATGGCCTGGACCTGGTTATCAACTATGATGTACCCATGGATCCCGAGTCCTATGTTCACAGGATAGGGCGTACTGCCAGGGCTGGCGCAATTGGCAAGGCAATAACACTGGCCTGCGAAAAATTTGTATACGGGCTTCCTGCCATAGAAAAGTATATAGAAAGCAAAATTCCTGTTGCCCATTTGACTGATGAAATTTTTTTGGAGGATAAAAGTGAGGGCATGCGCTTTGGACACAGTCGCGACAGGGTCAGAGCTGTCTCCGAAAGACAAAGGCGAAGCTCCAATCCCAAGGCAAAACCTGAGCCAAAACGACAAGCTGTCAAAGCAAAAAACAATACAAGAGCGATTCGTCCACGCTCACAGGAACATAATAGACCGGTAAAGGGTCGACACTCCGACCCCTATTCCATGAGCACAGAAGAGCGCATGAAGCTGTACAAGGAAAAATACGGATCCAGTATACAAAAAGACAAGATAGCACAAATCAGTCAGCAAACAGCCCAAAAGCCGGCTGTCAATAACGACAAAAAACCGGGACTCATGGGAAAACTGAAAAATTTACTGGAATTGGGAAAGCATAAAAGTAATTAGCCCTGATCCGGAACTCTAGGATGGCTGTGGCCATAACTGTTGTAAACCCGACTAAAGCCTCTGTGGGCATGGCCTCTCCCATGCCTGCAACAAGCTTTGGGTTCAGATAGCAGTTTGACCTCCACTTTGGCCGCTTCTTCTCGCCTTATAAGAAGATCATAGCCATTTAACCTTACATGCATAGGCCCGCCAAAACCGCCGCATCTAATTACAAAGCCTTCTGCACCCTCAGTAAAGCCCATATCTGCCAACCTGCAGCCTAGCTCTTGCCCCACTTTAACAGAGTTGATCATGAACTTTTCCATAGGCCTGAGCATTGACAACAGCATTTATTTCTCCTATAAAAAGTCAACCTGGAGGTCGACCAGTATACAATCTTAACCAACTACATTGGTTTACGCACTTTTC
>JAKPMS010000160.1 GCA_029548805.1 Spirochaetota bacterium | reverse complement strand
TAGGCAGAAACACCAAGGTTGTAATAGGCCCTGGCCTGTATGTCCTTTGCACCCTTTTGAATGGCGTTTTTGAACATTGCTTCTGCCGCTTCATCTTCTCCCAAATACATTAGCACATTTGCTATATTGAAAGAAAGCAATGCATTGTCTGTGCTGTCAGCCCGCATATATAACGCAAGCGCCTTTTGGGCATAGCCATCCCTAAAAAGCGTATTGGCCCTGTTTATGGCAGCATCCCTGCCCAGTCCGCATGAGCTCAGTAATACTAGCAACAGGCAGAATAAAACATTCCTATTCATGGCGTATCGCCTTTGCATGTGTCTTTTTGGCTGCTTTTGAGGGAGTTTGCACAGACAAAACAAAAGCAAGGGCCATAAAAAGCATAGCAAACAAGGCCAGGGTTTCTCCTGCATCATGTTCAACACGAATATTTGCCTTGACACCGTTTTTGCCGTTTAATACTGATACATCAAGCCCTTCAAAGGAGTCTGCAAGCGCATCCATTGCCAAAGCCAGGCTGCCCGGAGCAGCCGAATCCAGATAAGGGCTTCTGCTTGCATCGGCCCACAATTGGATAGAAGCCGAGTCCTGTGCGGTAAAAACCTGTTTGCCGCTGCGGCTCAAAACAGCACGTTGCATGGAGTCAAAAACCGGAACTGACTCCATGGAGCCAAAGCCGATAAACACAAGCTTTGCTCCGGCTTTTTTGGCCTTTTCGGCCTCCAGCCTTGTCTTGCCGCCAGTATCATTTCCGTCGGACAAAACAACCAGAAGCCTTTGGGTGCCTGGCGCAATATCCGTTCTCATGGCTTCTGAAATCCCGGCTCCCACATTGGAGCCGGCAGAGCTTACGGCTTTTGGATCTGCCCACAACAGGGCTTCTTCAAATGCGTCAAAACTGTTGGTGAAAGGGCATAGGCTTACAGCCTTGCCCTTGAAAACAACCAGAGACAGACTTGAGCCATTCATGGCAGCTGCCATGGCCCTTATGTAGTCAACAGCCTTTTGCAGCCTGCTGCTGCTTCCATCCACGGGGCTTAGCATGGAATTGGATACATCGAGGACAAATACCAGTTCCCTTCCGGCCATATCACGGCTTATATAGCGGCTGGTTTTTACACTGCCCGACATTCCAATTGCCGTTACAATCCAGAAAAGAACGGAAAAAATCCCTGCCAGAAGCAGCTTGAAGAAATGCTTCTTCCAGGCCATGGCTTTATGGTAAGGGAGCCCCAAAACTTCCGGAGCCCTTGTCAGCCTGATTAAAAAACGTAATTCAAAAAGCATAAAAAGGCTTGTTCCGGCCAAAATTGCCATAATGGACAGGCTCTTCATACCAGGCCTCCCAACAGGACTTTTAAAAGCCATGCCAAAGCCGCAAAGATCATGGCTGACACAAAAAAAGGTTTGGAATTTACATGGCGGCTGTCCGGCAGAAGACTGCTTTTGTTGTCTGCTTCCGAGCCGGCCTGTTTGACCATATCCAGGCCAACTTGCTCCAATACGCTATTATCCATGGCTAAGCGGAAAACTCCTCCTGCCCTGTCAGCCAGGGATGCAAGAGCCGAAATATCAAAGCCGGAGCGGTAAATGCCCCCTTGTTCCAGCCCGCTGACGGGGTCTCTGTAAGTCAAAGGAACTTCGCCTCTAGTCCCAAGGCCAATAAGCAGAAAACTGGAGCCAGAAGCCGCAATGCTTTCCGCTGCATCCATGGGATGCACAATGCCAATGTTGTCTTCTCCGTCGCTAAGCAGGACAAGTGCGGTTTTTTCCGCCCCTGATTTTTTAACCAGTTCGATAGCCCCGGACAGCCCAAGTCCCAGTGCCGTTCCGTCTCCAAGAATGCCGGGTTCCAGGGCTTCCAGCCTTTCCAGAAGGATGGCATAGTCGCTGGTTGGAGGGCACACCAGGGCGGTATCGGCTCCAAAAGCACTAATGCCCACCTTGGCTCCCGCAGCTCCTTTTTCTGAAACAACAAAGCTTTTGATAAGCTGTTTGGCAGCTGCAAGCCGGTTTGGCTCTATATCCCTGGCTGCCATGCTTGGAGAAAGGTCCAGGGCAAACATTACCAGCTTATCAGAGCCGGCTTGGGACAAGCCAAGTTTTTTTACAGCAGGGCCTGCGGCAGCAAAGCACAAAGATGACCAGCTTATGCAATAAAAAAGTGCGGACAGCAATAAAACGAGGCGCCAAGATAAAGGGGCTCCAGGCTCGGGTTTTTCTCCCCAAAAATCCAGGGGCAGAGTAAAACATGGCTTTTTTGATTTGTAGTAAAGCTGCCTTAGAATAAATGCGGCAGGAGCAAGCGGAATCAGCAACAAAAAAACAGGACTTACAAAACTCATGCTTCCGCCTTTATGCTTGCATCTATACGGTCGGCAAGCTCCATGGCCCGAACTACTGCCATAGCTGCTTCCAATCCTGTTTTTCCTCCGTATCGCACCTGGTCGCCAATGGCAAGAAGCTCCGCAAGCTCCACAAACACTGTTGCAGGAACAGCTTCTTTTTGCAGATTGCGGATTTCTGTTACTGTAAGGGCTTTTATCCCCAAGCCAAGGCGGCTGTCGCAAAAATCCCTTAAGGCAGCGCATAATATGGACCAGCTTGCGCTGCTGCTGCCCGACAAGCCTGCAAGAATTGTATTAAAATTCTTTCTTGAACGTTTAAAGCTGTTTTTTAGAAGGAAGGCCTTAAAAGCCGGAATAAGCTTGAACCATAGCAGGGCTGACAAGGAAACAAGCAAGATGAAGCCTGCGCCAAGCACATAAAGCTTGAATGCCAAAGCCCCGGGTTCCAGCTGTCCCAAGGCTTCGGGCTCAGCGATAAGCCCTTGGCCAAGGCTGCTGCCACAGTCAAACTTGAACCCTGGCACAATCAACCCGCCTATTTCCAGTTCAGGAAACCAGTAAGTGCCGCTCTTCCATGGAATAAAATAAATGCTCAATATGGCTTCTGCTCCATCGCCTTCCAGAGCGGCAGAAAGCATAGAAGGGCTATCATCTTCCGGATCAGGTTTGGCTTCTTGAGCCAAAAGCGGATCAAAAAACAGCTTTTCTTTATACCAGGAGCCAGGCTCGCAAGCCAGCCTCAAGGATGCCTTGACTGTATCACCCGGCATAAAAGTCAAAGGAGAAAATTCTGCAGTCAGTATTTCTGCTGTTTTATGGCTTGCAGCTTTTTCCTGGCCATAGCCCATGGCAAAGCCCAGTACCAAAATAACAAGAACACAAAAAGCCCGGCCCCTTCTCATCTGGCAAGCCTTCGCCTTGAGAAAAAGGCTATAAGTTTGTCAAGCGGGTCGCTTTGCGAATCCAGTTCCAGAAAGGGAATTTTAGCAGCCTTGAAAGCCACAAGGCGTTCCAGGTGGCGGTTTTTATACCAATGTGCCCTGTCTCTTTTATATGCCATGGAACGGGGTACTATAAAGCGAGAAATTCCGCTTTCCGAATCTGCGCAATGCATGGAAAAACCTAGCTGCGGTGCTTCGCTGTCCAGCTTGTCTTTGACCAGCATGGCCATTACATCATGCCGCCTTGCCAGCCTAGCCATGGCTTCTGCCCAGGCCGAGCTCATAAAATCGCTTGCAATAACAACCAGGCTTCGGCGCTTTAAAAGCAAATATGTCATATTGATGGCGCTGCCCAGGGCAGAGCCCGGGTTTTCAGCTTTGGCAGTAGCCCGCTTTTCTGCCGCCAGGCGCTCCAAAAGTACCCTTGCATGCTCTTCTCCGGCAGCCGGGGCCATTATTTCCATCTTTTCTGCAGCGCCAAAGCATAAAAGCCCAACCCTTAGCCCTTCCAGGGATGCCGCATAAGCCAAAAGGGATGCTGCCAGTACAGCGCTCTCATGCTTTGAGCGGTCCGAGCCAAAATCCATGGATGCAGATTCGTCCAGTATGATAAACAGGTTGAGATCCCTGTCTTCTTTATAAGTTTTGACATAGGGCTTGCCAAAGCGGGCAGTAGCATTCCAGTCTATCCTTAAAGAATCATCATCTATTCCGTATTCCCGCAGAGCTTCAAAATCCATGCCCCTGCCCCTGAAAATGGAGCGAAAGTTGCCGGACAGAAGGGCTTCTGAAAGGCGGGGAGCAGCGAATACCAGCCTTCTGGCCTGCTCCCTAAGGCGGCTTTTGTCCATCAGGGCAGGGCTACGGCAGAAAGGATGCCTTTAACAAGAGCATCTGGGCTGATTCTTTCTGCCTCGGCTTCATAGGAAGGTATTATCCTGTGCCTCAACACAGCCGGAGCTGCTTGTTTTATGTCTTCCGGCAGTACATGATCCCTGCCTGCCAGAAAGGCTGCGACCCTGGCAGACCTGTAAAGAGCAATGGATGCCCTTGGGCTGGCACCAAATTCAATATATTTTAGCAAGTCCCTTAATGCCTGACTCTGGCTTCTGTTGTCAAATGAAGGGCGGGTAGCCCTGACTATGGCCACAATATAAGCTTCAGCTTCGGGTGCTAGCCTTACCTGTTTTACAGCTTCCTTTAAAATATCCAGCTCTTGCAGCTCAAAAACCGGTTTTGGCCTTGTCCTGGCTTCAGCCCCAAAGCTTTTGGGCTCCGAATACAGGCGCAGTATTTCCAGCTCTTCCTTTTCGTCAGGGTAATCCAGCAATACCTTTAGCATGAAGCGGTCCAGCTGAGCTTCCGGCAAGCGAAAAGTGCCTTCGTGTTCTATCGGGTTCTGAGTGGCAAGCACTATAAAAGGCTCCGGAAGCTTAAGGCTGTTGGAGCCCATGCTTACCTGCCGTTCTTCCATGGCTTCCAGCAAGGCTGACTGCACCTTAGCCGGCGCACGGTTGATTTCATCTGCAAGAATTATGTTTGCAAAAACCGGGCCCTTGCGTGCTACAAAGCTTTCTGTTTTGGCATCATAAAATAGGGAGCCGCTTATATCTCCCGGCAAAAGGTCGGGAGTAAACTGTATGCGCTTAAAGGAAAGCCCCGCAAGCTCCGCAAAACTTCTTACGGCCAGGGTTTTGGCAAGGCCGGGAACCCCTTCCAGCAGTATATGCCCTCCGGACAGCAAAGCCGTTATCAGGGCATCCACAAGCTGGCTTTTTCCTACCAGCCTTGCCGCCATTTCCAGCCTTATTTTTTTTACAATATTCTGTGCTACAGGAAGCAGGTCCGCAGAATGTTCTTCCATTTTTTATCCTGTCCGGACTTAATGCCCGTGATTTTTTGTTAGTTCCCGGAAGCTTAGTGACAAATGCAATTTTGCCAAAAACCTACTATGTAGTGTATAAGCCCAGGCAGCTTCATACAATGTATAGTACCGAATTTAAAAGCCACTAATCTTCGGGGAACTAATACAGCCTTAAAAAGATTCCAGTGCCCATAAACCCAGGGCGGGGTTTGCAATAAAATAAAATTCCTCTCCATCCAATTTATTCCAGCCGGGAACAAGGCTTTTTATATCATATTTGTTCAGCATAAGCTTGCAATCAGCCCAGTCATAACCCACGCTTTCTATTTCTTTTTTTGAAAGGCCCCCTGGCGCATATACAATATTAAAACGGCCGTCGCTGGAACCATGAGCCAGATGGGCTGCTCCGGCCAGGTCATAAGCAAGCTCTCCCGAATTTACAAGTTCCCTGACCCTTTCTGTGCCGCAATAACCGTAGTCCCTAATGGTTTCGTCTATGCTTTTGTCCTCTCCAAAACTGTCCAGACCGGGAGCCAGTACGACAAGTTCTCCCCCATCAGCAATAGCCAGCCTGCTTCTGTATACGGCTTTATTCCCAAGCCAGCTTGACTTGAAGCTGGCCGGGTCCAGATAAACCACCATTTTTTTTACGGGCTTTTCAATGCGTATTATGTTTACACTGGCAGACAGGGCACATGCTTCTTCAAAAGAGCGGCGGCCAAAGCCGGCATAAAAGCCCCTTGTAATATCCCTGCCTTTGCTGTCCTGCCCTATAACAGTAAGCGCATAAAGAATAGGGAGAGAAGAAGCAAATTGCTCCTGGGCATAGTCCAGAACCGCCCTGACCGGCGTATCAATCCTGCCCAGGCAGCGTTCTATTCCGTAAGCTGCGCCAAGCCAGTGGGAGCGGTCAATTCCTTCCTTTCCGCCAGTGCCTACAAGTACGTTTTTTGTATAGTTGGCCATGCCAACCACTTCATGCGGAACAACCTGGCCCAGGGACAGGATAAGGTCAAAGCCGCCATCCCTTACCAGCCTGTTCACCTGGGCAGGCCAGTCAAAGGAACACAGGCCTTCTGATACCTCATGCACGAATTCTGCAGGCACCCTGCCAAGCTCAACCACATCCCTGCGCCAGGCATGGCTGCGAAACAGGCTGAAAGGGATGCCGGGATACATGGCTCCTGCGGCATGCTCGTCCATGGCCCTGTGGGTGCCAAGCGCCGGCATTACGGCAGCCAGGCTGTCACCATAATACTTGTAAGCTGCTTCCAACAGCACATTTGCCCGGGAATGACTCCTTGTGGCATCTGGCGGAATGGCCAGAACACGTCGTTTTGGTCCAAGTTTTTCCAAAACAGAAATAAAGCTTTTGGCCAAATCGCTATCGCTTATAGCCGTAAAAGCTGAACCGGAAGAATAAAGAAGCTCGGAATCTTTCATAGCCTTATATTTTAACACAAAAGGGGCCGCTGAGTGTATGATTAAATCCTGTTGCATCAAACTTGATCAAAACAGATAATGGAGGAATGATGGATATGGTACAGCTTGAAAACCAGGAAGAATGGCTGGATTTTGCCCTTAATGATGTGACAAATGCCATTTTGTCCGCTTTAAATAATGGATGTCAGCCTGTTATAAGCCTGGCTGGAGGGCAGACTCCAAAACCCCTTTACAAAGCCATTGCCAAGAAGCTTGACAAAATGGTATTGGCACGCTCTGTTTTGTTTATTGTTGGGGATGAAAGGGCAAAACCGGCATCGCTTGCAGAGTTAAATATTACAATGATTAAAGAAAGCCTGGAGCCGGCAATTAAAAAAGGTATAGTTGAGCTGCATGGCTGGAACATACAGGCTGGCCCGGAAGCCTCAATGGAAGAAATGGCAAACAAAATTAGAACGCTGGCTAAAGCCAGGGCCAAGTTTAAAATTGAACAGTTTTTTGATGCATGCATACTTGGCCTGGGTCAGGACTGCCATACAGCAGGGCTTTTCAGCTGCGATGTTTATTCGGAAACACAAAGCTGCGCCTACTGGGCGCAGGCGGACTCTGACAAAATAGCCGTAAAAAGTATGGCACCAGGGCGCCCTAAAGAAAGGCTCAGCCTTTCTGCCGGGCTATTGGCCTCCTGTAACAAAAGCATTTTTTTCTTGCAAAAAAAGGAAAAAGAAGAAGCTATTGAGCACCTTCTGCGCCAGGATCCGGCCTGCCCGGCTGTTTTGGCTGCCGGCAAAAACAGCATAGCTTACGTACTCGGCTGAAAAGCATATTTAGTTCCTTGAACCTTAGTGATAAATATAATTTTGTCAAAACCCATACTCCTTATTGTATATGCTTAGTCAGCTTCATACTACATAAAGTACCGAATTGGAAAACCACTAAAGTTCAAGAAACTACCCAGGAACTGCAAGC
>JAKPMS010000152.1 GCA_029548805.1 Spirochaetota bacterium | reverse complement strand
CACGTGGATTGCCCCGGCCACGCCGACTATATCAAAAACATGATCACTGGTGCAGCCCAGATGGATGGCGCAATCCTGGTAGTTTCCGCACCAGACTCTGTGATGCCCCAGACCAGGGAACATGTTCTGCTTGCAAGACAGGTAGGCGTTCCTGCAATTATCGTTTTCCTTAACAAAATTGACCTGCTTGACGATCCTGAGCTTGTAGAGCTGGTAGAAGAAGAGGTAAAGGACCTGCTAAACTTCCAGAAGTTCCCTGCAAACGAAATTCCTATAATTAAGGGATCAGCTTTCAGGGCCCTTGCGGAGCCAGACAACGCAGAAGCCACAAAATGCCTTGAGGACCTCCTTTATGCAATGGACAACTATTTCAAGGAACCGCCTCGACTTACCGACCAGCCCTTCCTTATGCCCATAGAGGACGTGTTTTCCATCTCCGGCCGCGGAACCGTAGTTACCGGCGCCATAAGCCGCGGTGTTGTACATGTAAACGATGATGTAGAAATTGTCGGAATCAGGCCCACCAAAAAAACAGTTTGCACAGGCGTGGAAATGTTCAACAAGCTGCTGGACGAAGGCCAGGCTGGCGACAATATTGGCGCACTTCTGCGCGGCGTGGACAAAAAAGAGGTGGAACGCGGTCAGGTGCTTGCCAAACCGGGTACCATTACTCCCCACACCAAGTTCAAGGCCCAGATTTACTGTCTGTCACAGTCGGAAGGCGGACGTCACAGCCCCTTCTTTGCCGGCTACAGACCCCAGTTCTATTTCCGCACCACCGACATTACGGGTACCGTAAACCTCCCAGAAGGCAAGGAAATGGTTATGCCAGGGGACAACACCGAAATAATCGGAGAACTCATTTACCCCATAGCCATGGAAAAAGGACTCAAGTTTGCCATACGCGAAGGCGGACGCACTGTAGCTTCCGGCCAGGTTACAGAAATATTGAGCTAATCCGCATATTTGCATAGCTATAAGCCTGCTGCCAAATTTATAAACAATAAATTATAAAAACTTGGTAGCAGGTTTTTTTTATTTAGCTCCTGGAAGCTTGGAGGCCTTAGGTTTTGGCCCCGTATATTGCCTTAAGATGATCATCCTTCCCCAAAGATTAGTGTTTTTCCGGGAAAACGCTTCATATTGTATAAAGCTGGCCTATCCTGTGCGCTATTATAGTAGCGTTTTTGGTGAAAAAAGCTGTAACAATAAGCTTTGGGGCAGCAGGGAAAGCTTAAATGCCAGGAATTTAATAACAAAACAGGTTGTCAACTTTTAATAAAAGCTTTAAGCTTTTTATATCTTTTCTACAGCAGTCCGCATATGCGGCATATATTTTTCAAGGAGGTTTTTTGTGAAGAGGCTTTTATTTATTTCAGCAATCCTCATGACTGCGCTGCTCCTTTTTAGTTCCTGCCAGAAAAAAGAGGCAGTATCAACAGGACCCATAACCATTGAGTTCTGGCATGCAATGACCGGAAAGAATGCTGATAACGTTCAAAGTTTGGCAGACAAATACAATGCTTCCCAGTCCAAGTATATTGTAACCCCGATTTATAAAGGCTCCTATAGTGACACCATGAATGCCGGCATTGCCGCATTCAGGGCCAATGCTGCTCCTGCCATCATACAGGTTTATGAAGTAGGAACAGCCACAATGATGGCAGCCAAAGGTGCGGTAAAACCGGTTTATGAACTAATGAAGGAATTTGGGCAGAAGTTTGATCCCAAAATTTATATTCCTACTATAACCAGTTACTACTCCACTTCCAAGGGAGAGATGCTTTCTCTGCCTTTCAATTCATCTACTGCTGTCATGTATTACAATAAAGAGGCTTTTGTAAAAGCTGGCCTGGATCCTAACAAACCGCCGGTTACCTGGCCAGAATTCTTTGAAGTGGCCAAAAAGCTGAAGGCTTCCGGAATGGAAGGCGGATTCTCCACCAACTGGATATCCTGGATACAGCTTGAAAACTTCTCCGCCTGGCACAACCAGCCTTTTGGCACCCTGTCCAACGGTTTTGAAGGCCTTGGTACAGAACTTGTTTTTAATTCTCCCCTTACCAACAAGCATTTTGAAAACCTGTACCAGCTTAGCAAGGACAAGGTGTTTATCTATGGCGGCCGCGAAAACAAAGCCAATCCGCTTTTCACCTCTGGCCAGGTTGGCCTGCACTTTGAATCCATTGGCGGCTACGGCAACTTCCTTAACACCTGCAAGTTCGAATTTGGTGTAGCACCCCTGCCTTATTACCCCGATGCACCCGGCGGAGCTCCTCAGAACTCCATCATCGGGGGTGCCAGTCTTTGGGTTTTAAACGGCAAGTCCAATGAAGAATACAAGGGAGTGGCAGACTTCTTCTCTTTCCTTTCTCTGCCCGAATCCCAGGCTGCCTTCCACCAGAACACAGGCTATCTGCCCATAACCATGGCGGCCTATGAGCTTACCAAATCCCAGGGCTATTATGACAAGAATCCGGGACCCGAAGTGGCTATCAAACAGCTGCTCAACAAAGCTCCTACACCGAATTCCATGGGTATACGCTTTGGCAACTTCAATATCATAAGGGAAATTGAAGACCAGACCTGGGAAGACATCCTGGCGGGCAAGATCAGCGTTAAGGATGGCCTTAACAAAATGGTTGCTGACGGTAATGCCGAACTCAGAAAATTTGAACAGCTAAATAAATAGCGCTAATCGGCTCCCGCATTTTTGCGGGAGCCGTATTGTTTTGAAGGCTGCCAAGCTGCTAAGGTAAAACAGCCTGACGTTAATCAAAATTTACTACTTGGAACGCCCATGTCCACACAATATGAATTTAAAAGCCGATGGCTGCCCTATGTTTTGGTATTGCCCCAGATGCTGATTGTTTTTACCTTCTTTTTTTGGCCCTCGGCCCAGGCTTTATGGCAGTCATTTTTTGTTCAGGATCCTTTTGGCGGAAAGGTTGTTTTTGTCGGCCTGACCAACTATATCCGGCTTTTTACCGATCCGGCTTATTCTTATGGCCAATCCATGCGAGTATCCATAGCCTTTGCCATGGCTGTAGCCTTTTTGTCCATGGCTGTATCGCTTTTTTTGGCTACACAGGCCAACAAAAAACTTAAGCTGGGATCGTTTTACAAAACCATGCTTATTTGGCCATACGCTGTTGCCACTTTGGTAGCCGGCGTTTTGTGGTTGTTCATGTTCAATCCCAATGTTGGCGTAATAGCATGGTTCCTAAAGCACAAGCTGGGAATTGAGTGGCAGCACTTGCTAAATTTTAACCAAGCTTTTTCGCTAATAACCCTGTCTGCAAGCTGGAAACAGATTTCATATAATTTTGTCTTTTTCCTGGCCGGGCTTCAGAGCGTCCCTGTAGATCTTATAGAAGCTGCTGCCATAGACGGAGCAAGCCCGATAAAGCGTTTCTGGAAAATAATATTTCCGCTTTTGTCCCCCACAACATTTTATCTGCTAGTAATGAACCTGGTATACGGCTTTTTTGAAACCTTCCCGATTATTCACCAGGTTACCGCGGGAGGACCGGGCAAAGCTACTTCCATACTTGTTTACAAGGTATGGCGTGATGGTGTCATCAATCTGGATTTGGGCGGATCCGCAGCACAGTCGGTTATTCTTATGATTTTGGTAGTGGCCCTGACCGTTGCCCAATTCCGCTTTGTTGAGCGCAGAGTCAATTACTAAAGGGGTACATCATGAATGAACATTCAAAATTGGCGCGGTTTTTGCCTAATTTGTGGCTGATTTTGGCCATTGTCATAATTGTTTTTCCTATCTGGCTTGTTTTTACCGCATCAACACGCACCAGTGCAGACATTATGTCGGCTCCGATGCCCCTTACGCCAGGGCCACATCTGTTAAAAAACTATTCCGAAGCAATAATGCAAGGATCCAAGAACCTTGGCGCTTCCGCTTTTACCATGTTGAAGAACTCCCTGATCATGGCTTTGGGTATTTCGATTGGAAAAATCATAGTATCTCTTTTGGCAGCCTTTGCCATAGTATTTTTTGACTTCAAGCTAAGGTCTTTCTGCTTTTGGAGCATTTTTGTTACCCTTATGCTCCCTGTAGAAGTACGCATAATGCCCACATACAAGGTAGTGTCGGATCTTGGCATGCTTAACAGCTATGCCGGCCTCATTTTGCCCATGGTGGTATCCGCTACTGCGGTTTTTTTGTTCAGGCAATACTTTAAAACCATTCCAAAAGAAATAGCAGAAGCTTCACAGATAGACGGGGCTTCTCCCATGCAGTTTTTCTGGCGCATATTGCTTCCCATGACCAGGACGCCCATAGCCGCCATGTTTGTAATTCAGTTTATTTATGGCTGGAACCAGTATTTGTGGCCCCTCCTTATAACCACAAAAACGGAGTATTACACCATACTAATAGGCATCAACCGCATGCTTTCAGGTGCTGATGTCCAGATTGAGTGGCAAATAGTAATGGCTACTACCCTTTTGGCAATGCTGCCGCCAGCGCTGGTTGTAATGATCATGCAGAAGCAGTTCATAGCAGGTATGACTGATACAGAAAAATGATGTCCTAATTAATTTGCTGCCAAAAACCTTTTGGCTTTTTCCAGTTTGGGCCGTATTATAAAACTGCAATAACCCTGATTGGGGTTTTTGTTGTAATAATCTATATGTTCTTCTTCTGCTGGCCAAAACTTTTCAAGCTTTGCAATTTCTGTAACTATGGGCTTAGCGTACAGCTTTGCCTGCTCCAGTAATGCCTGTTCTGCAGCTTGCTTTTCCTCTTTGTCAGCATAAAAAACTACTGACCTGTATTGGCTGCCCGCATCAGCGCCCTGCCTGTTCAGGCTTGTAGGATCATGAATGCTAAAAAACAGGCCCAGAAGCTTTTCAATACCTAGCATATCGGGTTTATATGACACTTTTACAACTTCTGCATGATTTGTGTCTCCGCCGCATACTTCGCCATAGCTAGGGTTTTCCATATGCCCGCCCGAATAGCCAGGAATTACGGACACAACGCCAGGCAATAATTTGAAAGCTGCTTCCAGACACCAAAAACAGCCGCCGCCCAAAACCAGTTCTTTGTTCTTCATTTATCCAAATTATAAAAAAAATTGTATAGAAGCAATTTTTTTTGCCAGCCAGGTTTTATATAGTTCCCAGAAGATTAGTGTAAGCTCTTTTAGGTACCATATATAGTATGAAGCGGTTCAAGCCTATACAATATATGCCAATATTTTTAGAAAATAGGCTCTAACATTAAGATTTGGGGAACTATACAAGTTTTAACAAAATTTGCAAATTTTCTTGCATTTATTTTATATCGATATATTATTTACTTTATAAAATTTGTTTCCTTTAAGTGGAAACAGTAAACAGAAAACCATAAAAGCCTGTGCAGTTTGTTTGACAACAGTAATTGCAACCGGCGTAACACTCCCTTGAGGCTTGTATCTTCAGGGAGGTTAAAAAATGCTTCAAACCAAAACCGGGACCAGTAATATAAAACTGGAGCCGCTAGCAGGAAAAGCTTTGACTGCTTCAGAAGCAGAGGCAATCAGGGACATAGTCCACAGACACAGGGACAAGCCTGGTGCATTGCTTGCCATTCTGGAAGAAGTCCAGCAAAAAACAGAAGGCATATATCTTGCCAAAGAAGCAATCTGGAGCATAGCATCCGAGCTGGGAGAAAGTCCCTCCCGGGTTTATTCCGTGGCCACTTTTTATTCTAACTTCAATCTTAAAGCTCTAGGAAAGCACATAATTACAGTTTGCCGCGGTACAGCCTGTCATACCAGGGGTTCGCAGGCTTTGTTGCAGGAAGCGCTTTCCATCATGGGCATTACTGACTATGCAGACGACGAAGAATCGGTATTTACCAGCAACAACGGACTGTTCACCGTGCGTTCAATTGCCTGTTTTGGCCAATGTGCCCTGGCTCCGGTACTTTCCATAGACGGGAAAATATTTTCCCGCATGACAAGCCAAAGCCTGAGTTCGTTAATCCAATCCATAAGCAAGGGGAAGAAAAAATGACTACTGACAGTTTTGCGGCCAGTCAGGAGCTGGGCTTTAAGACGCTAAAGCCGGAAGGTCCATGTATTTCTGTAGGCTTGGGAACCTGTGGCATAGGCAGCGGTGCAGAAGAGCTGTTGTACGAGTTGATCAGACAAGCTCCGGAAGGCCTGTTGGTAAAAAAAGCGGGCTGCTTTGGTTTTTGCGCCAAAGAGCCTTTGCTTATGCTGTATTTGCCTGACAAGCCCATTCTTCTTTTTAGCGAAGTAAAAGTAAAGGACATTAAAAAAATTGTTGCTGCAGCCATGAACCCGAAACAGGCAGAAAGGCTTGCAAAAACTGCCATGGCCAAAATCAGCCGTTGGGACTTTAGAACTACTGAGCTGGTTTTTGGCGAAGGATGGCCAGATGTACCAGAGTGGAACGGGCTGGCTTTTTTTAAAAACCAGGAAAAACTGGTGCTAAGGGATTGCGGCCTAATAGATCCGGAAAAAATAGAAGAATACATGGCTGTTGGAGGTTATTCCGCG
>JAKPMS010000177.1 GCA_029548805.1 Spirochaetota bacterium | reverse complement strand
CTTCCGATCTAGCTCTCCGCCGCTTTTCCAGCCCAGATACCACCAGCCGTCTCCATTGGGCATTCTTTTTAGCAAAGCCCTTTCTGCCTCTACAATTTCGGACCTTCCGTCTTCGTCAAAGCTTTGTATGCGCCATACTGTACCCTGGCTTTCTGCCAGTTCATACAGATCCGCTCCAAAACCGCCAACAAAAAAGATCTGGGCATAAAGCATGTTGAACATCATCTGCCGTGTCATTCCGCTAAGGCCAATAGCAGAAGACAATTCCCCGGAAGCTCTGGCAGAAGCCCTGTCCTGTAAATCCCCAAGAGGATTAAAGCTGCCCAAGCCTGGCAGGGAAAAACAGGATACAAGAATTGCAAGCATTAGGGCTGCTGATATAACAGCACCAGCCCGCTTGAAATTTGACATTTTTGTTTACCTCCATAGTAAAAACTGTTGTTATCCGGTAGTGCACGGGGTGTAAAAACAACAAAGTTTATTTATATTATAGTTATGCGGAATGCAAATTTTCAATAAAAAAACATCTAGTTCCCCAAATCTTGTTGTAAAGCGCATTTTTACAAATATATTGGCATATATTGTATAGGCAAGAAGGGCATCATACAACATATGGTAGCCAAAAGAGCTTACACTAATCTTCTAGGAACTATGAAAAAATAGTGCTTCTTGTAGACTAACGCGGTATATTGTCAGTACCTTCTTACAAAATTGAAGCAGCAGGCACAACAGCAGCTGTAGACTGCTGGTTTATATTAAGAAAAACCCTTAAACCAACAGGCCAGAAGGGAAAAAAATTATCGGCTTTACAGGAGTAAAAAATGGCAACACCCCATAACGGAGCAAAAAAAGGTGATATTGCGGAGACTATTTTGCTTCCGGGAGACCCATTAAGGGCCAAATTCATTGCGGAAACCTTTCTTGAGCAGCCTGTTTGCTACAATACAGTACGCAACATGTTCGGCTACACTGGGACTTACAAAGGCAAAAGGGTTTCTGTGCAAGGCACGGGCATGGGGGTTCCTTCCATTTCCATATATGTTACCGAACTTATAGCCCAATACGGGGTAAAAAACCTGATACGCATAGGCTCCTGCGGGGCAATGCAGCCGGAAATAAAAATCAGGGACGTCATAATGGCCCAGGCTTCCTGTACCGATTCCAACGTAAACAGGATACGCTTCAGCGGTCTTGACTATGCCCCCATAGCCGATTTTGGCCTTATGCAAAAGGCATGGGATGCAGCCAAAGCCAGGGGTATAGAACTAAAGGCAGGCAATATTCTTACCTCCGACAGTTTCTACGGAGATGATCCCAATGCCTGGAAGATGTGGGCAGCATACAATGTTTTGGCAGTAGAGATGGAAACAAGCGCATTATATACAATAGCTGCCAAATACAGGGCAAAAGCGCTAACCCTTCTTACTGTAAGCGACAGCATAGTCACCCATGAAGAAACCACGGCAGAAGAAAGGCAAAATACCTTTAAAGCCATGATGGAAATTGCCCTGGAACTGGCGTAACAGCTTTTTTTAAGCAAGCTCATCTGATATGGAAGTAATAAGAGCAGAAACCCTGGGCTTTTGCCCCGGTGTAAGAAGGGCTGTAGAGCTGGCAGAAAAAGCAGCTATTGATGCAAAAACCAGTGCTCGCAAAGCATGGGTGCTGGGAGACATAGTACATAACCCCCGGGTAACAAGCCGCCTTGCAGCGCTGGGTATGGCGAGGCTGGACAATGAAGATGGCTGTATAGCTCCGGAGCGCCTTGTGCCGGGAGCCTTGCAAGGCAGCATGGTGGTAATACGCTCCCATGGCGCTGCGCCGGACATAATCAAAGCCATAAAGGCTGCAGGGGCAGAAGTGATAGACGCCACCTGTCCCAAAGTAGCTGCCAACCAAAAGGCAGCCGCCGCCCAGGCAGCAGCCGGCCGGCTGGTAATAGTGGCCGGGGACAAGGGCCACGGAGAAACCCTTGGGGTAGCTGGCCATGCTCCCGGCAGCATTATAGTGTCCAGTGCAAACGAAGCCGCATCCCTGCCATTCGACAGGCCTATGGCTTTGGTGGCCCAGACGACTTTTTCGGAAGATGAATACATAGCCATCAGGGAGCTTATTGTATCAAGGCAGCCCGACTTGTTTGATGCGGGCGGTATTTGTTCATCCAGCCGCAAACGACGGGCGGCGGTGCTTGCATTCAAAGGCAGGGTGGATGCCATAGTGGTGGTTGGGGGCCGCAATTCAGCCAACACCAAGCGTCTGGCAGAATTGGCTGCCAGCCTTGGAGTCAAAACCATGCATGCAGAAAAAGCCGGCGACATAGACGCAAGCTTTTCTGCATACAAAAATATTGGCTTAAGCGCCGGGGCATCCACCCCGGATGAAGACATAGACGAAGCTGAAGACAGACTTCTGTCTTTAGCCAATAAAAAATAAGTAGTTCCCCAAATCTTAGGGTTAGCTGTTATTACTACTATATGTTGTATGATGCCATGCAAGACTATACAATACTTGGTAGTGTTTTTTGCAAAACTGCCTTTAACAATAAGATTTGGGGAACTAGATAAGGAATAAGATATAATGGAATTACTTAAAGCACTTACAGAACGCCGCGCCAAAAGAGCCATATCCAGTGCAAAACTGCCGGATGGCGCTCTTGAACTGATACTGGAAGCCGGTACCCTGGCTCCTTCATGTTTTAACAGCCAGAGCTGGCGTATTGTAGCGGCCACAGAAGAGAACAGCCTTCCGGCCCTGAGGGAAGCATTGGCCACAGGAAATGCCTGGGCACAAAAAGCTCCTGCCATAATTGTTATAACAGCCAAAGAGGCTGATGACTGCCGCCTGGATGAAGGGCGCGACTATGCCCTTTTTGATGCGGGCCTATATTCCATGGCGCTAATGGCACAGGCAACGGCAATCGGGCTTATTGCACATCCCATAGCGGGTTATAAGGTATCCAAGGTTAGAAAGGCCCTGGACATACCCAAGGACCAAATTGTAATAACTCTTATTATTGTTGGAATGCCAGGGACAAAAGAAGATATGGAAATACTTACCCCGTCCCAAATTGCAGAAGAGGAAGGCCCAAGAACCAGGAAGCCCATGTCGGAAGTCATTTTTAAAGGGACTTGGGGCCAGAGCTTTTAGAAAGCCAAGCGTCAATCCGACAGGCAGTAATCCAGCCAGGCCCTGGAATATGCGCCAACATTCTCCAGCAAGTCCAGCAAAATGCTTTCAAAAACCTGGTATTGCTTAGTCCCCGGTTCATAGGCAACAGAGTATATGTCCCTGCCTTTTACTTCATACAAGGTATTGATGGATTCAAAGGCAGCCTTGTTTTTTATAATTTTGCCAAGAGCCTTGCTGATGCTATTTCCGGCCTTTTTGGAAGCTTTGCCGGCTTTCTTGCTCAAGTGGCTTATTTCATAGGCTTCCCGCTTGTCGGACTTGCCTTGGAGCGCAGCCAAAATGACATTGCCCTTTGCCTTGTCTTTATAGGCATCATACAGGATTTGCAGTTGCAGGAGTTCCAGAAGCATGTGCTTGTCCGAAACTTCCTTTAACACCTTGTTGTAGGGGCCATGCACGCCCATTATGTCCAGAAGGCCGACCCAAACCAGATAAGCGGCCGAACTGCCGGGCATTATGCTTGCATGGTATGGCATAAGCTGGTCTTGCAGATAATGCAGCCCCCAACCCATAAAGCGGTAAGCCCAGTAATCTTCGCCCGCAGCCATGGCAAAGCGTGCCAGCCTGCTGAATTGTACGGTTCTGAGTTCAGGATAAACCCTCTTCATGGAAGGAGCGGCTGCATAAACTATCCCGGCTTCGTTGTAAAAACCCATGTGAAAAGGCGCTTGTGAGCCGTAAACCAGCCTTGGGTCGCCAAAAGACTGCTCGCCAAAACCGTAAAGCTTGCCGTACCAGCTGTCATTGTCCTTAAAAAGGCCAATATCCAGCCCGTAATCCGGCTCATCGGATGCAGTTGCCAGAACGCTAAGTGCGTCCATGCTGTCTCCCGCTTCATGACTGTAAAAATGGGCGCCTTCATAATTGTAAACAGTATGGGCCAGCTCAGCAAAGGGCAGTTCTACCCCACCGGATGCTGTTTCTTCAGGGATGGCCTTGCGGTAATAACGGATTTTGTAGTCCGGATTGACCCTAAGGGCCATCATTATGCGCTGCTCCGGAGAAACTGAACTATTTTCGGAAAAGGACAGCTCCTTTGGCAGGGGCGGATAGTCCTTTATATTTTTTGCGCACCAGTCTTCCAGTTCGGCAAACAGTTTTTCTAGCCCGGCTTCGTTGTCGTTCACAAAATCTGACAGGCTCCTTATAGCTACATGCCGGTTTTCCAGCTCCGTAGCAGACAGGGCGGTAAAGCTAAGGGTACTGTGGTCTTCCCAAGCGCCAGGCATTGCCAGGCATGCGCAAAAAAGCCCCAAAAAAATGACATTTTTGTGTATGTTTTTCAATTCGGCTTCTCCTAAAAGAGATTGTATTCCTAAAACTATATTTTGGCCATCAAAACACCTTTTTTAATACCTCTTTTTGTCTGAAAACTCACCATTGATACCTGTTGATGTAAGGGAGTCGATAAAGCGGGCCATTTCTTTGGGGCTTTCCTTAAAACCTCCATCTATCCATTCCTGTATAAGGGAAAGGCTACCGCCAACTACAAATACATAGGCTAGGCGGTATCGTTCATGTTCGCTTTTGCGAAACTGCCTTTTCCATTCCGCAATGGCCTTGTCATGGGCAATGTTAACTATGCTGCGCAAAAAATCCTTGTCCCCGTTTTCGCTGAATAAAATCCTGCATATGTCGCTGTTTGCTTCTATTGCGCTGAACAAGTTTTCAAGCATGGTGGTCAGCTCATTCCCGGAGGCGGCGCCTTCCACAAGATTCCGTATGGTTTCATACAGATCTTCCTGTATTCGTCGTAAAAGCTCATAAGGTGTGGCATAATGCCTGTAAAAGGTGCCCCTGTTTATTTTGGCCACAGCGCAAAGCTCGGTAACAGATATTTCTCCAATGGGTATGGTCTTCATAAGCTTTAACAGGCTTTTTCGCAACAGATCGCGTGTAAAGCGCACCCTGTAATCCATTTGGCCGTCTACCATATTTTGCCTCTTTTGTTCAGTTATGGACAGGCTATATGTGTTTTGTACAATTACTTACAATAGCACCTTATAATGGAGCTTGTCTATTATACATCAAGAACTATATTAAACATACAGATTTTTAAACAACATAGTGTTTGTTTAAGGGGGAACTTATGAATGAACCTTATATGGTAACCGGAGCTGCCGGGCATCTTGGCTTTGCAGTTATTCAAGAACTGTTATCCCGGGGCAAAAAGGTTCGTGCCCTCGTTTTGCCGGGCGACAAAGCCGCCAAGGAACTTCCGCCGGAAGTGGAAATTGTTGAAGGCGATCTTCTTTCCGGCAACACTCTGGACAGATTTTTTAACGGAATTGATCCCAAAGAAGCCAGGCTCATCCATTGTGCAGGCATAGTCAACACCGACTCCAGATACAGCAAGCTTATGTATGAGGTAAACGTTGGCGGCACAAAACGCATAGTGGACGAATGCGCCAAAAGGCAGCTTAAAAAGCTTGTATATGTCAGCTCGGTCCATACCATTCCTTTGGCGCCAAAAGGGCAGTTTATGGCGGAACCCGAAATAAGCGACCCGGCTCTTGTAGTAGGTCCATACGCAAAAACCAAGGCAGAAGCCACTGCATATGTCAAAAATGCCGCCCAGGCAGGGCTGGATGTTTCTATCGTATATCCCAGCGGAATATGCGGTATATGGGACTATGGCAGGGGTTATATTACAGAAGTCCTGGTGGACTATTACAAAGGGCGCCTGCCTTTCGGGATGAGCGGAGGTTATGACTTTGTGGATGTACGCGATGTGGCGTCCGGAATAGCCAGCTGTGCGGAAAAAGGGATAAGCGGCGAGGGCTATATCCTTGCCAACCGCTATGTAAGCATTCCGGAATTCCTGGGCCTGCTTTACAGCCTGAGCGGTAAAAAGCCGGTACGCAGGTTTTTTACTGTGGCCTTTGTCCGTATGCTTCTTCCGCTATATGCCCTGTGGTACAAGCTTAATGGCCGCATTCCGCTGTTCAACAAGTACTCCGTATATACTCTTTCAGAAAATTCCCTTTTCTCTCATAAAAAGGCAGAACGCGAGCTTGGTTATAAACCGAGGCCTTTTGAGGAGACGGTCAGGGATACCCTGGAATGGCTTATTAAAACAAAACGCATAAACCCTGCCTGAGCGTGCAGCGCATTTAACTGCCAGCCCCATCCCGCATCAGTTTGACTGCAAAAATGCAAGTTCATATATTTGATACAGGAAAAGGAGGCTTGGCATGAAAGGCTTGGTTCTGGAGGGCGGCGGAGCAAAGGGCTCTTACCACATGGGCGTGGTAAAGGCACTTTTTGAAAACGGCTACGACTTTAACGCCTATGTGGGAACATCCATCGGTGCAATAAATGCTGCAGTTTTGGCCCAGGGAGATTTTGAACTGGCCATGGAACTGTGGGAAAACATATCCATGGACCAGTTGTTCGACGAAGAGGAACAATACCTTCTGCAGCTTATAAAGCCTGACGAAGTAAGGATAAATGCCGGCTTTCCAGCCAACATAAAAAGGGCCCTTGCCAAAATAATAAGCGGCCGCGGCATCAATACCGACAAAATAAGAAGCTATCTGGAAAAATACCTGGACGAGGACAAAATTCGAAGCTCCGGCAAGGACTTTGGCCTTGTTACAGTATCTCTAACGGAACGCAAAGCCCTGGAGCTGATGCTTGAGGACATCCCCCGGGGCCAGCTTGTAAGCTATATAATGGCAAGCGCTTCTGTTCCCGGTTTGCGCCCCCAGAAAATAAACGAAAAAATATACCTTGACGGCGGTCTTTACAACAACGTTCCTGTGAACCTTTTATATAAAAAAGGCTATGACGACATAATAGTGATAAGAACCCATGCCCCCGGTCTTGTCAGAAACCTGGATGACTACCACAACATCAAAACCATAAGCTCAACAGAAAATTTGGGCAGCATGTTCCTCTTTACAAAAGAAAACTGCCAGGCAAACGTGAAGCTGGGATATTTTGACGGTCTGCGTTTTGCAAGGAAGCTGCCCGGAAAGCACTATTACATACAACCCTTGGACAGGGACAAACTTGCTATGCGGCTTATGGCTGTGGACGGCAAAAAAATTGCGGAGGCGGCCAAACTGCTGGGCATTGCCGAATACCCGCCTCAGCGCATGCTGTTTGAAAAAGTAATTCCTAAACTGGCCCCGCAGCTGGGTCTTCCGGAAAAATATGATTATGCCGATTTTGCAATTGCACTGGTAGAAGACATGGCAATCCGGAACGGCATTGAGCGTTTTACGCTTTATGATTTTAAAAAGCTTTGCAGCCTGGCTAAAAAATCAAAGCCCATACCAAAAGAAGAAAGCCTTGCGGAAAAACTGTCAGAAAACCACTGGGTTTCCAAAAGAAAGCTTGCCGTTGAATTGCTTGCAAAGGCCATGCTGGGAATATGCTATTGATTTAAAAGGAATGTTGGGCACCTCTAAAAACTGAAGTTTTTAGAGGTCCTCTGTTGTTGCTGATACTAGTCTCTACAAGTTTTCTTCGGTATAAAGAGACAGCTCAACCAGTCTTTCTAGAATTTCTTCCTTGTCAGCTTCAGGAAAGTTGGCTAGCACCAGCTCTTTTGCAAAAAGCCTTGTAATATAGCGCAATTTGCTGGATGCATGCCTTGAAGCATATACAAAATCGGCGTGTCCGTTGTTAATATATATTAGCGACTGGTCCGGGCAATAACGGGAACGCCACAGCTCTCCCGGAGCCCGTTTGTATGTATAGCCAGGAAGACCTTTTTTATTTGCACTACCCTGGGACTTATGGGCCAGTTCTGCAGTTACAGTAATGACAGCATTGGCTACCAACAGGTTTTCTTCCTGTTTTGCCCGCAGTTCAATATATACAAGGCCCGGGTCCTCACTGGCATCATATTGAGTAAAGGCTCCGTCTGTAACGCTTAAGCTGCCTGCCCCATCCATTATACGCCATTTGTAAGTTAACCCGCTGTCTATAAGCCTCCCGACCTTGTCCCTGGCTAGCGCTTTCAGTTTTTTGCTTGAAGAAATGGCAATAACTGATACCTGCGGAGCTATCATCAGTTTATGAAGCGGCCCGGCATAATCAAAAAACTCCTTTTGACTACCCGCCTTTTCTTCTGCAATATGTTCACCCAAATATGCGTCTGTTTCTCCAAAAACTTCCGGATTGTCTGCACCGGTTTCCGCATCAGAAATTTTATCACGTTGATGTATGCCGTCAGCTTCTACCGGAATCATGGTTTTGGCCTTCTTGTCTCCGTCTGCCCTTTTTTCCCTTACTCTTGCAGCCAGCCAGCCGTATTCCTCATCCGGCAAGCGTAAAAAGGCTTCCCGGAAAGCTTTGGCAAGCTTGTTCAGTATCTGCTTGCTGGCTTTTTCTTCTTCCGCCTTTTTTCGTTCTTCCAGCATTGAAAGAAGCTTTTCTTCTATTTCTTCCAATGCTATACAAAGCGAGTCAAATGCGGCATCCTGAATAACACCATCCCTGGTGCCGGGGGTCAGTTGCAAAAAAGGCGAATCTATCAAGCCTTCTATATAGCGGCTGTTCCAGGGCGCTTTTGAAAAATGATCAAGCCTTGTTATATCCGAAATAACCCTGGTTCCCTGCTTGTACAGGCCTATTGTGCTTTCTGGAGATGGCTCACAAAAATACAGTTCCAGATAAATTTCTCCATGGGGGCTTTTGGGTTCGGGAAGCCCATGAATCAGTATGCCTTTGAAACTTCTTGGTTTTACTAAAAGATCCAGCCGGGAACCATGATCCACTATACGTATGTTTATTCCGCTTTTTATAATCCGATCCCTCAGCTCAGATGCCAGAAAGTTCTGGATTTTTTCACCGGAAAGAAGCCGTACCCCAGGCAAAATGGGGCTGACCAAAAGCTCCGTGCCGGGCTTCTCCATCAACAGTCCGGAATCCCTTATTGCATACGACGGATCACCTTTCACAAGCTTCATAGTTCTGGTTTGCCCGTCGCTGCCCCGTGAAGTAAGGTTCAGTGTCTCGCCTACAGTCCAGAAAGACAACAGCCCAATGCCAAACTCTCCCTGAATTCCCTTTTCGCCCCTCTTTTTTAACTGTCTTTTTATTGAATCTCCTATATGCGTTGCCACATAGCCAAGATCGTCAATGCCCTTCCCGTCATCAGAAATTTTAAGGTATTGTTCATTTTTTGTTTTGCCCCGGACTATTGTTACATTTTTGGCCTCTGCATCTATCGAGTTTTCTACAAACTCTGCAATTGCCTTTAAAGGATTATTCTGGGAAAGGGCTATGATGGTTATTGCGTTCCAATGATCTCCGATACGGAGCTTTCCGCTGTCCTGATTCTTTATTTTTGTCATGTTATATCCTAGTTCTTGCCCGAGCCCTGGGGATAATCCATCTCTGCAGGTATGACCTTATAAATGCTGATATCTATGCCCCGCTGCGGGTGAAGCACAAAATCATTGTTCAAAAAGCCCAGGTTTTTTGAATCGGATCTTACCATGCTTGTAAAGTCCCTGGACATGGAGTCAAAGTATCTGGCAGATTCAGAAAACTCCAGCATTGCTTCTGCCCTGCGGCGCCCGTCACCCATCCGTTCAGCGACCCTGTAAACGGATGCGCCAAGGTTGTTTTTGGCTACCATTAGCAGTTCCACCATTTCCTTGTGCGAAGGCCTTTGCTGGGGGCTTGGCAAATCTATGGTGTCAAGCTCAAACTGGAGGCGTTTGACAAGGGTGGAGTAATACCCGGTCGATGCAAAGTAGTCGCCCCTTTCGTACAGCGCATTTGCTGTAGCAAGCACGAGGTAAGGGCTTGCATCCCTGTCCAGCCCTGCCCTGTAAAAATATCTTAACGCTTGTGAAAACTCGTTCCCTTGGGCGTTGTAGTGTATGTAGCCTCTTCTGTAATCCGTTTCCGGGCTTGTATAGCCATCCTTCTCCGCCCGCTCATAAAAGTTCAAGGCTCCGGCAAAATCCATCCTGTCCATGTAATAAATGTCCGCAAGCAGGGAGTAAGCTCTGCCAAAACGCGCTTCAGGCCTGAAAATTCTTGATTTGACAGCCCTTTCGTAATTCTCTATTGCTGTCCTGTAGGCGTCTTCCGCGTCAAGGCTTCTTCCGTCTGCCAAACGGAGCTCTCCAAGCCTCATCATGGACAAAATCCATGTTTTTAGGCGTTTTGAAACCAGTCCGGTTTTTTCGTTTGTTTCCTTGTAAAAACGGGCGGCGTATTCCAGTGCTTTAAGCTCATCCTTTGGAAACCTGGCAATCCTGTTCCATCTGGCCATAGCGGCATGGGCCTCAGGCAGGCTTCCGTCGGCATCCACTGCCTTAAGGAGTATTTTACTTACATTTTCGAGCTCGCCCTTGTCGAGGAGATAATTGCCAAGCTCGGCCAGGGTATCCGCCCGCCATTTCAGCTTTTTGTTGTCAAGGGCATAATCCACAAACGGCATAACATCCTTGCGCTTGTCAGTATCAAAAAACCTGTCGGTACGCATAAGGTAAAGAAGCATCATTTCCATGTTGCTGTCTGTCCGTCCATGGCGTTCCATAAGGGTAGCAATCTGGAGCCTGGCTTTCTCGTAAATGTTTCTTATCTTTTCATGCTCCGGCGGATTATAGGCCTGTTCTTCTGAATCGGCCCAATCCAGGTAGTTCTTTGCCATAAGGGTCAGGGCTTCTCTGTCAAAATACAGCCTGTCCAGAATATGCTCCTGCAGTATGCGCTCTGTTTTGGCATAATCGTAATATTCAGATTCCATTCCCGCATAATCCAGGGCCGCGCGCTTTTCCTTTGGCCAGTATCCAAGGAGCCGTTTGTAAATTTCCTCTGCTCTTGCGCGCTGGTTCTCCTTCTTGAACGCTTCTGCATAACGGTAATACCAATGCTTCATTTGCCAAAGTTTTACAGCCTTGTCAAAATAGGTCATGGATTCCGCATAGTTGTTGGTATATATCTGCCTGCGCCCTTCCGAATACAGGGAATTGGCATTGACAGGCCTGTATACAAACCTGTACCCCAAAAAAAACACAAAGGCGGTGGCAGCAGCAACAAGGGCCAGGGTCTGCAAAATGGGCAAAACGCTATGGACAAAAATATATCTGAAGGAATTCTTGTCAGCTACAAAAATGGCACCGCTGCGCTTGGCAAACCCGGAAGGAACTTCTATATAGCGCTTCAGTATCCTGCTGGCCAGCTTTGCCGCATCTTTGGCCAGGGCACCTTCCACCAACAGCCAGACCAGATCCGCCTGTTGGGCAAGGCTGCCTCTTTCGTTTGCAATTATATCCTCAACCGCCAGGCGCAGGTTCAGCGGATAGGATAAAAGGGTATCCTGAAGCGCATCCACCTGTGACTCGCTCAGTTCAACCTTCCGGGCCTGCTTTTCTTCCCTTGGCATGGCAGCCTCGCCGGCAAAGGCGTCTGCCAGGCCTGTCGGTTTTTTTGCCGCTTTGGCCGATAGCTTTGCCGATGGCGCAGCCGAAGGCTCAGTACCCATCTCAAAACCGGGTATGCTGAAGCTGCCATCCCAGCTGTCTTCCAGAGAAAAAGTGTCCATTCCGGATAATTCGCTGTCCAGGGACATAAGCTGCTCATCCAGCCCGTCCGCCCCCGAGCCCAAAGCGGCACTTTCCGCTGCAGGCTCTGATGGCAGCTGCTCATCCATGCTGAAATGGTCAAAAGCATCGCCTTTACTGCTTTCAGGCTCAAAAGAAAAGCTTAATTCATCGGCTTGAGCGGAAGCATCCGGAGCACCCAAATCAGAGTCCGGTTCATCAAAACTGAAGGAGTCCAATTCGGAAGAAGCACTGTCTTCTGCAGCCCCGCCGTCGGCAAAAAGTCCTTCCGTCAGCCCGGAAGGAACTGAAAAGTCATCTTCGGGCAAGTCGGGTATGGCATCCGCGGTATCGCCAGAAAGATCGCCAAATCCGCCGTCAACGGTGCCAATGCCATCCGCATCGGCCTTGGCCAAATCATCACCGGCAGAACCGCCGGCAGAGCCGCCGGCAGAGCCGCCGGCAGAGCCGAAAAAGCTTTCGGAAAGCGGTTGTTCTTCCAATTCATCAGGGATGGAAAAGTCTCCGGATTCATCCTGGAAAGACGCGGGCATTTCAAAGCCGTCATCAATAGCTTCAGCTTCCGCCGGTTCATAACCTGCCGGTTCATAACCTGCTGGTTCATAACCTGCCGGTTTAGCTTCTGCAGTCTGTTCATCCAGTTGCATGCTTTCTAAAAATGACGAAAAGTCATCTTCTGGTTGACCGTCAGGGACCTGGCCAGACGCACTGTCGCCAAAGATGTCGTCCATGGCCTGGCCGGCTGCGTCGTTTTCACCACCGGCGAGCTCAGTGTCAAAAGTAGTACTATCTTCCAAAGCACTTGCATCATCCAGGTCCAAAAGGGAAGCCAGATCGTCGGGAACCCCTGATTCGGGCGCTTTTGTATCCTGCCAGCTTTCTCCCCAGCGGACCAAAACCTCTGCTTCCTTGCCCAGGCTTTTTATCGAGTCCTTGAATCTTTCTATTTCCTGTAAATTTGGCATGACCTATGCTTATAATAACGGAATATTTTTATTATTGTATAGGACGAAATGAGTTTTTGGCCAATCAAGTTCATATCCTGACAAGCCGATATTTACATTTGAATGGAGTACCAGCTTTTTTCAAGGACAAGTGATGAATAAGGGAAAAATAATCCTTGCAGCGCTGTTTTTTTCGCAACTTTTTTCTGTTGCCGCCTTTGATGTAAGCTCGGTCAATCTCCATTTGTATCTTTCCGGGCTGAAGGAAGCCAAGGCTCCCGCAATAGTGGAAGACCATCTTGTTTTAAGCGCTCAAGGACCATATCGCTATGTAGGAGCAGCTTTTTCTTATGAAGCATGGGCCAGCGTCCATGCCTTTGAGATTAACCGCTATGGCATATTTGTGCTGGCCGTCCCCCTGCCCTATGGGGCTGCTTCGCTTGTACAGTACAGGCTGATTTTTGACGGCTTATGGACAGCCGATCCCAAAAATCCGGCCTTTTACAGGGATCCGCAAACCGGGTCGGCCCTGTCCCTCGCCAGCCTTCCGGAGCGGCCCAAAACTGTAGCCGGAGTGTGGGAGCCGGGCGGAGAAGAAAGGGCAAACTTCTATTTTGAGGCTGCTCCAGGACAGAGAATAACAGTAGCCGGCTCTTTTAACGGGTGGGATCCTTTTATTCACGAGCTGGAAGAAACAAAGCCCGGGCGCTATGAGCTGGAATTAAAGCTGCCACCGGGAGAATACTACTATGTATTTTTTTACCGGGGAGAATCCATTAGCGACCCATTGAACAGGCATTTGGTGTATTCAAAGGACGGAAGAAGTATTTCCCTGCTCAACATTAAAAAGGCAGATTAGCCGGCATAGCTCCAAGCTTAGAGAAACTGGCAAAATGTTCCATGAATTTGACTGGCACATTCACGGGCCTTTCCGTATTCCAGATGGACAATTTGGGAATCGGGCCATCTGATTTTAAGCATTTCAGAAATATCAGGCCTGGCAGCAACAAGCATACAAAGCTTAAGCCCGGCTCCAAGCCTGTCCATCTCCAAAAAGCTATTGTAAAAGCCCGACTGCCACTTTAATTCCAGCGGGCCTATTTCATCCGCCAAAACAAGTACCGGATGATCTGCCCCTGCTGCCAGCAATATGGATTCGTGCAGCTGCCTGTCGGCTTTGTCCAATTCCCTTATGTCAAAAAGCCACTTGCCAAAATTAAGCTTTTCTCCATCTATATAAGGGCGGCCTTGTGTTTTGCCGGCAGCATCGGACGCAAGCTGCGCTAAAATGCCGGCCTTGGCTCCAGCGCACGCAGCTTTCCATTCTATTGCTATTTTTATGCCATCCGCAAATACCGGGCTGCATATAAGCCCTGCAATATTGCAGCCCTCATCCATAGCCATTTTCTCCAGCAACAGCATTGTGGCTGTTTTTCCAGAAGCGCTTGGCCCGGACAGTATTATCCTTTTCATTAAACCTGGCTTGCTTCAGTCTTCCGGAGGGGCAAAACTTATTTCCAGGCTTTCTGCCTTGAGCCCGGCATTGTCCACAAACAGTTTTACCAGAGCCTCCAGAGACGCATATGCCCGGCTGCGTATTTCCGGTTCGCGCAACATTGCCGAAGCGGCTTCCACAAAGCGGGTTGTAAGACCTTTCAGCGCGGAAGCCTCCAGCTTTGCCTGGTTCAGAAAAATGGACTTTTCAAGGCTGCGAATTTCTATGCTGTCTGTCAGGACTGCGGGCGTTAGCATGGACAGGGGAGGAGCGGCAAGTATGAGTCTGCCCCCATTTTTGGGATCATAGCGCACAGCCCAGGATTCTGGCGCATACAGGTCTATGACAAAGCTTATATCAGCCCATGCGGAAGCTTCCACCGTTGCGTCGGAACGTATACCCAAAAACCTGCCCAGCTTGGAATCCCCAAAAAGCAGGCCTATGGTGGTTTCTTTCAGAAGCAGATGCTCCCTTGCCTCCAGAAGCACGATTTTGCCCGAAGCAGACAGCTTTTCAAAATACAATCTGAATGATGCTTCCACTTCCATGGGCTTGGGAGCACGGGCAAAGCTTATGCCAATATAAATTCCGGCTGAAACAAACAGCACAGCCAGGATAAGGCCTGCAATAAGCCAGGCCTTTTTATGCGTTTTTACAGCTTTTTTTGTTTTCATGTTTCCAAGTATTAAAGAAATACTCAAATTTGGCAAGCTTGTTACAAGTGAATTGCCCTTAGGCTGGCTTTTTGCTGCCTAATAAACAGTTCGTAAATTTTGACATCGAGGTAACTTGATAATGGGCTGGCTTCTATTATGGCAAAACTGGGCCCCCAGGGTCCCCTGGGCCTGGAAATACTGCCGGGATTCATCAGCACTATGCCCGATCGCTCTTCGTAATGCGGAATATGGGTGTGTCCATAAAAAAAGGCATTGGCTTTTGCCTCTTTGGCTATTCTTACCAGGCTGTAAAGGTCCTGCCCCAGTGGATAGCGATGGCCATGTGCCAGAAGTATCTTTTTGCCCCCTGCTTCTATTTGCCTGAACAATGGCACTTTGGAATCGGAATCCACATTGCCCTTTACGCCCCAGTACGGAATGACCGGAACCCCTGTACGAAATGCATCCCTTACATCTCCGGAGCCATCGCCCAAATGTACAAGCCCCTGAACAGAGCGGCCAAGCAGCCTTAAAACTGCCATGATGCTTTTGTAATCTCCATGGCTGTCGGAAACTATTAAAAGCCTCACTGCTTTTCTGCCCCCAGGTACAGGTCATTGTTTTCCCGGAGCCTGGCTGCCAGCAATTCGTTCAAAGCTTTTGCCGCGTTAGAATTTTGTTCAAGAAAATTGCTGAACATTTTTGGATTTAGCTCAAAAACCGTACTGTCTTCTCTGGCAATAGCAAAAGCAGAACGGGGTTTATGCAGTATAAAAGCCATTTCTCCAAAAAACTCCCCTTCTTTTATTTCGGAAAAAGCCTGTGCTTTAGTTACCTGATTCCAGTTTACTTTTTTGTTTTTTTGGCATTCACAGTCCGGAAAAGAAAGAAAAATGCTTATGCTCCCCTTGTAAAGATAATAAATGCTGCTGTCTGTATCGCCTTTGCAAAAGATGGTGCTGCCGCTTGGATAAAACCTGGAATGCCGCATAAAAAGCCTTTCCGGGTTTCTGAACAGCTTTTTTTCAAGTCTGCCCGTTTCCTTGTTTTTAAGTACAAATTCATAAAACCTGGCAAACAAAAGGCTGTCAAAGTATTCGATGGTGTAGCATAGCTCGGAAAAATAAAAATAAAGCCAGAAAAAAAAGTATACTTTTATAAGTCCGGCTACCAGGCTGCCCAGTATGCCGTACAAAAGCCCGTATTTCTCCGCATTAAGAATCAAATTCAGCAAAGAAGCCAAAACTATATACGATGCCACACACAAGACCGAACTTAATGCTACTGTTTTTATTTTGGGTTTTACAAGGGGCAGCCTGGCATAAGTGATAAAAACAAAAGTCCACAGTGACAGTGCCGGCAGCAGGTGAAAAACAAGCTTTAAAGCGGAATTGAAAATGAATGCAACAGGCAGCCAGGACAAACCAGCCATTGCCATCCTGGCCAGCTGGCTTATGGATATGATCAAAACTATAACCAGTATTACAAGCAGCTCCAAGCCAAAAGTGAGTATATTATCCCTGACTGCCCCGGACTTGTCCGAGTCCCCATATACTACCCTTATTCCCCTCTGGACAGAAACTATAAAAAGCCTTGCAGCCCATACAAGGTTTATAAAGCCGAACACACCCGTAAAGCTGGCTAGAGGCTTGGCCAGAAAAGCCGTTATGGATTCCTTGCCTCCAAAAGCGCCAAGAAAAGGCTCCAGCGGCGCAAGTATGGCTTTGGGATCAAAAGAAGTCATTATGCGTGAAGAAATAAAAATAATAACCAAAATTGCGGGAATGGCCGACAACAAAAAACCGTATGCACCAGCTGCCGCATGGTTGGCCATTTCCTGCTGGGTAAAAAGTTCAAAAGCCAGAAAAAGTTTCTGGGGTATATAGGCATGGCTCCTTGCAGGCTTTTTGCTCATCCTTTCATTGTGCATTGACATAAGCTTTTTATGCAACAAGCAAGCGTTTACAAAGCTGCAATTTTATAGTAATAATTAGCTGTCAAGGTGCCAGGGAACCCGGTGCAATTCCGGGACATGCCAGCCGTTGCTGTAAGCGGGGACAAAAGCTGCAAAATGCCACTGTTATTAAGACGGGAAGGCGCAGCTAGTAGTATGATCCGCAAGTCAGAAGACCTGCCTTGTCATTCAGACAAAGTCTGAACAGACAAAGTCTGAACAGATCTGATCTGTCATGTCTGCCGCTGGAAGCAGCCTGAAATCGTTATGGTACTGCCATGCCTCTTTGGCGGTATCAAATACAATTGCAGGCGGGCTATGCGCAAAAACAATTCCTTTAATAAACACTCAGCCCAGCCATGCACAAAGGAGCATGTATGGGCAATTCCAAACCGGCATTTTCTTTTTTACCCAAAGTAAATGCGCTTGACAGAAGCCTTGAAGCAGCCTTATGGCGCGAAATGGACAACAAAACCAAGCCTTTGGGCTCGCTTGGCAAACTGGAAGCTTTGGCTGTAAAGCTAAGCCTTATACAGGGAACCAGCCGGCCAAAGCTGGAAAACAAGCTTGTACTTACCTTTGCAGCCGACCACGGCTTGTCGGAAGAGGGCGTGTCAGCCTACCCCAAAGAAGTAAGTGCCCAGATGGTGGCCAATTTTGCGGCTGGCGGTGCTGCCATAAATGTAATCTGCAGGGAACTGGGAATCGGCCTTTATGTTGTGGACATGGGCGTAGATGCTGAGTTTGTTTATTCGGAAGCAGGCTCTTCTGAAACGAGTTCTGGTATAATTGACAAAAAAGTCAGGCGCGGCACCAGAAATTGCTCCAGGGCAGAAGCCATGACAGCCATGGAACTTGAGCAGGCCATAAAGGGAGGCATGGAAGCCTTTTATGAAGCCCATGCCAAAAGGCCGGTAGACATGCTTGGGCTGGGAGAAATGGGAATAGGCAACAGCTCGTCCGCCGTACTCCTTACAGCATCTGTTTGCAGAACAGGAGTTGAAAGCATAGCTGAACTGGTTGGCCGAGGTACCGGGCTGGATGACAAAGGTCTTGAACACAAACGCCAGGTTCTGCGCAGGGTATACGAGCTGCACAAACTGGATGGCGCAACAGCTATGGAAGCCATGCAGCGGGTGGGAGGATATGAAATAGCCGGTATGAGCGGAGCCGCCATTGCAGCAGCAGCACTGGGCATCCCGGTAATGCTGGACGGGCTTATTTCCACTGCTGCAGGGCTTTGCGCCTGGGCACTGGAGCCCAAAATAAGGGATTACCTTTTTATAGGGCACAAATCCGTAGAAAAAGCCCAGGCCTGTGCTGTAAAAAACTTAGGACTGGAACCTGTTCTGGATATGGGCATGCGTCTTGGCGAAGGCACAGGGGCGGCTCTGGCCATGAAGCTGGCCGATGTTGCATGCAGCATTATGCGTGACATGGCCAGTTTTGACAAAGCCAGCGTAAGCCGCAGTTCTATGGCTTAAGCGGCAAAACAGCTTGTTGCGCAGTTTGCGACGCAAACTGCGCAACAAGCTGTCAGTCCATCATGGCTGCCACAATTTCCGGGTCAAGACGGAAAAAGCTGCCCTTGCCCTGACAGAAACGGTGAGCTTTTAAAAGATGTATTGACAGGTCGGAATAAACTATATGGTTGCCGGTTTTTTCATCCATGACTTCTATGGAATTTTTATGATAGCTGCCATCTTCGTATGGGCAGGGTAAAACTCCGCGAGCGTCACCTGAACTGACCACCCAGCGGCGGCCAACACTTATGGGCTCTCCAAGGCCTCTCTGCCCTTCGTCACGCAGTTTTTCCAGAAAGGCGACTGCATCATCTGGATCCACTCCGGCACGGCGCCATGCTTCCTGGTCTGCCGCTATTATGTCTGCAAGGCTCCTGTCATCCTTCCCAAGAAAGCCAAGAGCTGTAATGATGCCGGGCTTCATTCTTTCGTGCGCGGCCAATTCGGCTTGGGTATTTTTCATTTTCTACCTCCGCTCAGGCAAATTTGTCATAGTAAATGTCCGACTCCGATATACCATTGTGGGTCATTACAGCAATGCACGCGTCTATCATGCCCGGGCTTCCGCACAAATAACCCTCAAGTCCCTTGTCTTTGGCAATTTTTTCTTTAATAAAGCGCTCGAGCACTACAGTAATAAGGCCGCTTTCGCCCTGCCAGTTTTCTTCCGCCTTTGGCTCGGAAAGCGCGGGCACAAAATGGAAGCGGGGCCATTTTTTCTCGAGTTCCCTAAGCTCATCAAGATAAAACATGTCTCTTGTTGTTCTTGCCCCAAAAAAGTACCATATTTCTTTTTCCGGGAAGGAGCCTGTTGTAAACAGGTCCCAGAACATGCTTTTGAAAGGAGCCATTCCCGAACCGCCAGCCACGCATACCATGGTAGCAGGAGTGTCATGCACATGGAAATCGCCAAATGGGCCAACAAGCTCCACCGTGTCCCCTTCCTTCATAAACTTGTGCATGTAGGTGGTGGCTATGCCGCCCGGTACTAGTCGGGTCAACAGCTCTACCCTGTCCTGGTCTCCCGGCTTGCTGGACATGGAATAAGCCCGCTGCACGCTCTCTTTTATTTCGCCATAGGGAGGAACAACAATCTGTACATATTGGCCGCTCTTAAACTCAATTTTATCAGCGCCATCCAGTTTGAATACGGTTTCTTTTATGTCATAAGTGAGGTCCTTGTGGCTTATCACTTTGCTTTTGTATTTTTTTACGCTGAAAATCTCTTCTGACAGCTCTATGGCTATGTCTTTTTTAAGCTTGATCTGGCATGAAAGTCGCACATTGTTGGCTATTTCTTCCTGGTTCATGTAGGGCGTTTCTGTGGGCAGCATTGGCCCCACGTCTGAAAGCACCCTTACCTTGCACGCTCCGCAGGAGCCCCTGCCGCCGCAAGCTGATGGTACAAAAATATTTTCGCCGGCAAGAGTGCCCAAAAGCATGGAGCCGCCCCTTACCTTAAGGCTTTTCTTTCCGTGATTTATGTCGATGGACACTTCTCCGTAATCATTTACAAACTTGTCCACCACTGCTATTACAAAAGCCAGAATTGCTGATATACCGGATACTACAAGAGGTCCCAAAACTACCGGATTCACCTGTGCCTCCTTACTGTACCGCTATCATGCCGGAAAAGCCGATAAAAGCCATGGCCATAAAGCCTATGGTTATCATGGTGATGCCCGGACCTTTAAGGCCGGCAGGCACGGGGTTTTTGTCTATTCTTTCCCTGATTGCCGCAAGAAGCATTATGGCCAGCCACCAGCCCAGACCTGAACCGGCGCCAAAGGCTACAGACTGCATCAGCCCGTAATTTCTTATCTGCATAAACAGTATTGCACCCAAAATGGCGCAGTTTACGGTTATAAGCGGCAGAAATATGCCAAGGCTCATGTAAAGGGCAGGGCTTGCCCGGTCAATTATCATTTCCAGTATCTGTACTACAGCCGCTATTACAACAATAAATACAATAAATGACAAATAATCCAGGCCAAGAGGCATTATTATGTAATGAAGCACCAGCCAGCTTAACAGCGTTGTTACTGTCATTACCACAGTAACTGCCATTCCAAGTCCAAAGGAGCTTTTCCAGTCTTTGGATATGGATATAAAGGAGCACATGCCAAGAAAGTTGGAAAGAAGTATGTTGCTGGTAAAAATGGATGCAAAAAACAGGGTAAACGGATTTACTAGCGGCATCATTTTTTTGCCTCCTGGGGTTTGGAAGAAGCCTTGGGCTGGGCCTTGCCTGCCTGAACGGATTTGGCCCACCACATGACCATGGCTACAAGGAAGAAAGCGCTTGGCGCCATAATCATTATGGTCCAAGGAACAAAGCTTTCCGGAAGAACTTTTATGCCAAACAGGCTGCCAAAGCCCAAAAGTTCGCGTACAAAGGCTATGGCCAACAACACTGCCATATACCCAAGGCCGCTGGTAAGACCGTCCCAGAAGGACAGCCCCGGAGGATTGGCCTGGGCAAATGCCTCCGCCCTGCCCATGATAATGCAGTTGGTAATTATAAGGCCCACATATGGACCCAACTGTTTGGATGCATCCGGAAAATATGCCCGCAAAATTATGTCTATTAGTATTACATAGAAGGATATTACCACAACCTGCACTATCATCCTTACCTTGCGGGGGATAAGCTTTTGTATGCCTGCAAGGGTAAAGCTGGAAAAAGCGGTTGTAAGGGATACACCCACAGTCATTATAAGCGTGTTTACAAGGTTGTTTGTAACAGCCAGGGTGGAACAAATTCCCAATATCTGTATAAAGATAGGGTTATTGGTCCACAGATTGTCTTTAAGTATGGCGGCTGTCTTGCTTTTGGCCATTATTTGCCCCCCATCGCTTTAATTTTGGCTAGAGCGCTTTCCACAAGATCACCAAAGGCCTGGCTGGTTCTTGTTGCGCCGGAAATGCCCTCTACCCGGCTGTTTTCCTTGTCCGGGTCTGCCTTGCCGCTGGATTCGGCACCTGCCTTCATGGCAATTTTGCCGGCTGCAGACTTTTCTCCTTCGTACTGGCCAAGGAACCATGTTTCTTCTATACGGCCGCCAAGGCCGGGGGTTTCATTCTGGGAAACAAGCCGTATGCCCCTTACCCTTTCTCCGTCAGGGCTGGCTGCCAGAATTACTGTAATAGTGCCCCACAAGCCCGGGCCGGCAGCCTCCACAGCGCTGTAATCCTGATTGTCCAGCCTGGCCTTCCATGCCCTGCCTCCGGCGGAGACTGTTTCGTTTACCGAACTTTTATACTTGCTTGAGGCATCGGCCTTGTCGGTATAGCTTATTCCAAAAGCCCCAAGCACCGCAGACTGCAATGCAAACTCCTTGTTGGCCGATGCAGCCGCTTTTGTGCTTTCGTTGGCTATGGCCAGAACTCCTACAAAGACGGCACAGATAACAAAAGTGAATACAACCACATAGGCTATGGAATCCTTTTTCATTTCTGTACCTCCTTTGCGCTATCTGTGCCTGACTTTTTTGCAGCCTGCCGCGATGCAACCGTTCTGTCAAAAAGGCTGGCAAAGCTGTTGCCAAGGAGTATTGCAAAACTGGTCCCTTCGGGAAACAGGCTGAAGCTTCTGATTATGACTATTGTTATGCCTATAAGAATGCCATAAGCCCATTGTGCTGCCGGCTTTTTGGGCGCAGTAACCGGATCTGTAGACATAAAAACCGCAACAAACAGGAAGCTTCCGGCCAGCATGGCTTCCGGCGGCAGAGCCTGCTTAATTCCGGAGAACCACAAAACCATGGATAAAACCGCGCCGCCAAGTACTGTGGATACAACAAGGCGCCACTGGGCTGTTTTGGTGGCCACAAGATAAACAGCGGCAGCCAGTATCAGAACTGTGCCCGATTCTCCGGACGAACCCGGCCGCATGCCGCTTATATAGTCAAGCAACGGCAGTCTATGGCCGCCCCGCATTAAAGCCAGGGGTGTGGCCGTGGACATGCCGTCCAGAGCGCCAAAAGCGCTGCCGGCATTCCTGCCAAAGCCGCCAGGAACAAAAAAGGAAGCTCCAAGCACGCCTGCAAAGGAAATGTATACAAACAGCCGCCCGGCTATGGCAGGATTGAAAACATTTCGCCCAAAGCCGCCATATACCTCCTTGGCCATGAACACGCCAAAAGCAATACCAATGGCTACTATCCAAAGAGGAGCTGCCGGCGGCATGGACAGTGCAAAAAGAACCGAACTGACCAGTACAGCCTCGCTTACCTTGCCGCCTTTTTTCTTTTTGAACAAATATTCTGTTAAAACACCCACCACAAGGCTTGTAAGCAGGATCAATAAAAATCTTAATCCGTACTGCCAAAGTGCCAACAATATAATTGGCACAAGCGCATACAGCACCCGGCGCATCATAACTTGTTTCTGAAACACCTTTTTACTCCTGACTCCAACCCTTTCGGGTTTTAACTGTAAAACATGATTATAATCTCGTATAAATGGGCAAGCAATGAATTTTTTAAAATTTAGCAAGTATCATGTTCAATCTGGCCAAAATGTTCAACAGCATCTTTCTGTTGTCAATGGAATAATGCTCAATAAACATGCTTGCCAAATTTGTCATATAATGGTTTGCAAACAAAACCAAGAGCTTTTTTAATCTGATGGCTTCATTTTTAATATCGATTCTTATAATGTTGGAGCTTTTTAAAGCTATTTCCAAAACTGACAAAGATGTTTGGGCTTCCAGTCTGGTTTTGGCGATAAGCTCCGAATTTCCGCCGGCCATATTGCTTATGGAGGCTATTGCCTGACTCTCCAGCTTTTCCATATAGGATAAAATGGTTCCGGACAACTTGTTTATGTCAAAAGGCTTGTCAAACACCTCGTCAAAAACGCCGCCATCAAGGTTTTTAAGGTTTTCCATGGCGCTTAGCGCAAAAATTGGCATTTTTGGAGAATATTTTATGCCATGGTAGCTGCGCATCACTTTTGCAAGCTCCAAGCCGGAATAGCCGGGCATAAGAAGGTCAAGGAGAGCAACATCAATTATATGTGTTTCCAGCAATTTTAGGGCTTCAGCCGCACCAATGGCGCTATAAACCTGATAACCCAGGTTCTCCAAAAGGGTTCGGATGTATTCAAGGTATACTTCATTGTCATCCACAAGAAGCAGGCTGTATCTTTCACATACTTCCTTTTCTGTATCAGTTTCGTAAAAGTGCTCATCCTTGCTGCCGGAAATCATATCCGGAGGAAGTGTAATGACAATAGCTTTTTCGTCCATCACGCTGTCATCCAGCTTCAAACTCCCGCCCCTGCTTTCCAGAATACGTTTGGCCAAAGACAGTCCAGCATTTGCCAATTTGTCTTCCAGGGCATTGTATCCGAACAATGCGCTTACTTTTATTTCCAAACCGGCCGTTTTTCCGTTCTGTTTTTTCAAAAACGATACAAGCTGGACGGAATTGCCGTCAGCCAGCCTGAAAGCTTCGTCCAGCACTATTTCCAGAATGCGCCTTAGGCGTTCCGGCTCAGTCTTAAGTTCTACATCAGGAAATGCACCCGGATTAAAGGCCATGCCCTTTTTTTCCGCAGCCCGTGTATAAGGGCCGCATGCTTCTTTCATAAAACTGGCAAAAGAAAATTCCGGTTCAGTTATTCCGCCAGGCCGGTTTTCTGCTATGATATAATCCAGCATACCCTTAAACACATCCATCAATGCATTGGCATTGCTGTTTATGTCATCTGCAATTTTGTCGGCCCTGTCTGTTTGCAGCAAGCTGGCAGAGTTAATAATATTTAATAACGGTGTTTTTAAATCCCTGCTGATACTGTCCAAAAAACAGGCCTTTTCCTGTTCCGCCTTCAGTCTATCCGCATTGGCCTTGTCCAAAGCCTCTTCCATGACTATTCTGGAATTTATGTTGTCCGCAACAACTATGGCATGGGTAATGACACTCGAAAGGCTGCGTACAGGATACAGGGAAAAATCCATCCACAGCCGGGTTCCTGACTTTGTGTTTATGTTAATAAGCTCATGACTGTCAAAGCCGGCATATAGCATGGATTTCATTACGGAGGACTTTTTATCAGGAATGTCCAGCAAGGCAAACAGGTCTTTGCCAATGATATCAGCGGGCGAAAAACCGCTATAAAGAAAAAACGCGGGGTTTACATAGTTTACAAGCAATCCGTGATCAAGAATGAAAACTCCCACAGGAATTTGGTCAACCGCCTGGTACAGTTTTCTGAGCATTTCTTCTGATTTTCGCTTTAGTGTTACATCCCTTATAATACCGACAGTTCCCCGGAAAATTCTTTTTTCGTCCCTGCTGTAAGAGCCAGCTGCGGATATTTCCCCGTAGGCTGTAACAGAACCTATAAACTCTTCTGTATTGTATCTTTTTCCGGGTTTCCTTTTGATTTTTACTTCAAGGTCCCAGGTCCGCCTGGCAATACCCCGCCGTTCGTTAAACAGCTTCGGACTTATTCCGTCTCCCGTTTTAAGGCCGGCATACTCTTGCAGAACCTTGTCCCTGTCCACAATTGCGGCATCATCTTCATCCAGCATTACCGAAAAATGCTTTCCTACAAGCTCATCCGGAGTATAGCCTATCAAAAAAACCGATTCGCTTATAAATGTGATTACGCCATCAGGATTCAATTCGTATACAATATCCGGCAAGGCATGTACAAGCTCCTCGTAACGCTGCTTGTAATACATATTGCTTTCTGTATGCTCCAGGCTGCTTTCTTCCATTTTTAAGCACCTCTTGTCCAAATGCAATATTCAAATAATACTATAAAACTTTGAGACTTTTCATCACTCTCTAGCGGCTATACCAGAAACCAGTTTGCACCATGCTTCATCCATAAACAAGCTGTTAATTCCAATTGGCATCTTCCAGGTCCAATTAAAGTCATTGAGAGTACCGGGCACATTTATCCTGTCAGCTTCCGGATTGACAGTTCTATAAATATCGTCAAGATCCAGAATATCCTGAAGCTGCACTACAAACAGCCTGGACTTGCAGCCGGCCAAAGCCTTTAAAACAATTTCTTGCGTTTCCGTATCCAGCTTTTGCGGGATGGAAGCAAAATCTGCAGCCAGAATTTTTACAAATTCTTCCTTGCCTTCTTCCTTGTCCCACCATGCCCTGAGGGTTGAGGTATCGTGAACGCTTGGCGTACAAACGGATAATTCGTCATATTCGGCCAGATCCACAAAAGGCTGGCCAGCTTTCTTCCAGTGGCGCATCCATCTTGGAATCCTCAAGCCCGGTATGCCCAGTTTTTCAAGCACCACGGGAACACAATCCGGTACTGCGCCCAAATCTTCCGCGCATGGCAGCATGTCCGAAGCTTCTTTTAGCATGGACAAAAGTTCCGTGCCCTGTTCCTCCCAGGTTTTTTCCACCGGCTGCAATTTGCTGTCCAGTAGCTGCCGAATGCTGCCCTTCTCTTCTGCTGACAGGCTGTTCCACGACCTGCTTTGCTCCATGGTCCAAACAGGAGTATAGAAAGACGCGTCATCATTTTCTTTTACTTTGAGGAAAGCCCGGTTATGCCAGCAATTTTTAAGAAAGTCCTTGGCATCCGCTTGCAAAGCCAGGGCAGAAATATCGGCTTCTCCGCGTATTTCCGCATTGAAAAGATACAAATCCTCATTTTCCATCCGCTTTAGTGCAAGCTCTTCAATATGCTCCGGATGGGCAAGCTTTTCCCTAAGCTCAAAGCCATAAATATGGGGTTCCGACAGCCATGTTATGCGCTCATCAGAAAAACCAAGTTTTAACAGCTCTTCTTTTTTTATCAGCAAACCCGGAATATAGCGGCCAAGCCTGCCGGACTCCTCCTTTTCTTCCAGAGCCCAAATCCTGAAAAAGCCCAAAACATGGTCTATCCTGTATGCCGAATAGTAGTTGGCAGCCTCCGCAATTCGCGCTTTCCAGAAGCTGTGCCCGGACTCCTTCATGGCGGCCCAATTGTAAAGCGGAAAGCCCCAGTTTTGTCCCGCATCCGAATACATGTCCGGCGGCGCGCCTGCTTTCATGCTTGTGTCAAAGTTTTGCCTGTCGGCCCATACATCAGCAGAGTCTTCGTTCATCAAAATGGGCAGGTCGCCCAAAAGCTCAATGCCCATTTTGTGCACAGCTTCTGCAACCAGAGAAAACTGTTCTGCTGCACGGTACTGAAGCCATGCATAAAACATCAGCTCCTTATGCCGGGATGAATCCTGCCACAATGCAGCCAGATCGGACATGGATGGGTTTCTGTACAAGGGCCAGTCCTTCCATGATTTTTCGGAATTGGCTGCCTTCAGCTGTTTGTAAACGGCATAGCTTTTTATCCACGGCTTTTTTTGAATAAAGCGCTTAAGTTCCGCATCATGCAGTATGCCCTTTTCAGATGTGTCATAAATTTCTCTTAACGCTTCTAGCTTGTTTTTTAAAGCGGCTTCGTACGGAAAGCGCTCGCCCTTTTTTGCTTTGGCTGCAAAGGCAGACAATTCCGCAACGGCCTTGGGGCAGGCAGCAGCCTCGGGCAAATCGGAAGCCCTGATGTACAATGGATGCAGCGCAAAGGCTGACAGTGCGGAATAAGGCGAAGACTGGCTGCCGGTATCATTAAGGGGCAGAAGCTGTATAATTCCGGCTCCCAGCTTTTTGGCCAGCCCGGCAAAAGCCGCAAGGTCCGGATATTCTCCAAGCCTCCAGGAGTTTTCCGTATTCAGCGCAGACAGGGGAACAGCTATTCCAAAAAGTCTTTTTGTTCCGGACTCGTATTTCATGTTATTGCTCCACAAATGGTTGTTAGCGTAAAAAAAGGGAAGTGACAGCTGATGCAAGGTCCAGCTTTTCTTCCCAGCCGTCCTCGGGCAGGGCTGAAGTATTGGCGCCACCATGGCCCGCTTCGCTTGCTTGCTTGTTGGCATGGCTGCCCCGCTGCCCCGGCTCGGCCCCCTTGTCTGCAGGGCCTATCACCCTGTTTAGCCCCATGGCCCTGGCTGCCCTTGCCCTGCCCGGCATGCGTCTGACCGGCCTTAGTTCGCCGGCCAGGGTAAGCTCTCCAAAAAGGGCGCAAGCCTTTGGCAAAGGCATTCCGGTACGGGCGGAATACAGGGCAGCAGCCAATGCCAGGTCCACCCCCGGCTCCACCAGCCTAATGCCTCCGCTAACATTAACATAAATGTCCTGGTCGGAAAAACCCAGCTTTGCGTGCTTTTCCAGAACTGCGGCTATACGCGCCACCCTGGCCGGCTCTATCCGTTCGGAGTATATTCTTGACAGACTGGCCTTGCCGGGCACAGTCAAAGCCTGAATTTCCACCAAAAAGGCCCTGCTGCCTTCCCAGCTAGCAGCCACAGCTGTGCCGGGGGGAGGCCCCGCTTCCCTGAACTCCAGGAAAATTCCCGATGGGTCGTTCAGCTCCTTTAAACCGCTTTCTGTCATGGTAAAAAGCCCAAGTTCGTCGGTAGAGCCAAAACGGTTTTTTACGGAGCGCAAAAATCTTACATCGCTGTCGCTCTGCTCAAAAAGAAGCACCACGTCCACTGTATGTTCTGCAGCTTTTGGGCCGGCTATAAGGCCGTCCTTTGTAACATGTGCCACAAGAAAGCTGGCTGATCCGTGCTCGCGTGCCCAGTCGGCCAGTTCTAGTGCGCAGTATTTGACCTGATTGCTGGTACCGGGAACGGCGCCTGCGTCGGCTGCCCTCAGGGTCTGCAGCGAGTCCACAACAAACAAGCCGGGTTTGACCCTGTCCAAAGCCATGATGGCTTCTGACAGGCTGCCGGTGCACAACACCTCCATATTTTTGCGCTTAAGCCCCAGCCTGTCCGCCCTGAGCCTTAATTGTGCGGCACTTTCTTCTCCGGATATGTACAAAACCCGTCCGCCAGTTTCGGCTTTGGCCGCTATTTCCAGAAGCAGGGTGCTTTTGCCAATACCGGGTTCTCCGCCAATGAGCACACTGGAGCCTTTCATGATACCGCCGCCAAGCACCCTGTCCACTTCTGCCAGCCCGGAAGAAAAGCGGGCCCCTTCTTCCGGGTTTATGGCATCCAGAGGAACAGAAAATCTGCCATGGCTGCCAAAGCCTCGCGGGCTGTCCATGCCCGGATGGACAGCCACTTCTTTAAGGCTGTTCCATTCTCCGCATGAAGGACAACGTCCCAGCCATTTTGCTTCTCTGTGCGAGCAGCTTGTGCACTCAAAAACGGTTTTTTCCTTTTTTGCCGCCATGTGTCCATTCGCCTTTCTTAAAGGCCAAGCTCAAATGCAATTTTTGCCCTGCTTACAGCCAGCACTTCTGCTGTGGATACCCGTATAAGCCTTAAAAAGAGCTCGTAGGAATCAGCCCGTTTAAACAGGCTTGGCACTACTGTAAGCTCGGCTCCAAGAATTTTGCCCAGCTCCGCACTTTTGGCCGGGTCAGTAATACCCGAAAGCTGAAGCTCCAGCTCCTCCAGTATTTTCTGGAAGTCCTTGCGCTCCACCGTGCGCCAGCGCTTCAGCTCTGCAGCTGCCAGCATAAGCCTTTCCGCAAAATATTCCGCAGCAAGGCTTGTATCACTGTCTGCTGCAAATACCGGCAGAATAGCACAAGTGCTTTCAGCGCTTATGCGATAAGTGGAGTAGTCCGCAAGGCTGCCCAGGGCATCCTTGAACAGCTTAGAAAGCGTTTCATCACGTTCTTCGCTGTCAATTTTTTGCGCGCTGTAGTAATCGTCCTCTGCAAAAAGGGGATGGTCGCTCAGGTAAGCTGCTTCTTCTTTTACAAAGCGGATTATTATGGCTTCCAGCTTGTCTGTCTGGAAGTTGGACCCAGTATGGTGGCTTACAGAACCGGGCGCCCCGCCTTCCGACTCGCCCCTTTCGCCATAAGTAAGAAAAATATATTTAGCATCGCTAAGCTGGGAGATTTGCCGCAACAGGTATTCGCCAGCCAGGGGCAAACCGCCCGTGCCAATACTGAAAAGCTTTATGCCCATGGCTTTTGCATCCAGAGCCGCTTTTATATAATTGTATTCCCTGCCGTAATCCAGATGTGCTTCCGCATCGGTAATGACAAAAGCAAGCCTTAGGCCATCTTTGTTCCAGTTCATTTTATTGACCGCGTCATCCAGGGCAGATTCCAGGTCTTCTGGCCCATCTCCGCCGCCGCCAGCCCTTACCGGCGCAAGCTGCTTGCGGAATTCCCCTACATCGGCTGTAAAGGGGACAATTTTGGTAATATATTCATCACCCCTGTCTTTGTACAACACAAGCCCGAAGCGCACAAGGGTATTGGGTTTTAGCCCCTGCAAATTGTCATGGATTATATCTATGGTGGCTTTGAGCCTTTCAATCTCTTCGCCCATGGAGCCGGTGGTATCCAGCACAAAAAGCACATCCAATGGCAAAGGATCCGGTATCAGCCTGCTTGCAGGCACTTTTATTTCTACAAGCCTGGGGCCGTCCCTGTTTATGCTTGCTTTTACAGAGCTTTTTCCGTATGCCACTTCTGCTTCATATTCGCTGTACTTCTCTCCCAGCGCAGCCGGATAAAAACGAAAGCTGCCGTCGGCATAGCTTAAACCGGAAAGCAGCTTTTTTCCGCCGGCGCTAAGGTTCAGCCTTGCATTTGCAATGGACTTGCCGTTGCTGTCGGATATTTTAAGGCTGATCCTCTCGGATATATTGTATGAATAGTGCTCAACATCTTTGTATTTGTCTAAAAAATCCACAAAATAGCCAAACTGGCTGTTGTCATCGGAATAACCCGCTTTTAAACCGGAAGAGCCTGGGGCAGGCGATGGGATGGAGCTTCCAGCCGCCGTTTTTGAGTATAAAGCGCTGTCTGACAATGCCGGGCTAGGTGGGCTCAGTTCATATTCAGGCAAAACTTTGGCTTCCTTGCCTTCTTTTCTGTCCAAGGCAATGCCTTCCTCTTCCAGCCTGTAAGCAGCCTTGGAAGGGCTGGCCGCGCAGGCCAAAAGCACCAAAAGAATAGCAATAAGCAGAACCAAACTCCATAACTTTTTATACGCCATAAAAACTCCTTGTGAAAACGGCTGCTTCCCCGAATCTTAGTGGTTTTTCAGTTCTATACCATATATTGTTTCGAGCAGAACAGGACTAAAGCGTAAAACATGACCAGACTCAAAGAGACAAAACTTTTTTTATATTTTCTTCTTTTACGCCAAAAAGGCGCATGAAATCTTCCGGTTTTGAATAATTGCTGGCGGCGACGGAATTATAATATTCTGCAAAAGCCCTGAACTCGTTATCGTCTTTTGAATATAGAGTGCTTGCAAACGCAGCTCTGAACAGCCCCTCTCTGGCAAGAGCCATGGAGTCCATGTGTCCATATTTGCTCCTGGCCTTGCTGTCCACTATGGCTGCATCTTTTTCAAAACCAATTGTGAAAACAAAATCTTCTCTGGAAATCATGGAACCTCCAAATAAAAAAGCCGGAAACCATTATCGGCTACCGGCTTTCATAATATCAAACTAAGCTTAAAAGCTGCAATCAGCTCAGTCTACCGGACTGAAACTGTCCTTGTCAGCACCGCAAAGGGGGCATACCCATTCTGCGGGAAGGTTGGCAAAGGCGGTGCCGGCTGGGACATTGCCGTCAGGATCGCCTACTGCGGGGTCATAAATATAACCGCATACATCACAAATGTATTTTTGCATTTCTCCTCCTATACCTCGGCCTTCCATAAGCCGTGCAGGTTGCAATATTCCCTAGCTACAAGCTTGGTGGCTTCCACCATGAAAGTAGCTTCGGGTTTGTCTCCGGGTTTCAGATGGCTGCGGTATACCTTGCCATCGGCAATAAGCTCAATCCATTCAATATAGTGTTTTTCTTCCATGGGATGAACTACAGCGCCAACTGTTACCCTCCATCCTCCGGGAACCTTTTCAATAACAGGAACATGTTTTTCTTTGGCGCCGTCACTGGTATTTTCTGTAAGGAGCTTCATGGGCTCTCCACAGCAAACCAGCTGTCCTCCACCAACATGAACCAATTCTACAATGTTGCCGCACTTGGAACACTTGTAAACTTGCAACAATTCCATAACAGACCCCCCTATTATAGTAGTTTTTACCAATTCTCGGAAATCAGTTCAAAATACGATTGTGCGTGGGCACAGGCAGCGCACATCTTTGGTGCTTCTGCAGCTTCTACAATATAACCGCAGTTGCGGCACTGCCATACAGCGGTTTTTTCGGATTTGAACACCTTGCCGTTGTCTACGTTGGCTTTAAGTTTTTCGTAGCGCTTTGCATGCTGCTTTTCTGCAACGGCAATGGCTTCAAAGACGCAGGCAATGGCTTCAAAACCTTCTGCCCTGGCTGTTTTGGCAAAATCAGGATACATGGTCTGCCACTCGTAGTTTTCGCCGTGAGCCGCTTCATACAGGTTCTGGCTTGTAGTTCCTGCCGGGCCAGCTGGATAAGTGCCGGATATGCTTATTTCTCCGCCTTCCATAAACTTGAAAAGCCTTTTGGCATGTTCCTTTTCCTGGTTGGCAGTTTCTTCAAAAATGGCTGAAATTTGCATATAGCCTTCGTCCCGGGCCTTGCTTGCATAATAGGTATAGCGGTTTCTTGCCTGGGATTCGCCAGAAAATGCCGCCATCAAATTTTTTTCGGTTTGAGTACCCTTAATACTTTTCATTAAAGCTCCTTACACATCCCGCTGTCTCAAAAAAGGCAGGCGGTACTGAAACAAAATTGTAATAATTAAACCTTATACACGCAAAATGCAAATTTACGCAAGCAAAATCTGTTAAAAGCGCGAATTCCTCATAAAAAGGAGGGCTAAAAATGGACAAAGCCAAAAATTCCTGCGAAAAGAAGTACAAAAAAGCTTAATAAAGCTTAAACAGCTGAAAAATATTGAGTTTACAAAAGGGCGCAGTTTAAGCTATCAATAAAATTCTTCGTTTTTGTTGACTTATAATAAATGCACTTGTACAATAGCCAATATAAAGCATGGCCTTGACCATAGCGCTTATCGAGGGGTAACAGTACGATGAATACAGATATGAAAGATATGGAATTCCGAGCCAGGGCGATCGCTAAAAACGGCAGCGTCCGAGCCGCGGTGGAGAATGGGGACTTGCCCCAGTTTCAGGCTGTCTCGATGGTAGAAGCTCTGGTCATAGGGTTATTAAACCAGGGGGTGCGAAAATTCTTGGGCGTCTTCGGCCATGGAAGCACGGCCTTAGGAGAGCTGCTTTCCGTCTACGAGGCTGCGGGACTGCTGAAGATGTGGAATCTCCGGAATGAAACCGAGGCTGCCCACTGCGCCACAATGCTCAAATGGCATTACAACGAAACGGCGGCGGTGGTGACTTCTATCGGCCCGGGAGCACTTCACGCATACGCCGGGGCCCTAGCCTCGGCCTCCAATGGGATCGGTGTCTACCATATATATGGGGACGAAACCACCCACGACGAAGGCCCGAACATGCAGCAGATTCCTATTTCGCGCCAGGGCAGCTTTTTGTCCCTGGTGAACACCATGGGCTCGGGCTACCAGCTCCACACGCCCGATTCGCTGTTCACCGCCCTCAGGCTGGGAGCGGCGACGGTTTTTAATCCCGAGTTTCCAGGGCCATTCTTCCTTCTTCTACCCATGAATACCCAGGCGTCGATCATGAAAGCCTGCAACCTTCTGGAGCTTCCCGAGGCTCCCCGCTTCACCTCGGCGGCATGCGTGGATCTGGATGTCTATGCCAGAGCCACCGAGCTGGCTCGATCCGCCAAAGCTATCACCATAAAATTAGGCGGAGGGGCAAGATCCTGCGGTCCCGAGGTTTTGGAGTTGGCAAAATTACTGGACGCGGTGATAGTCCCTGGGGCCAAGATGAGCGGGGTGGTTCCTTATTCCGCCCAACGTTGTATGGCAGTGGGCGGCTCCAAAGGAAGTATCTGCGGAAATTTTGCTATGAACGAAGCCGAGCTGGCAATAGTAATAGGAGCGAGGGCTGTATGCCAGTGGGACTGTTCTGGCACGGCATGGAAAAAGGCAAAGTCGGTGATTAACTTCAATACCAGGGCAGTAGACGCGGGACACTACAATCGAAGCGTTGCGCTTATTGGAGATGCAAAACAGAACCTTCGCAGCTGGATCGATCAGCTTAAAGAAGCAGGATTTTCTCCTAAAACCGGAGTTTCGCCATGGCTAAAGGCAAATATGGCCAAAAAGGCCGAGTGGCAGGAGTTCAAAAAACTGCGTTTTACAAATCCGAGGCTCTTCGATCCAGTATGGGGGAGAGAAGTTCTCACCCAGCCCGCGGCCATAGAAATAGCCTACCGCTTTGCCCTTGAAAAGGGTGCCGCGCGCTACTTTGACGCGGGCGATGTACAGGCCAACGGATTCCAGGTGGTTGAGGATGAAGATTATGGCCTCACCTACTCAGATACGGGGGCTTCTTATATGGGCTTGGCTTCAAGCGCCCTTCTTTGCACGGCCTTGGCGGATCGCCCTGTCTACACCTTTGCCTTCTCTGGTGACGGCAGCTTTACCATGACGCCCCAAATTCTATTCGATGGGGTGGAGCATGGAGCGCGGGGCTGCCTAATTGTTTTTGACAACAGGAGTATGGCGGCCATTGCCGGTCTACAGAAAGCCCAGTACCAGAATGCCTACCGAACGAGCGATACAGTACAGATCGATTATGTCGCCCTGGCCGGGTCGGTCAAGGGCGTGAACGCGGTTTTTGGCGGTTACGATTCGCTTTCCTTTACCAAAGCCCTAGAGCAGGCCTACGCCTACGACGGTCTATCCGTGATATCTCTGCCTGTCTATCTGGGCGACGACGAACTGGGCGGGCTGGGAGTTTTTGGCAATTGGAATGTCGGGCCCTGGTGCGAGGAAGTACAGAAGGAGCACCATCGGATAGGGCTTTGAGAGAGCGCTGCGGGGCCGCAGTTCCAGACAATAGGATAGGCGTGCATCATAAGCAGTATTAGCAGACAATGCTTTGCAAACAGAATAAGCAAGGGGGCAATAATGCGAGTAGCGGTAATAAACGAAGTCAGTTCTGCGGACAAAAACCCTGCCATAATGGCGGGGCTGGAAGGCCGCGGTCTTTCAATTATCAATGCAGGCATGAAGAGCAAGAGCCAAGAGCCTCAACTGCTCTACACCCACACTGGCTTCATGTCCGCGCTTCTGATTCATCTCGATATCGTCGACCTAGTGGTAGGAGGCTGCGGTACCGGACAGGGCTATCTAAATTCCGTCATGCAATATCCCGGCATGTTCTGCGGTCATCTTCTCTCGCCACTGGATGCGCTGCTATTTGCCCGGATCAACAGCGGCAACTGTGTCTCCCTCGCCCTCAACCAAGGCTACGGCTGGGCTGGGGAGCTCAATATCCAGTTTATCTTAGATAAGCTTTTTACCGGCGAATGGGGCTCGGGATACCCCGCAGAGCGAAGGGAGCCTCAGAAAGAATCCCGGGAGGCACTCAAAGCAATATCTGCCGCGACCCACAAGGATTTTTCCCAGATCATCTTAACCCTTCCAGATAGCATCGTTCTCCCATCCCTCAAGTATCTTGCTGCGCAGGGGCTGGTGGATCTGGAATCTTCTGGAAAGGATGAGATTAAGCATGCCGCACGAGCGCGCTTGGGGAGGGCTTGAAATGGAATTTAGCAACACGAATGAAGGGTTAGCCTCTCTTTTGAGGATCAAAGACTCGGAGATACGAATACTGTGTCTTGAACAGGGCAGAGACGCAGTGGATAGGGGAATCCACATAGGCGGGGCTTTTTCGGCGGTAGTGCCCCTGGTAGCCCTCTACTACGGAGGATACATGCGGTATTCGGTGGAGGAGCCAACCAGGCTGGGACAGGACATGTTCGTGCTCAGCAAAGGCCATGCTGTGGCTGCCCTGGCTTCGGTCTATGCCGACTTAGGCTATTTTGACAAGGCCCTGCTCAAGAATTCCCGCTCCTACGAAAGCATACTAAACGGCCATCCGGGGCCGCTTCTGGCTGGTATCCACATTGCCACGGGACCGGAAGGGCACGGATTGGGAGTAGCCCAGGGCTTTGCCATGGCTGGCAAGGAGGACCCGCGCTTCGACGTATTCTGCCTTACCGGTGACGGAGAGATTCAGGCGGGCATGATCTGGGAGGCTGTGATGTTTGCGGGGGCAAAGAAAGTTGACAACCTCTGCCTCATGGTGGACATCAACGGAGGCCAACTGGACAATCCTCAGGCCACAGCCTTCCCTATGAACAACATCGAAGGCTGGTTTGAATCCTTTGGCTGGAAAGTGGCCACTGTGGACAGCACGGATTATCCGGCCATTCTCCAAGCCTTAGGCGATTTCAAGCAGAGCCCCCGCAACGGAAAGCCCAGCGCAATTCTATGCCGCACCAGAAAGGGTTCTGGAGGTTTTTCCAGTTTTTGCGCAAGCCACAAAGTAGATATTCTCTTAGAGATCGCGGCCCAGGAGATAAAGTTCCAGGAGCAGCGAAAACAGCTGCGCATCGAGCGATACCAGGAGGTTCTTGCTTCCCTATCTCCCAAAGATGCCGCCGAATTGGAAGCTAAAGGCAGATCCTTGGGCATCGGCGTCGAGAGGGCCAGCGCGCGGGTAAGGAAAGCCCAAGCTAGGGACAAGCGCATTCCCTATGATCCAAAGCGGCTCCCGGTTCTCGATCCATCCCGCTCTTATGCGGCCAACTGGGTTGTCAGCGAATGCATGAAGGAGTATGGCCGCTCCGGGAAAGTTGCAACAGTGGACGCCGATCTTGCATCTACCAGCGGCCTGGAAGGCGGCCTGGCTTGGGCCGATTCAACAAAGGCTTTCAATGTCGGGGTGGCAGAATCTAACATGATCAACATAGGCGAAGCGCTGGCCGTGCTGGGCAACAACACCTGGGTGAGCACCTTCTGTCCCTTTTTTGATTGGAGAGTGATGCGTCGTATAGCCATCGGCTACCAGGAACGCCAGGAGGTGATAGAGTCGTCAGGCTGGCTTTCAAAGGGCCACAATCTGGACCTGACCTTCCTGGCCACCGCCCCAAACTTTGAAACCAAAACCAACGGCTCCACCCACATGGGCAATGATGACGCGCTTTTGTTTAGCGAATTGGCCCATCTTAAAATTGTCGATATTTCCTGCCCCAACCAGCTTATCGGTTTTATAAAGTGGGTCATGGAAGGCAACAGGGGCCTGATTTACGCCAGGATCATGCGCACTGCCTCGACAGTGCTCTACGGCTCAGATTTCGTTTTCGACTACGGAAATGGCTACAGCTTGCGAGGAGGAGATGAAGACCAGGCGGTGATCATATCGGCCGGCCGGGGAGTGTACGAGGCTCTGACTGCTGCCACCCTTCTTGAAAAAGAGGGCATTGCAGCGGGGGTGATCGACATGCCCTCTTTCGATCCCAAAATGATGGCTGCTATGGCTCGGAGCGGAAAGCTTGTCATCCTGGCGGAGCAGAATAACGGGTTTTTATTTAAAAAGACCAAGGAAACGTTATATGGTAAAGAGGAAGTCGGACACATAATAGCACTCAATACCCTGGATTCCAAGGGAGAACGTCAATTTATCCATTCTGCAACCTATGATCAGCTCCTGGAACACTTTAAACTGTCTCCAGCAGCAATAGCCCAAAGGGTTCAGAGCGAATTCAGACGATAGAAACGCGGTAGAAGCTCGCGCGGTAGAAAAGCGTGAAAAAGGAGTGGCAAATGGACAGGATAGGAATCGGCATTATCGGGTGCGGAAGGATCGCCGACATGGCCTACGAGGGCTATCGGAGAATTCCGGGAGTCCACATAGCAGCAGTCTGCGATGCCGATGAAAGAACAGCCCTGCGCCGCCACAGCGAATGGGGGGCCAAAGCACACTACACAGATTATCGGAGGCTGTTGGAGGACCCCGCTGTGGATGCGGTGGAAGTTCTCACACCTCATACTTCCCACGTGGAAATAAGCCTGGACGCTATAGCCGCCGGAAAGCACCTCGCCTTACAGAAACCCATGACCATTGACCGGGCGGGTGCCCATAGACTTGTGAACGCCGCCGCCTCGGCCACAACCGTCTGCAAGGTGACCGAAAACTACATCTTCTATCCTCCCATCCGGTTTGCCGCTCAGGTTATCAATGAAGGCTTCATAGGCAGCCCCTCATCCATCTCTATCAAGCTGATAGCAGGCGGAAAGGGCGGATGGCAGGTTCCCCCTTCTGCCTGGGCTTGGAGGCTCAAGGAGTTTGCCGAAGGCCGGGGAATGCAGACCTTCGACCATGGCCATCACCTATGGTCCACGGCCCGCTTCCTTTTAGGACCTATACAAAAAGTATCGGCCTGGATTGGTACAAGCGACTCAGTGATAGATTCCCCCGCCACCATCATGTGGAAATACAGGGACCGGGAAGCCTTTGGCGTTTGCGAGTATGTGTACAGCCAGGATATGGAAATACCCTCCAATTATTACGCCAACGACGAGTGGATCGAGGTATTCGGTTCAGGCGGTCTGATAAAGATCAACCGCTGCACAGGTACTATGTTGAGTGGTCCCTCGGTGAGCCTATATTCCGGAGACGGATGGCGCCACTTCAACATTCCTTCGGATTGGAAACTGGGCTTTATAGGCTCGGCATGGAATTTTATCAGGGCTATTCGGGGAGAGGAAAAGCCATGTCTTAGCTTTCCCCAAGCCATGGAAATTCTCTCGATCAACCTGGCTATCGCTGCTTCGGCTCAGAAGGGCAGAGAAGTTTGGATGGCTTCGGATGGATCCATGCTCTCGCCTCTGTCGGTATATCTTAAAAAGCAGGGCGAATTGCGGAAAGCCCAGGCCGCAAAAAAAATGCTTTTAGAGACTGCTGGCGCCGAAGCTATTGACAGGAGCTCCGAGCTAGCATCCACCAAGGCAGCCGAAGAAACTTCCAGCCTGGCTGTTAGGCTCACTCGGGACCTGCCTTCCAGGATTAACGCTACGAGGCCTATGCGGGAGGACATCGAGGTCGGCTTGGAACTTAGCGGAGCGGCATTTTTAGGCGGAACTAAGCGTATGTCCATCATTATTCGCGGTGGTGGGGCTTATGTGGATGAGGATAAGCTTCCGCCTAATCCCAGCATCGTAATCAAGACTCAGGCCGCTGTCTGGGCGGGCATACTCTTGGGCAAGCATGCGATCGAATCAGCCTATCTCCACGGCAAGCTCAAGCTGACGGGACCGGTGCAAACTGCCCTAAAGCTCAAGAAACTGTTTTGTCTGTAACTTCGGTTCCTGAGAGCAGTTTGTTTATCGCTTCCGCAGCTTTGCGTATGATGCCGATATTCCTATCAAGGTCGCGCAGCCCGCTTTCTTTGGTACTAGAAATGCCTATAGCCGCAATGATCTTGCCTTGGTAATTGATGATAGGACAGGCCAGGCAGACCACATTCGGCTCGTATTCCTCGTTGTCAAACCCGTAACCCTTGGCTTTTACCTCGCCCAATTCCCTATCCAGAGAATCCAGGTTGGTGATCGTTCTTTCGGTAAAGCGCGTAAACGACTGACCGGCGAAAAGAATCTCCAGTTCGTCCCGCGAATAATCGCTGATAAGGCACTTGCCCACTGCCGTACAGTAAAGCTCTTCCGTGTCGCCGATATTCGTGTTGGTTAGAATACGGTTGGTCCCCTGCTCCCGGTCAATGAACACTGCCCGGGTGCCCGACCTGACAGCCAGGTGGGCATTTTCCTGGGTCTTCCTTGCGATCTCCCGCAGATACGGCGAGACAACAATAGGGAGTTTTAATTGCTCATAAAGCGAAGAAGCCAGTCCAAAAATTCCGAAACCCGGTTTGTACAGCTTCTTTCCCTCTTCTTGCCTAACCAATCCATGCCGCGCCAGGGTAGCGAGTATCCTGAACACCGAACTTTTGTCCAGATCCATGACCTTGGCGAGCTCGGTGAGTGTCAGCTTTTTTTCTGGGTGTGCTACGATATACTCGAGCAGCAGCAGCGCCCTGTCCACCGATTGAATGACTGTGTGTTCTTCTTTCATTCCGGGATAAGTATACAACAATTTCAATGATTTGTTATCATAGTATGTTACACTACACCTTTTTAACAGTTTAAAGTATTTTATGCAGCTTAGACAGCATAAATATAAGAGAAAGGATAGAAAAAGCCGGGCCCCCGGCTGTGACCAATTATGAGCGCAGTTAGGCTAAAAAAAGTCAGCTTCAATGATTCTTTTTAGTTGCAATATTAATATAGTATTTGTGCATTATATTGATATTTTCGTACATTTTACGTATATTATATTCATCTGCACGAAAGGTGGTGAGTATATGGCTAGTACCAACATCAGTATCCGTATGGATGCGAAGCTAAAAGAGCAGGCTGATATATTCTTTAATGAGTTGGGAATGAACATTTCTACAGCATTTAATATCTTTGTTCGGCAATCACTCCGTGAAGGTCGGATTCCATTTGATATTTCTATAAACCAGCCTAAAGCGGAGACTATTGCAGCGTTGTCGGAAGCTGAAGCAATTGCTATAGATCCCAATACAAAGCGCTATAACGATGTAGAAGAGGCGTTAAAGGAGCTTAAAAAGTGAGCTTGGATGTTATTTGGACATCCCAATTTAAAAAGGACTACAAGCGGGCTATGAAGCGCCAACTAAATATTAATTTGCTTGATGATATCATTCGCCTGCTTGCTAAAGGTGAAACGCTCCCAAAAACATCTTGCGACCATGCCTTATCAGGAAACTGGATAGGACACAGAGAATGTCATATACAAAACGACTGGTTATTAGTTTACCGAATTGATCAGGAAGTTTTAGTTCTAACCCTGACTCGGACCGGATCACACAGCGACTTGTTTAAATAATATACTCTTGAAACGTAGTGTTTTTGCACTGTTGGGTGAGCTTTAAAGCTCCTTGTCTTGCCGTCCGGAACAGGCAGGTAACAGAAAAACAAAATTAAAGTTGCCCCATACTTATTTCTGCCAAAACAGCAAATTTACGCAAGCAAAATCTGCTAAAAGCGCGTATTCCTTATAAAAAGGAGGGCTAAAAATGGACAAAGCCAAAAATGCCTACGAAAAAAAATACAAAAAAGGCTCGGACAGCATAGATATAAGGGAAAGGATAGAAAAAGCCGGGCCCCCGGCTGTAGCCGATTATGAGCTGGTAGCAGCCATACTTGGCACTGGAAGCGCCGGCAAAGAAGTAAGAAGCCTGGCCAGGGAAATCCTGGCCAAAGTGGACTTTTCTTCATCCATAGCCGGGGTCGAGGAACTTACGCTGATTCAGGGCCTTGGAAAGGCCAGGGCTTGCAGGTTGATAGCGGCATTTGAGCTAGGGAAACGCTTTTACGGCGTAAGGGAGCGCCGGGTAAGCTGCCCGGAAGACGCTTGGCAGCTGGTACGCCACTTTGACGACAAAAAGCAGGAGCGCTTTATATGCTGCACGCTTAACGGGGCCCACGATGTAATAGCCGTAAGGGTAGTAACCGTAGGGCTTATAAACCGTACCATAATACATCCGCGGGAAATTTTTGCAGAAGCGGTTGCGGACCGGGCCTGCGCCATATTGGTCCATAAGACATATTTTTACACAATGACTATTATGACACTATTTCCATTACTGTCATTTCAGTTAATAAAATGAAAACCTTTTCTACATTGTTTTTACATCAATCGATTATCGCCATTCATCCAATGCCTAGTAACTAGTAACATATCCTAACCGACCCTCCTGCCTTCCTCTCTAAAGGCAACTTCTAATATATCTTTTTTTTATTGGTTACTGGTTACCTGTTACCTCTTTCGTACGACTGTACCCAGACTCTTTGCTGCATAGCCTTTTATTGCCTCAAGTATCCTAGTTTCATCCAAATCGTAAACACGGACTGTGTTACCTCTGATCTTTCTGGGTATTGATTTAAGATCATCACCAAATATCTCCTTCATCTTCATGCCGACAGACTTATTATTAACATCCCATTTTATGCCATTGGCATTGACATATCGTAAAAGCTCTTGAATTAGCGTTCCAACGATGAGGCAACCTTCGGTTTTCATTTCAAAAGGAATAATGCTCCCGGTGACACCACCGGCCAAGGTATCTTCAAAAAAATTCAATATTGGATTATCCCTTGTCATCGTAAAACCCAAGTCTTCAATCATAGAATCCGTTACAAGCAAACGCCAATTACAATTGTTTAAATCACGCTCCAGCAAATACTTCATAAGCGCATTATATCCACCATTCTCCAATTGTCGTTCCATGGCAACAAAATAGCTCGAGTCATTTCTTCGCTTATCTCCACATTTAATCGAGAGCCATCGTCTTTCCCCTTTTTCGACTGGACCTCCCCAAGGATTGTTTGTTGTAAAAGCAAATCGCATATAGTTCGCATACTTAACTGAATCCTTACCTTTCAGTGTTAGGTTCATATCCATGCTCGAAATCATATTTTTTAGCTGTCCCCTTATTTTAACGTCACCAGACCAAAATGCTTCATCACCATACACAAATAGCTTATCCTGAAGCAGGGAGTTAAAGTGGTGCGCAATCTGGTCAATATTATTAATTTCAACGCCATAATCTCCGAACAATTTCATGAAGAGCTTCAAAAACATGGTTTTTCCAGTTCCCTGTTCACCCTTTATTGTTAACGCTACGAAGTTCTTCTCTTCAGGATACTGGATGATATGAGCCATCCAGTTGAGCACAAAATGGTTTAACCTCATATCATTATCACAAATATTTTGCTGGATATGATCTAAGTAAATATCACAGTCACCGTCTTTAGGTTCATATGGCCACCCATTCCAAGTATTCCATATTTTTTTACCGTTTTGAATCACTTCTCCAGGAGCTAGTGCTGGCCTAAAGACTAAGTTGAAGTAACGATTCTTTGTCTCCGCATACCAAATATCAAAGCTGCTTTTTTCTTCGGTTATCAGTCTGCCATTACGAATCGAATATAGCGTAACGGTATCATTAATGATTTGCCTTACTTCCCTGTGTTCTCCAAGGAATCTTCTATCCTTAATATCATAGATCAAGCTCTTTCCACCAAACAAAACGATAATATACTGCTCATCAAGGTCATCAATAACGATTC
>JAKPMS010000144.1 GCA_029548805.1 Spirochaetota bacterium | reverse complement strand
CATACAGGCCCTGCATCAGCCCTGTATGAAAAAGCCCGCTGTTGTATCCGCGGATAAACCCGACTCCCAATACGGTGCCGGGAACAGCCATGGCCAGCATGGCCACAAATTCCATAAAAGCCTTGCCTTTAAAGCTTCTTTTTACAACTATCCATGCAATCATGGTGGAAAGTATTGCGGTAAGGGGAGAAGCCACAGCGGACAAGAGCATGGAGTCTGTAAATACCCGATAACCCTTGTTTTTAAATACGTATACGTACCACTTGAGGGACAGGCTGTAGTCCCTGCCCCATAGCTTGAACAAGGAGCCCAAAGGCACCAGCGAGTACATGATAAGCACAAAAACTGTTACAGCCGTGCAAAACGCAACAAGCGGACGGCGTACCGATGCGTCACTTATGGGTACTCTCTCCCTGGATGCCTTGCCGCTAAGTGTTGCAACAGATTTACGCTCCAGCCAGTATTTTTCCATTATAAACAGCCCCATGGAAATGGTCAAAAGTACCACAGCCATGGCAGTGGCTCCGCTTTTGTCGTAGGCACCGGTCAGCTGCAGGTAAATAGATGTTGCAAGCGTGTCGTAGTTGCCGCCTATTATCATGGGGTTGGCAAAGTCCGCAACAGATTCAATAAAGGTAATAAGAAAGGCGTTGCCAAGGCCCGGAAGCAACAGAGGCAGGGTTACTGTTGTAAAAACCTTCCATCTGGAAGCACCCATGCTGCGGGCCGCTTCTTCTAACGAAGGATCTATATTCTTTAAAAGGCCTTTAAGCATCAAGTAGCATACCGGGAAAAACGTCAGTATCTGAACCAGGGCTATGCCCCTTAGCCCATACAGGGCAGTAGTGCTTAAGCCAAAAACCGTGCGTGTTATAAGTCCGGTACGCCCGAACAAAAAAATGGCTGAAAGGGAAAGTACAAAGGGCGGAGAAACAACCGGCAGTATGGAAACAGCCCCAAAAAGCTTTTTTACAATTTTAGAGCCCACATTTACATAAGCATCCACATAAGCAAAAAGAAAGCCTATTACAGTACCGCCTATCCCGCTTACAACTCCCAGCTTGAGTGTATTTCTGATAGCTGTAGTAAAGGCCGGCATTTTAAAAATGCGTATAAAAATATCAATAGTCAGCTTTTTATCCACATACAAGCTGTCTACAAGAAGGATGGACAGGGGGTACAGTATAAAAAGCATAAGAAAAACAAAAATTCCTGTTATGGTTAGCAGCATGACCGGATCCGCCAGCAGCTTTTTTCTGTCTAGAGTTTTACTTTGTTTATGGCTCATAAGCATCCCGTATATGGCAGGCAGCTGCCTGGCAAGACAATTTCCTTTTGGAATAAAAACGCCGCGACACTGTCGCATCGCGGCGCTACCCTTTCAAGCAATCATTAAAAGCAATTCTGCTTACTGTGTTTTAACCCTGGCGTCATTGGCTATGACTTCAAAGAATTTTTTATAGTAGGACGGGCCGTTAATTTTGGCGTCTTCAAAGTCGTAAACAATGGTCTGTATTTTATCCAGTCCGGCCTTTACTGCAGCTGCTACAGGTTTTGCATTGTCTATAACCAGGAACTGGTAAGAGCCATTGTCCTGGGCAAGGTTTACACAATCGGGGCTTAGGGCAAATTCAATGAATTTTTTTGCGTTTTCTAGATTCTTGGCTCCCTTGAAAATAGCGGTGGCGCCGATTTCGTAGCTGGTTCCTGAGGCGGGTGCAGCCATGCCAATGTTGTTGTAGCCGTTGTCAACAATCTGGTACACAACATCGTGCAAAAAGCCTATGCCAATTACGGTTTCTCCTGTGGGTACCATTTTGGACGGGCCGGAGCCTGATTTGGTGTACTGGCTTATGTTCTTGTCCAAAGCGGCAAAGTATTTCATGGCATTATCCAGGCCCTTCATCTGCACCATGGTGTTTACAATAAGCTTGCCTGTACCTGCAGTGTTGGGGTTGGAAAAGGAAACAAGGCCCTTGTATTCCGGCTTAAGAAGATCATCCCAATCCTTGGGCGGTTTCAGATTAAGGCGGGCAAGTTCCTCGGTATTCCAGAAAAAGCCAAGTATTCCGCGATAAATGCCATTCCAGTTGTTGTCCTTGTCCTTGAACTGGGGTCCTACAAGATGGCTGGCGTTTTTGGCTGCGTAGGGCAGCAAAAGGCCGGCATAAGCCGCTTCGTTATAAGGATCAGTTGTTCCGCCAAACCATACATCGGCTGAAGGCTTGCCGTTTTCTTCCCTGATTTTGGTAAGAACTTCTCCAGTGGATAGACGCTGGAAGGTTGTTCTTATACCTGTAAGCTGTTCAAACTTGTTGCAAACTGCACTCAGATACTCTTCTTCGCAGGAACCATAAACCACTAGAGAGCCTGCATCAGTTTCTTTCTGGCCGGTTGCAAAGACGGAAAGCGTAAGAGTAAAGCATAACAACAGTACTATGAATCTTTTCATTATGATTCTCCTCCTGACAATTTGGCTTTTATTATAAATGCAAAAAACTTCCAGCGCAATGCATTTTTTTAGTAGCTCCCCAAATCTTATTGTTACCCGTTAATACTACTATATGTTGTATTTTCCTAAACAAGACTATACAATACCTGGTAGTGTTTTTGCAAAACTGCCTTTAACAATAAGATTTGGGGAACTAGACTTTTATCTATATGCCTAATTTCTTTTATATGGTTCTCCTAAGCCCGGCTATTACTGGCTTAATGCCGGGGCCGGAACAGTATATATTGGTAGTAAAGCAAAAAGGGGTTATAATCTTTCCAACAGGGCGAAAGGTTTTTGATGACAAAAAATTTCAGACTGGCAGAAAAAATTCTGCTGCTATTGTTGATTGCCCTTTTGACGGCAATAATAAGCGCTACCGTATACGCCGCATTTTATAATACCAGGGCAAAAAAATTAGCCAGGGAAGCCATCTATTCGGAATTTAAAACAGGGTATGCCGTTTTTGACGAACTTGGCAGGATAAGAACCAAAAGCAGGGACGGAGCCATAATAATTGTGCATATAGCTTTTCCTTACGACGACAAAGAACGGCAATTTTTTGAAGAGCTGCATAATAGCCGATCAAAGCTAAAAGCCGAGGCTGCAGAATTTTTTTCTTCAAAGCAGTCTGAAGAACTGAACGGAGCCACCGAAGGGGTAATAAAAGCAGCTCTCAGGGACAGACTCAATGCCATTCTTTCCTTGGGAACAATAGATACACTTTATTTTCCCGAATTCAGTGTTATTAAATAAACTGTTTCATTTAAACACAGTATACTGTGTAGTTATTTTCAGGTCTGTGTATAATACACACACATCTATTCTTTTTTTATAAATATTTTATTAAAACCGGGTGCTTGCTCCTAAATAGCCTCTGTTCTTTAAAAAATATTATTATAACTAATTCCTTTTACAGCAAAGACTTAATCATATTAGGTGGTTTTATACAAAAATATTATCAAAGTTGGCACATTTATTGCATATACATTAGTGAGTTCGATTAAAGGCCAAAAAGAAAAGCCAAACAAACGAACAAAATATTATATAACACCTTTGGAGGTTTATTATGAAGAACGTTGTAACTTACAATCCCAAGCCAGTACTGTCCATCTTTGATGATTGGGACAAACTTGTCGGGGACTTCTTTGGCCGCGACTATCAGTGCAGCGCAGGCACCATGGGCTATCCTGTAGTCGATATAAGGGAAGAAAAAGAGCACTATATACTGGAAGCGGAGCTGCCCGGTTTTAGCGAAAAGGATGTGGACATTAAGGTAAATGACCGCATACTTACCATTTCATCGTCCAAAGAGGAAGAAAAAAGCTCCGAAAACAAGGGCGTATGGCTTATTCGCGAAAGGGGAATAAAAACCTTCCGCCGTTCCTTCAGCATGCCCAGGGATGTGGACCTGGAAGGCATAAATGCCAAGTTCAAAGACGGATTATTGAGCGTAACAATGTCCAAGCGCCCGGAAGCCAGAGAAAAAACAATCACAGTATCCAGGGCATAAGCACAAAAGAAAAAGGGGCTGCTTAAACAGCCTCTTTTTTTGTGCACTTATGCCCCGGCTTTTTCTATAGCCTAAAGTTTTTGGGTTTTGATCTAATATATCAAAAGTTGCTTGCGCTCTTGTTATATCAGGGCTACAATACCATCACAAAAGTTCTATTTTTTAAGGAGAAGCTATGAAACGTATTTTCACGGTTCTGTTACTCGTTCTTATTGCTTTCAACGCTTTTGCCACAGGCGAAAAAGAAGGCCAGGGCGTAGAGTTCATAATGAACAACGGCACAGAACCAGCATCTTTGGATCCTTCCAACATTTCCGGTGTACCAGAGCACCACATTTACATGGCCATATTTGAAGGCCTTGTCATTTATGACCCCAAAACCTCGCTGGCTGCCCCCGGTGTAGCCGAAAGCTGGACAGTAAGCCCCGACAGCACCCAGATTACCTTCAAGCTTCGCAAAGAAGCTGTCTGGTCAGATGGCACTCCCATTACTGCCAAAACAGTGGTAGACAGCTGGCTAAGGACCCTGGCACCGGAAACTGCAGCCGAATATGCTTATATGATCACCATGACAGTAAAAGGCGCAGAAGCATACAACGAGGGCAAAGGCCCGGCATCCGGCGTTGCAATCAGGGCTCTTGACGACAGAACCTTCCAGGTGGACCTTGTTGGACCCATGCCATACGCTGTAGACATGATGGCCCACTATGCATTTGCCATTCTTCCTATGCATGTTATTGCCAAATATGGCAATAACTGGATCAAACCCGGCAACATGGTATCCAACGGTGCTTTTGTGCTAGAATCATGGAAACCCCAGGAATCCCTTACTGTAGTAAAAAATCCCAAATACTGGGATACAGCCAATGTGCGCTTGAACAAAATCACCTTCCTGCCAATTGAAGACAGGCTTACAGCTTACAACAAGTTCAAAGCCGGAGAAATTGACTGGGCAGACGGGATACCCCTAGAGCTGGTAGACGAAATCAAACTGCGCCCTGACTACCAGGTTTCTCCCCAGGTTGGAACCTATTACTATATTTTCAACATGACCCGCAAGCCCTTTGACAACCCCAAAGTGCGCAAGGCTCTTACCATGGCTCTGAATATGCAAGACTTGGTTTCCAAAATAACCAAGGGCGGCCAGCTGCCCACCCGTTCCATGGTACCTGCTATGGCCGGCTACACTCCTGCCCAGGGCGTTGCTTACAATCCTGAAGAAGCAAAAAAACTTCTTGCAGAAGCCGGTTATCCCGGCGGAAAAAACTTCCCTAAAGTAACCATTCTTTACAACACACTGGATGCCCACAAGAAAATAGCAGAATGGGTGCAGGAATCCTGGAAGCAGGTACTTGGCATAACCAGCATAAGCCTTACCAACCAGGAATGGGGAACTTTCCTGGACACCCGCCAGAATTTGCATGATTTTGACATATCAAGAGCCGGATGGATTGGCGATTATCTGGATCCCAATACCTTCCTTGACATGTTCATGAGCACTTCCGGCCTTAATGACGGCCTTTACAACAACCCCGAATTTGACAGGCTGGTACGCCAAGCCGCAAGCATGCCTGCCGGGAAAGCCCGCATGGACACCCTGCGCAAGGCGGAAGAACAGCTTATGACCGTTGATCAGCACGTCATTACGTTCTATCACTATGTCAACCAGGACATGATAGATCTTACAAAATGGGACGGCTGGTATCCCAACCCGCTCGGATCTCACGAGTGGAAGTTCATTGGCCCCAAAAAGTAAGAATTAGGCTTTAGGCCATGAAAAGCCCCGTTGCCGCTTTGGCAGCGGGGCTTTTTTATGCACAATTTTATGTGGCGCATTTGTTTGGCCCGTGATATACTAGCAAAACTTGCGGCTACAGTTTTTGTTAATTATAAAAAGCTGTATACTCCGTATCGAACTGCAGCTTTAGACAATGCGGTTCAATTTCCAGACAAGTGAGGCAACGATGTCCAGATTCATTGTCCGAAGGCTGTTAAGTACAATTCCAACCCTTTTTGTAATTGTAACGCTCAGCTTTTTTCTTATCAGACTGGCCCCTGGAGGGCCTTTTGCAAGGGAAAAAAAGGTTCCACCAGAGATACTTGAAAACCTGATGAAGGCCTACCACATGGATGAGCCCCTTGTAAAGCAATATCTGCGTTATGTGGGCGGGGTACTAAAGTTAGATTTGGGTCCATCCTTTAAATATAAAGACCAGACAGTAAATAAACTGCTTGGGGTTACCTTCCCGGTATCATTAACACTTGGAATAATATCCCTGGCAGCAGCCACTTTCCTTGGAACACTAGTGGGGATAATATCTGCCTTGAAGCAGAACAAATGGCAGGACTATGCTGCCATGTCTGTAGCGGTTTTGGGTATATCCATACCCCTATTTGTGGTGGGCCCCATTTTGATGCTTGTGTTTGCATTGTGGCTTAAATGGTTGCCTACTTCCGGCTGGATAACAAGCAGGGCTGGCTTGGCAACCCTTGTTTTGCCAGTAATTACCCTTATGCTGCCCCCATTTGCTTATATAGCACGCTTGTCCAGGGGTTCTATAATAGAAGTTATACGCTCCGATTATGTAAGGACAGCCAGGGCAAAAGGCTTAAGCGAAAAAGTGGTTATTGCAAAACACGTACTAAAGGGCGCCCTTTTGCCTGTAGTAACTTACCTTGGGCCTGCCTTTGCAGGGATAGTTACAGGGTCTGTAGTTGTAGAAAAAATATTTGATATCCCCGGAATCGGGAAAATTTTCGTTCAGTCCGCATTCAACAGGGACTATACTCTGATTATGGGGGACGTAATCCTGTATTCAGTCATCCTTATCAGCGCCAATTTTATCGTGGACATACTATACGGCATCCTCGATCCGCGCATTTCCTACAAATAAGGAGAGCTGAATGTCTTTGACAAACAAAACCCAGAGCAGCCAAACAAACGAATTCAACCAGTATGTAAAACCTGTATCCTTGTGGGCTGATGCATGGAAACGTCTGCGCAAGAACAAAATGGCCATAGTCGGAATGTGGATAGTAGGTATTTATATTTTTGTTACCTTTGGCGCCAGCTTTCTTCCGTTTTATTCATACACAGACCAGGAATTGTTCCATGCCAACCTGAATCCTTCCTTCAGACCAGCAGGAGTTGTAGCTATGGAACGACTCAAAATCAGGGAAAAAGAAGTGGCCAAGGCTGTAAACGAAATAGGCAGGGCTGACCTGAAGGATGATCTGGAGAGGCTACAAAGGGAAATAAGCTCCCTTTCAAAAGAACTGGACAGCAACCCAGTACATAAAAAGGTATACATTCTGGGAACGGACTCCCTGGGAAGAGACCTGCTTGCCAGAACCATTTACGGCGGCCAGATATCCATAATGATAGGCCTTATAGGCACTCTTACAGCAGGGCTTATAGGCATAGTATTGGGAGCTATTGGAGGATATTTTGGCGGCTGGTTTGACAATTTATTAGGCAGGTTTGTGGACCTGATGTACAGCCTGCCATACATGCTTATTGTAATAATAATAATGTCCATGCTGCCAACAGGTTCCAATACCATCTTTGTTCTTTATATAGCCATTGCCATGATATCCTGGCTGACCATATCCAGGGTGGTTCGCGGCCAAATAATAAGCCTTAAAAACTCTGAGTTTGTAGAAGCGGCCAGATCCATGGGCGCCAGCTCCAACAGGATAATATTCAGGCATCTATTGCCCAATACCCTTGGCACCATCATAGTGTACTCCACTCTGTCCTTTCCAAGCTTTAT
>JAKPMS010000125.1 GCA_029548805.1 Spirochaetota bacterium | reverse complement strand
GAAATACACAGGCTGGCTTACAGGGACAATTTTTCCATTTATGATGAGGTGGACAGAACCCAGCTGATAAAAGACTCTGCCAGGGAAACAGGCTTCAGGATGGATGCTTTTGATCCGCAAAAAGCGGGCATGCTCATTTCTGATATAAAAACCGGCAGAAAAACCTGGTCCCAAAGTGATGATTCCTACAAAAAGCTTTTTGACGAATACCAGTCATCTCTTAAAGCTTACAATGCCGTGGACTTTGATGACCTTATAGCTCTTCCCATAAAAATTATGGAAACCTTTCCGGAAGCCAGGGAAGAATACAGAAACCGTTATCGTTATATAATGGTAGACGAGTTTCAGGATACAAGCACCCAGCAATACAGGCTGATGCGCCTTTTGGCCAGGGACAATATTTGTGTTGTAGGGGATGACGACCAGTCCATTTATTCATGGCGCGGGGCCAATTTTGAAAACATAAGCAATTTTGAGCGCGATTGGCCACTTCGCAAAGAAATAACCCTGTACCGCAACTACCGCTCCACCACCACCATACTAGATGCTGCCAACAGTCTTATCCAGAACAATACAAGCCGCAAACAAAAAGAGCTTAAAAGCCCGAACGAAGGGGGCTTGCCCATAGAAATTCTGTCTCCGGAAGACGAAATTGCCGAAGCGGACATGATAGCAAGGCTTATAAAGGAGCTTAGGCTAAAAGACCGCATAAAGTATGAGCAGTTTGGAGTTTTGATACGCACCAACAGTCTTACAAGGCATATAGAAGAAGCTTTTCTGGCTGCAGATATACCATGCAAAATTACGGGCGGTACAAGCTTTTTTCAGCGTAAAGAAGTAAAGGACATAATTTCCTACTTAAGAGTGATAGCCAATCCTGATGATGATGTAAACCTGCTAAGAATAGCCAATGTTCCAAGGCGGGGCATAGGGCGCCGCAGCCTGGAGCTGCTATCCGAGCTGGCCAGGCAAAGGGCCTGCTCTATGCACACAGCCATGCAGCTGGTCCGAATGGACTATTCCATTGAGTTTCCGGAAAGATTGCGCCAGGATATAGACAGCTTTTTGACCCTTATAGATTTTGGCAGGGCAGAAATTTTGGGCAAACGCAAGTTTGCAGCCAAAGCAAGAAAGCTTGTGGACATGATGGATTACTGGGGCTATTTAGTTACAGAAAATCAGCACAACGACAAGCTTGCCAAATGGAAGTTCCACAATGTGGACAGCCTTGTAAACGGTATAGAAAGCTGGGAAAGGGATCCGGACAACCTTGATCCAAGCCTTTTTGAATGGCTCAACCGTATTTCCATTTTAACCAGGGATGAAGAAGAAGAAGAAAACGGCAAGGTAAACCTTATGACCATACACTCTGCCAAAGGTTTGGAGTTTGATATAGTGATTGTGGCAGGATGCGAAGAAGGGCTTATTCCCCATGCCCGTTCGCTGGAGGATGGAGAAGGCAATATAGAAGAAGAACGGCGGCTTTTTTATGTAGCCATAACAAGGGCAAGGAGCAGGCTGTTCTTGTCAGTGTGCAAGCAAAGGCGGCGCAATTCCATGCCCATGGCTGTAAGCCCGTCGCCATTTCTGTCAGAGCTGCCAGAAGAGCTTCTAGTATGGCGGGAAGAAGAGGCCGACATGAACGAGGACGAATTGAGTGCGGCCTGGGGCAGCCTGCATGCCATGTTTCCTGCGGCCAAAAACTGAAGTTTTTGGCCGCAGAAACCAGTTTGTTATTCTAAAATGTAGGTAGCCAGGGGCGGAAAGCCGTTAAAATATATGGAGCTGTAACTGGAAGTATAGGCTCCAGTTGTAAGGATATATGCTCTTTCTCCTATTTTTGTACCTGCCGGCATGTCATAGGATGCTTTTTCATACAGTATATCCATGCTGTCACAGGTTGGGCCAGCCAGAATAATATCCAGCGACGGGCCGGATTTTTCAAAATAAATGGGATATTTGATGGCTTCATCCAGGGTTTCTATAAGCCCTCCAAACTTGCCAATATCAAAAAACACCCAATGGTACAGGTCATGGCTGCTTTTTTTGGCAATATTGACTACCTCGGTAACTATTACGCCGCTGTCTCCGGCCATGGAACGGCCTGGCTCTATTATTATTTCGGGTAATTCATTGCCAAAATAGCTTGCCAGATATGACTTTATATCGCCAGCATAGTGCTCAATGGGGTTAGTGGGGTCTGTATAGGTGGCAGGAAAGCCGCCGCCCATGTTTATCATGCCCAGTTTTATGCCCTGGTCCTCTGCCCAGGAATACAGGCTGCCTACCTTGCTTAGGGCGGTGGACCATTGGCCTATATCACGCTGCTGGCTGCCCACATGAAAAGATACTCCATAGGGTTCCAGCCCAAGATCCCTGGTATAAAGTATAAGATTGCGTATCATTTCCGGGTGTGCGCCAAACTTTTTGGACAGGGGCCAGTCTGCGCCCAAGCCGTCAGTAAGGATTCGGAAGAATATCTTGGATTTGGGAGCTGCACGGGCCAATTTTTCCACATCTTCATAACTGTCTGTGGCAAAAAGCCTTACTCCTTGCTGGTAGAAATAAGCTATGTCCCTTTCTTTTTTTATTG
>JAKPMS010000117.1 GCA_029548805.1 Spirochaetota bacterium | reverse complement strand
CCCACAAAGGCCGGCACTATCACCACTCCTTCCGTGTTTTTTGCAAGGCGGGCAAGCCTTTCGCTTTCTGCAGCATTGGACAGTATGTGCATCTCGTCCCTTAACCACTGGACAACAGCGCCTGCTATGAACACCGAGCCTTCCAGCGCATAGCTATAGCCCTGGCCCAGGTCCCAGGCTATGGTGGTCAAAAGATTGTGCTTTGACTCTACTGGCTTGCTGCCGGTGTTCATAAGCGCAAAGCAGCCGGTGCCGTAGGTGTTTTTGCTGGAACCTTCCTTAAAACAAGCATGCCCGAACAGGGCTGCCTGCTGGTCTCCTGCGCAGCCCATTACCGGTACTTCGCTTCCGAAAATTTCCTTTTTGGTAAGGCCGTAGTCAGCGGAGCTGGGCAGCACTTCCGGCAGTACGGATTCCGGTATGTTCAGAATTTTTAACAACTCTTTGTCCCAGCGCCCTTCATATATGTTAAAAAGCAATGTACGGCTGGCGTTGCTCGGGTCTGTTTCATGCTTGCCCGTTAAATTGTAAATAAGCCAAGAATCAACAGTGCCAAAAGCCAGCTCCCCGCGCTCTGCCCTGGAGCGCAGCCCGGGTATTTCGTTGAACATCCACACCAGCTTTGTGCCGGAAAAATAAGGATCCAGAACTAGGCCAGTCCTGGCACGAAACTCCTTTTCGTAGCCTTGAGCCTTAAGCTCCGCGCAAATGGCAGAAGAGCGGCGGCACTGCCATACAATGGCGTTATGCACGGGTTTGCCTGTTTTACGGTCCCATACTATGACCGTTTCCCGCTGGTTGCTTATGCCTATGGCAGCCACCTGCTTGGGCAAAATTTTGGCAGCGTCCATGGCCCCAAGGGCGGCATTGTACTGGCTGTCCCATATTTCCATGGGGTTATGCTCAACCCAGCCCGGTTTTGGAAAAATCTGGTTGAACGCGATTTGTTTTATGCCAATAACCATTCCGTTTTGGTTAAATATTATGGCTCTTGAAGAAGTGGTACCCTGGTCCAGAGCCAGGATATACTGGTCATTATGCATAGTTTTTTCTCCATTCTTTTTGATTTGACTAATTATAAAGCTGTTTGGGTGTTTTGTAAAATTGCAGGCTTGACCAAGCTGCCTTATAGAATTACATTTTTTACAGCTATCTTTCTTGATCCTAAACCGCCGATTTATTCCATATTGCGGGCGGCTTTGCTGCTTTAGTGGCAGCAGGGGAAAGCAGCTAAAAAGGAGGACTCCATGTCAGATAAAAAAATCCTGTTTACTTCAGAATCTGTTAGCGAAGGTCACCCCGACAAAATTTGCGACCAGATATCGGATGCAGTGCTGGATGCATGCTTGCGGAACGATCCGGAAAGCCATGTAGCCTGCGAATGCTTTGCCACCACCGGAATGGTGCTGGTAGGAGGCGAGATTACCACCAACAGCCAAGTGGATATTCAGAGTCTTGCAAGAAATGTGGTAAAGGATATCGGCTATACAGATCCTGATTACGGGCTCGAATACGAATCCATGGCCATACTCAACACCATACATGCCCAGTCGCAGGATATAAACCAGGGCGTCAGCGGGCATGGCTTAAGCGAGTACGAAGGCCAGCAGGGCGCCGGAGACCAGGGCCTCATGTTTGGCTATGCATGCAATGAAACTGCAGAGCTGATGCCTGCGCCCATAATGTACGCCCACATGCTTATGAAGGAAGCGGCCCGTCTGCGCAAGTCCGGAGCCATAGCATGGCTGCGCCCGGATGCAAAAAGCCAGGTAACGCTTGAGTATATCGATGGCAGACCGGCCAGGGTTGATACAGTAGTAATATCCCATCAGCATGACCCGGATATCGCTTACAGCCTGATTAAAGAAACAATCATAGAAAAGGTCATTAAACCGCTGCTTGGCCCCAGCGGGCTGCTGTACTCCGGCACCAAGTATTATATAAACCCCACGGGCCGTTTTGTTGTGGGCGGTCCAAAGGGCGATTCAGGCCTGACAGGCAGAAAAATAATAGTAGACAGCTATGGCGGCATGGCCAGGCATGGCGGAGGAAGCTTTTCCGGCAAAGACCCTTCCAAAGTGGACCGCTCTGCGGCTTATGCAGCCCGCTGGATAGCCAAAAATGTTGTGGCAGCAGGGCTGGCAGAGCGCTGCGAGCTTCAGCTTGCATACGCCATAGGGGTACCCTTTCCGGTATCGGTAAGGCTGGAAACCTTTGGTACGGGCAAGGCCGAAGACAATGCAATAGTCGCTGCAATAAGAAAGACTTTTGACCTTAGCCCTGCCGGCATCATAAGCAGTCTTGGCCTTAAAGCGCCTATCTACCAGAAAACCAGCAATTACGGCCACTTTGGACGCAATGGTTTTTCATGGGAGGATACAAAAATTTCTGCAGATTTGTTAAAGGCTGTGAGTTAACAGGCGGCTGCCATCACACATTTTTCTACCGTGCGTATCAGCTCGGCCTTGTTCCATGGTTTGCGTAAAAAGGCATCCAGCCTGATCCTTTCCTGAAGCCTTTTAACAGCCTCGTCGTCCACGTAACCGGACAAAAGTATGCTTTTTATATTGGGATGCTTTGCCAGCACTTTTTCCAGAAACTCGTCGCCTTTTACGCCTGGCATAAGCCAGTCGGAAATAATCAGGATTATTGAAACTTGGTCCTCACAAAGCTCTTCAATGATGCTTTCCGCATCCATGGCGCTGAGTGCGGTTTCCAGAATAAAATCCTGGCCAAAGTGCTCGTGCAGTTCCCGTTTCAAGGATATTGCTATAATTGCTTCGTCATCCACAATAAGAATGGCCTTTTGTTTTGTCATATTAACCAGTATAGCCGCATATTTGCTAACAGTACAGTTTTAAATTTTCAAACCAGGTCCATTAAAAATGTATACAGGGCACCATTGTCAACAGCCATTTTAACAGACAGGTTTTTTTTGTCCATGACGTTTTTAATGGCCTCCGGAAGCACAGGAGACCTGCCAAGGGCAGCCTGAATGGCTTCTGCAAACTTGGCCGGATGTGCCGTACACAAAAAAGCCCCCCTTTGCCCCGGTTTTAAAGCCTGTTTCAATGCCGCGTAAGCCACAGCGCTGTGAGGCTCCGCTTCATAGCCCAGGCCGTCCAGCTCTCTTATTGCATCAAAGCTCTCTTCCTCATTTACAGAAATGGCATCCAGAGTCCAGCCCTGATCCTTTAGAATTTTTTCGGCCCTTGGCCAGTTGTTGGGCTTGCTTACATCCATGGCATTGGAAGAAGTGGCCCGGGTTGGCAGGGGCTGCCATTTTCCGCTATGCAAATAGCGCGGTACGGTGTCGTTTATATTGGTGGCTGCAACAAAGCCCTTAATGGGGCAGCCCATGGCTTTGGCCATAAGCCCGGCAGTAAGGTTCCCAAAATTGCCTGAGGGTACGGACACTACAAGTTCTTCCTTGCCAGTATGCCCAAGGCTTGCACACAAGTCCCAGTAGTATGTAATTTGTGCCACAAGGCGGGCTACGTTAATGGAATTGGCAGAGTTTAGGCCGGTCTTTTTTACAAGCCCGGTATTGTCAAAGGCAGCTTTTGCCATGGCTTGGCAGTCATCAAAGCTGCCGGCTACGGCTATGGTATGTATGTTTCCGCCCAGGCTGCAAAAAAGCTGTTCCTGGGCCCTGCTTATTTTACCTTCCGGATAAAGCACAACAACTTTTATGCCTGTCATGCCAAAAAAGGCGTGGGCAACAGCAGCCCCTGTATCTCCGGAAGTGGCTGTCAAAATGGTCATGGGTCCGGAGCCTTTTATTCTGGACAGGCAGGATGCCATGAAGCGGGCGCCAAAGTCTTTGAATGCCAGGCTTGGGCCGTTAAAAAGTTCAAGCGCAAAAATGGCCGCGTTGTTGCTCTTTGCCAAAGGTTCCAGTTTTTTGACGCTTGCCTCAAAAGAAAAGGCTTCTTCCAGTATTTGGGCAAGCAGGCCCGGGCTCAGCTCCGGTTCCACAAAAGGCTTAAGTACCTGCAAGCATCTGTCCATTCTGGGCAGCTCAAGGATTTTTTCCTTTTCCAAAACAGGTATGAAGGCAGGGAAAAACAGCCCCTGCAAGGAGCCCAACCCCCTGATGGCAGCTTCCGGAAAAGCGCATTTTTCTGACGGCATTGCCAGGTTTACATATTCCATAGCTTCAAACCTCCCTCAGCCAATTTAGGGTTCTCATTATGTCTGCAAAAATTCCGGCGGCAGTTACTGTGGCTCCCGCTCCATAACCCCTTAAAAACAGCGGAATGGGGCTGTAGTATTTGGTAAAAAAGGACAAGGCATTTTCTCCGCCTTTTACAGCGGCCAGAGGCTTGTCCAGACTGACTGCTTCTATTCCAATTTTGCCCTGGCCATTGTCTATAGAGCCAACAAAGCGTAAGGTTTTGTTTTTTGCTTGGGCCGTTTTAAGCTGTTTGTGCATGGCTTGGTCAAGCTCATGCATTCTGGCCAGGAAGTCTTCTTTTGAAAGCGCCATATATTCTTCCGGCAAAAGGCTTTGCAGTTCCAGGTCTTGTGCCTCCATAACCATGCCGGCTTCTCTGGCAAGTATAAGCACTTTTCTGGCCACATCCGCACCGGAAAGGTCTTCTCTGGGGTCGGGCTCTGTAAAGCCTTTTGCCATGGCTTCTTTCACGGCGGCAGAGAAGCTTGCGCCTTCATCCATCCTGCCAAAAATATAGGAAAGTGAGCCGGACAATATGCCTGAAAAGCTGTACAGCTCGTCTCCGGCATAAAGCAGGTTTTGCAGGTTTTCTATTACCGGCAAGCCGGCGGCTACGGTTGTTTCGTAAAGAAAGCGCCTTCTGCATTTGCGGGCCATGTCTTTTATGGCGCTATACCTGCTGTATGGCCCTGCACAGGCTCTTTTGTTTGGAGTTACAATATGAAAACCGTTAGAAATAAAATCCTTATACCTGTCCGGGACAGCTTCTCCGGCAGTGCAGTCTATCAGGACGGGGTTTTTAAGTTCCCGGCCCAGGGCCAGCAGCTTTTCAAAGTTGGTCAAACAGCCTTTTGCGTCCAGCCAGGCTTTGCAGGCGGTTTTTTCCGCAAATTCTGCAGTGCCTAAATGGATGCCTTCTTTTTCGATATACATTTTGGACGAATTGGCCAGTGCGGATACCCTTATGGCCACGCCAAGCTTTTCCAGCCTTGTTCTTTGCTTTTGTACTTGGGTCAAAAGCTCGGAGCCTACTGTGCCGCAGCCTATCAAAACCAGCTCAAGAGGCATGGCTGTTTTAAAAAAAGCTCTGCACAGCATGCTGTTGGTCTTGTCCGTTACATTCATTGCAGCCATAAGGCACTTCCCCAAAGCTTAATGCTACTTAAATTTTTGCTTGCAAAATAATTAGCTCATATTTGCAAAAAAAAATCTACCCAAAACCATACAAATACTGCATTTTGCCTTTTAATATTCCTTTATTGCATTTATATTAGATGTTTAAACCTAGCCAAGTTCGGAGAATGGAAAAAATGATTTCTGAAACAGTATTTGAGATTTTAAGGCAGGACGGCGTTGTGGCTATTGCCACCAACGGCAAAGACGGTGTCCATATTGTAAATACCTGGAACAAATACATTAACTTTAACCAGGCTGGCCATTGGCTTGTGCCCGCAGGCAGAATGCAAAAAACCGAAAAGAATGTTACTGCAGAGCCAAAAGTACTTTTGACCATAGGCAGCAGCAATGTAAAGGGTTTGCACGGCTTGGGATGCGGATTTTTAATAGAAGGAACTGCCGTATTTTTAAAAGAAGGCCCGGATTACGAGTTTATGAAAAGCAAGTTTCCATGGTTAAGGGCAGTTCTTTCCGTTACAGTAAAATCTGCCATCCAGACTTTATAGTATTTACAACAAATGCTTTAGCCTGCATACTTTAAATATGCAATTTCCTGAATACGTATACTTGGATTACAGCAGCCCTTTTGCTGACCGTATTGGAGCCATTTTCAGTGTTTTGGGCATTCCGGTAAAACCGTATACCGGCGAATGGCATACCGGAATCCACCTTGTATGCGGCCTTGATAAAACAAATACAAAAAAATATGAAAAGCGCAGCCTTAGGCCCGGCCCGCTGGTATTTTTTACCACTACAGAAGAGCTGGCTGCCGGTTCTGTAAGCAACGCTCTAAGCCTGTGCGAAACCTATATACTGGACGGTGACCCTCCCGGTTCCATAAGCGCAGCAATGCTTGCATCCAAAGAACGCTGGGAAATCATGACAAAAAGGGTGGAACAGGAAAACGCCCTTAAAGCCGCTCTTGAAGAAAAAGACATACTGCTAAAGGAGCTTAAGCACAGGATTAAAAACACCCTTACAATAATAGAGAACCTTCTTTCCTTGGCGCAGTCCAAAATTAATGACAAAATGGCCTTATCCGTGTTTGAAGATTCCAGATCCAGGGTTTTGGCAATGGCTGTTCTTTATGATAGCTTATTGTATTCCCAGTCCCAGTCCAACATCAATCTTAAAAAATACCTGTCCGAGCTGTGCGAGTCCATAAAAGGAGCTTACAGGCTGGAAGGCAAGCACATGTTTAAACTCGACGTTCCCGACCTGGAAACAGATTCCAGAAAAGCAGTCAACCTGGGTCTGATAGTAAATGAAGCAGTTACCAATTCCATAAAATACGGCAGGACTCCGGGCCGCATTCCGGAAATAGAGTTGCGGGTAATCCAGGAAAAAACCGGAGACAGTTATTCTTTATGCATATCCGACAACGGCCCCGGTTTGCCGGAAAACTTTTTACTGAAAAATTCCAAAGGCCTTGGGCTTTTGCTGGTACAAGCCCTGACGGAACAGCTTGGGGCTTCCTTTAAACTGGAAAGCAACCCGAACAAGGGAGTGTGCCTGGAGATTGGCGGAATAAAAACTTAAAAATCCGTTGTTCAGTATTGTTATTTTCTGTTATACTTTTTATACGGAAAAAATAGAAAAATTTGGTGTAAATACCGGTTTTGTCTGAAAAATGCAAATATATCCAATTACCTTGCGCTTTTTAAGGAGGATATTATCAAAGCCATACCCTTGAAAATAAAATTGCTGATTTTATCACTTGTCCCCATTTTTGCGCTTTTAGTTATTTCTACCCAGATGATTTTGCAAAGCTATGACAGATACCAGGTTTATATGCTCCAAAAGCAGAACCTGCAGTATTTTGTGGATAATATCGAACTTATAGAAGTAATCCAAAATGAGAGGGGTTTGTCTTCCAGGTTTTTGGCCGACGGCATTAACCTTAACGAGCTTAACGCGGGCAGGGCAAAAACGGACCAGATTAAAAATGACTGGCTGGATGCCATTTCTGCAGCATCCAAAAGCACGGCTGCAAGCAGCAGCGCAAGCAAGTCACAGGATGATCCGGTAAAAACCTTGAGGGCAAAAGTGGATTCCAGGCTGCTTTTGCCTACAGAAGCCGCATCGCAATATTCTGGCCTGATAAGGGAATATATAGATTTTTCAAACGAAATGGCCCAGGGCAAAACAGAAGGCGGCATAGGAAAACGCCTGTCCAGCCTTAATACGCTTCTTGATGCAACAGAAAATACTGGAATGCTTAGGGCTTTTGGCTCCAGCCTGCTGGACAAAAAAACGGCCGTTTCCTGGGCCGACGCATACCGCATACTTAACCTGTTTGCCACAGCCTCATCCGACCTGAAAAGCCCTGCCATTGTATTGTCAGAAGGCAATTCTAAATTGCAGGGCAAAATTTTGGCTGATGCCGCTTACCTCTGGCTGGAAGATGCTGTTTCTGGCATTGCCCAAAACTATGATACCGGGAAGTACGGCTACAATGCGGACATGTTCTGGGATCACAGCAGCGCGCTTATCGGTAAAATTTCCGACATAATGCATGCCGAAATTGCATACACGCTTGCGCTGAACGATTCGCTCATGTTTGACCAGAAAAACTACGTGATAAAACTTATAGTACAACTGTTTGTAACCATACTTGTTGTGGCGGGCCTTATAGTCATGTTCAGCCACCTTATAACTTCGCCAATCAAGTTGGTGGGCAATGTACTGCATTCCATAGCCAATGGGCAGGGAGACCTTACCATAGAAAGCCGCGTGTCGGGCAATGACGAAATTGCAATGCTGTCCAAATCCTTTAACAGTTTTACAGATACACTTTCTTCAATGTTGGGAGAAGTAAGAAGAGCTGTTGAATCCCTTAAAACGGTAGGAGATACCCTGGCAGTGGACATGCAGCAGACAGCATCCGCAGAAAACGAAGTATCCGCCATACTAGAAAACATGGGCAAGCAAATAGAAACCCAGTATATAGAAACCGACAAGGCAGTTTCTTCTTTAGAAGCCTTTTTTGGACAGCTGGACGGCCTGCACGAACTTATAGAATCCCAAGCTGCCAGCGTCACAGAGAGCAGCGCCGGCATAGAAGAAATGATAGCCAGCATCAGGTCGGAAAAAATCAGTGTGGAAAACCTGTCCGGCGTTGTCCATGAAATGGTAAAAGAAGCAGACTTTACCAACAGGCTGATAAACGAAGTCATTTCCAGAATAAAAGAAGTGGATACCCAGTCAGAGCGCCTGCTGGAAGCCAATGCGCTCATTGCATCAATAGCAAGGCAGACCAACCTGCTTGCCATTAATGCGGCCATAGAAGCAGCCCATGCCGGAGAAGCTGGCAGCGGCTTTGCGGTTGTTGCTGACGAAATAAGAAAGCTGGCAGAAACATCCGGTTCTCAGTCCAAGGTAATTGCATCTGATCTTAAGAGCATAAAGACCGTGATAGATTCGGTAGTGTCCACAACGGACAAAGCCGCAAAGAGTTTTGAAAACATGAATGCCAGGATAGCTGACGTAACGCAGCTCCAGGACACAATACTTGGCTCCATTACGGAGCAATCGGCGGGCACCAACGAAATACTCTTGGCCACAACGGAAATTAACGATATTACCCAGAGGGTAAGATACATGTCCGGAGACATGGACAGCAAAGGCAAAAGCATGCAGTCCGCATTGCAGGATATAGCCGGCATTTCGCAGTCCGTAAGCCAGGGCATGCAGGAAACACTTATTGGCTTGTCGGAAATTCACTCAGCCATGCAGAATGTGGAAGAATTGAGCAAGGCCAACAAGAACAACGTGGCTACTGTGGAACAGCTTGTAAGCATGTTTGTTTTAAAAGAAAAATAAGCCGCTTTTGACAAAAAACGTAACTTAGCAGAATACAAAAGGATCAGGCCCAGGTAAATCCGCTTTATCCGCGTGCTAATTACTAAGACCTTGAATGTGTTGTCTCCCCAATTAAACTAAAGGCAATTCCAGAATAAAAAGCCATTACCATGTTTTTTTAGGCGGGCATTAACCGCACTCCTTGATTTATGTTCATTGCAGCTATAAAATCGCATTATGAAGCTTCCAGAATTTAAAATTACTTCTACTATGGAAACTCTTGCTCTTGAGATTGTTGATTTAATGAAATATTTAAGTAGTCTTGGTACTGAAAAGAAGTTTTTGCATTTACGAAAGGATAATCGTTTAAAGTCTATTCAGTCTTCGCTTGCAATAGAAGCTAATTCACTTTCACTTCAACAAGTTACGGATATTATAAATGGGAAAAAAGTTGTTGGAGATGCACGAGAAATTTTGGAAGTAAAAAATGCTTGGGCAGCGTATGAAAAAATTGAGCAATATGACCCTTTTTCTTTAGGCAGTTTATTAGAAGCTCACGCTTTATTATCAAATCAACTTGTAAAAGACTCTGGGATGTTTCGCACAATGCAGGTAAATGTTTACAAAGGTTTTGAGCTGATTCATGCTGGAGCAAAGCCAAAAGAAATTTTGCCTCTTATGACAGAGCTATTTGACTGGGCTCGAGGCTCAAATATTAATGCAATTATCAAAAGTTGTATTATTCATTTTGTTATTGAATATATTCATCCTTTTGAAGATGGAAATGGCCGCATTGGTCGATTATGGCAAACAGTTGTCTTGCATAGTTGGGATAATAATTTTCAATGGATACCAATCGAAACGATGGTATATAAAAATCAGCAAGGATATTACATGGCATTGCAGCTTTCCAGTCAGCAAAATAATGCAAATGCGTTTATTGAATTTATGCTTGGAATAATAAAATTTACTCTTGAAAATATAATTGAAAGCGGAAAAATAAAAGGGAAAAAGTTATCGCTCGAGGACTTGGGTATAAAATTGGGTATAAAGTTGGGTATAAATCAACAGCTTATTCTTAAAGAAATCGAAAAAAATCCCTTTATAACAGCTGCAGAAATAGCTTATAAAATAAATATTTCAAAAACGGCTGTTGAAAATAATTTAGCTAAACTAAAAGAGCTTGGCATTCTTCAAAGAGTAGGGGCTCGAAAAAACGGCTATTGGAAAATTGTGTCGAACTAGTGTTGTATCCCCAGTTAAACTAAAGGCAATTCCCGAATAAAAAGCCTTTACCATGTTTTTTTACGAAGGAATTAACAAACGCTGGCTATTTATGACTAGAACGCGGATGACACGGATAGAACGCTGATGGCCGCGGATAAAGCTTCTAAATTTTATTATTCTTAATCTGCGATTATCCGCTTAAATCCGCTTTATCAGCGTGCTAATTACTAAGACCTAGAACGCGGATGTGCCGTCTCCCTAATTAAACCAAAGGCAATTCCAGAATAAAAAGCCTTTACAATGTTTTTTTATGCGGGAATTAAAACAAACTGAATATGGGGAAAACCAAAAAACAAGTGCTATTGAGAAAATTTAAACAAGGCTCTGTTTTCCCCATCGATAACTTATAATAAAAAATCCTCGTAGTTTTCTATTGTGATTAATGAGACTTTTGCTTCTGGATATGCTCGTGTAAAAGTAATTGAAGGGCGTTGTGTTTTATTAGGAGAATATTTAAATTCCCAAGCCTTTAAGGAGCCATCTGATTCTTCTATATAGTCAATTTCTTGCTGTTGTGTAGTACGCCAAAACCAAGTTCGGGCATAAGAGCCAGAGTAAGCAAGCTGCTTTTTTCGCTCGGCAATTAAATAATTTTCCCATAAAGCCCCTTTGTCTTGACGCAAATCAAGCGGGCGAAAGTCTGAAATGAGGGTGTTACGAATGCCATTATCATAAAAGTAAATTTTTGTACTTTTTTTTAATTCATTGCGAATATTGCAGCTAAAAGATGGCAAGTGAAAAATTACAAAAGATTTTTCTAATAAATCAATATATCGGCGAACGGTTCCGGCATCAATTCCTAAAAGTTTAGACAGTTCATTAATTGAAACTTCTGAGCCAACTTGTAAAGCAAGAACTTGAAGCAAGCTGTCTATAATTTGTGATTTGCGAATGTCTTGATATAAAAAAATATCTTTATATAAGTAGCTGCTTGTTAATTCGACTAAAAGTTCACGGCGTAACTCGCTTTTTGTAACAATTTCAGGATAGGAGCCATAGATAAGACGATCTTCCAAAAGTCTTTTTTCTGTTAGTACGCCATGATGAGCTGCCATTTCTGCAAAGGAAAAAGGATGGAGTTTATATTCAAATTTTCTTCCTGTCAGCGGCTCGTTAATTTTATTTGCCAAATCTAGTGCGGATGATCCGCTTACAATAATCTCCAGGTTTTTAGCATTTTCATAAAGACGTTTTAAACTTAATCCGATATTTTCAACTCTTTGTGCTTCATCAATAACAAGTATTTGTGCTCCAGTAATGATTTTTTTTAATGCTTCTGAATTTGCTTTTTCCAAAAGGAGCCGTACATCGACTTCATCACAGTATAAAAGCATCGTTTTTTTTGTGCTTTTTTGTAAAATAGATTGCAGTAAAGTAGTCTTTCCTGCCTGACGTGGCCCAATTAGCACGATTATTTTCCCGCTATTGAGTTTATTTATTAAAATTGGCTCTAGAATTCTTTCAATCATGAGCAGATATTATAACAATTTGTGTTTATAGCCAAGAATTATTATAATAAATTATGAATATATTCGTAAATTATTATAAAATGATGAGTGTTGTCTTTCCAATTAAACCAAAAGCAATTCTAGAAAAAAAAGCCTTTACGATGCTTTTTTTACGCGGGAATTACGCTTATCCGCCCAAATCCGCTTTATCAGCGTTCCAATTCCTAATTTCCAAGACTAGAACGCAGATGACTCGGATGATGCGGATGGCCGCGGATAATGCTCTAAATTTTATATTTATTGATCCGCGCTTATCCGCCTAAATCCGCTTTATCCGCGTGCTAATTACTAAGACCTTGAATGTGTCGTTTCCCTAATTAAACTAAAGGCTAGTGTAAATGCAGCCAAACAGAGCAGCAAGAAATTATTGCCAAATAACTTCTGGTTTTTTATGCTCCCTTGCACACTGGCTAAGAAACATATTTATTAGGGTTTGGTATGGAATGCCAGTATCCTTTGCTAATTCCTTAAAGTAATCAATGGTATCGGGCTCTAGTCTGATCGTTATAGACTTTTTAAGGCGGCCAATATAAGGGTTCTTTACGGATTTTGAAAAATCATATTCATCAAGCATTTCTTTTTCTTTCATACTCTTTAAGTTCCTTCCTTGTGGCTTTTCTTGCACTTATCAACCGGATAAGCTATTCCGATTTTCTGTAGCAATGAGAAACCACCAAAAGGCGTAATTTTGAACTCATCCCAAGTATAATGAATCTGTCTTCGGCAGAAGAATGGGAAGGATCATAAATGACACGTGCAAACTCGTCATAGAAAACCGTTCTAGCCTCTTCAAATTCAATGCCGTCATGTTTGGCTTGATTCAAAAGGTTTTTGGTGGGATCCCATTCAAAGGATATTTGACCCATCAATACAATGTATGTACATATATGTATAAAGTCAAGTATAAATAAGCATAATGGAGGAGCATGCTCTATTTTAGCCTGTAGCGCTAGTTTCAAGTTGAGTTGAGTTATTTATTTTGACACAACGCTGCCTAGCGGGTACCCTCTATGCTTAAAGGAAACGATATGGCAACAACTAACGGAAAAAATACGGCTAGCATTGGCTTTGAACAACAAATTTGGGCAGCTGCTGATATCTTGCGCGGCAACATGGATGCCGCCGAATACAAACATGTTGTGCTGGGGCTTATTTTCTTAAAATATATATCAGATAAATTTGAGGCTCGCTATTGTTGACTCCCGAATTAAACTAAAGGCAATTCCCGCATAATTTTTACAGCAATTCCCGAGTTATTTTTCTAGATTCCCGAATTACAGTATGCTTTTAAATTAAAAGAAAATTAAAAGCGGGCCGAATAAATTATCAGCCCG
>JAKPMS010000076.1 GCA_029548805.1 Spirochaetota bacterium | reverse complement strand
AGCCCCCATGTTTTTACAGGGGTAAGTACAAAAAGAATTATGCTGGCAGTCATCATAGCTCTGTCCCCGTCTGCGATTTACGGAGTAGTACTTTACGGGATAAACGCTCTTTTGGTGATTGCTGTATCCATTATTACCGCTGTTGTTTCGGAAGCGGCATTCAGGTACATAACTAAACAGGATATCAGAATTGGAGACCTGTCTGCTGTAGTGACCGGTTTGCTTTTGGCGCTCATTTGCCCGCCTTCCATACCCCTATGGATGGTTGCAATAGGCTCTTTTGCTGCCATAGTTTTGGCAAAAGAGTTTTTTGGAGGGCTTGGAGCAAATCCATTTAATCCGGCTCTTATTGGACGCGGAATCCTGTTGATGAGCTTCCCGGCAGCCATGACCAGCTGGCATGTCCCGTTTAAAGGGATCAGCGATGCCACTTCAGCAGCTACTCCGCTTGGTTTGTTAAAATTGGGTTCGTCCGTGGCAGATGTGGGCGCAGGGTTTGTAAAGGATGGTCTTGCCCAGTCTGGTGACTACGCATCCACTTTGTGGACACTTTTTATAGGAAACAGGGCTGGAAGTATCGGAGAAGGCTCTATACTGCTTATTTTGCTGGGCTTTGTTTTTCTTTTGATTGTAAAAGTAATACCATTTGTGACCAGTCTTGCCATGACTTTGGCAGCTTTTCTGGCTGCATGGCTTCTTGGGATGGATCCTGTTTTTGCTCTTTTGTCCGGCGGACTCCTTTTTGGCGCTGTCTTTATGGTAACAGATTATTCTACAAGCCCTATGACCCCAATGGGAAAGGTCCTTTTTGGCGCTGGCGCCGGTATATTGACCATTGTTATAAGGCGGTTTGGCGGGTACCCGGAAGGCGTTACTTATGGCATTTTAATAATGAATGCTCTGTCCCCATTCCTTGACAAATTAAGGATGAAAAAATACGGTTTTGTGCGCCCTGTAAAACCGGCCAAGGGAGCAGCCAAATGAAAAAAGAAATTCTTGGTCTTGGGATTACCCTGTGCCTGTTTGCTGTCGGCGCATGTGTAGCTCTGTCCCTCGTATACACTGTTACAGGGCCTACTATTGCAGGCCTGGAACAAGCACAACTGGAAGCTACCCTAAAAGACCTGTTTCCCGAGGCTGATGGCTTTGAAGAACTTGTTGGAGTTATAAAATCTGAAAGCCCTAGTGTGGATATTCAGAATACCTGGAAGGCCACGAGGGACAGAGCTGTTATAGGCTTGGCAGTAAAAGGTTCGGCATCCAGCTATGGAGGGGATGCCGCCATGCTTGTAGGTGTTGGAATAGATAAAAAAATTGTAGGGGCAAGGGTTGTAAGCCTTTCTGACACACCCGGTTTGGGAGCCAATGCATCAAACCTGACCTATTTTGTGGACAAACAGTCCAAAACAACCTTTCCTGGCCAGTTCAGCGGAAAAGCCGTGCTTGATCCATTTGAAGTTAAAAATGACGTTATAGCCATAAGTGCCAGTACAATTACCAGCAAGGCCCTCACCAGCATAGTTAAAGAAGCAGGTTTGAGAAGTGCAAGCTGGCTGGACTCCAACGGGGGTGCAAAATGAAGCGGATCCTGACAATTTTTACCAAAGGTTTGATTATAGAAAACCCCTTGTTAATGCTGATGATAGGTTTATGCTCTTCTGTCGCGGTAACTTCCAGCGTTTCAAACGGCATCGGAATGGGCTTAGCCATGACTTTTGTTATAACTTTTGCGGAATTGGTAATATCGCTTTTTAGAAAACTGATACCCAATGATGCCCGTATTCCAATATTCATAATTGTTATTGCCGCTTTTACTACTATGGTAGATTTGTCCATGCAGGCATATTTTCCGGCTCTTTCCAAGTCCATGGGCGTATTTATACCCCTAATAGTAGTTAATTGCATTATTATGGGCAGGGTTGAAGCTTTTGCAAGCAAAGAAAAGCCACTCGATGCTGTTATTGACGCGCTTGGAATGGGGCTAGGCTATACCTGGGTTCTTATGGGCATTGCTGCTGTTCGCGAACTTTTTGGTAATGGAACCATTTTGGGTTTGCGTATTATGCCAGAAACATATCAACCTATTTTATTTTTTATTCTTCCGCCGGGAGGCTTCATGGTATTTGCCCTTTTTATATCATTTAACCTTTGGCTAAAAAAAAGGGTAGAAGCAGTATCCACTGTCAGGGAGGCAGCATGAACTTAGCAAAAATATTTATATCTGCTTTGCTGATTGATAATATAGTTTTGATGCGCTTTTTGGCGCTCTGTCCCTTTATAGGGATGTCAACAGATGTACCCAAGAGCGTGGGTATGGGCTTGGCAGTCACCTTTGTAACTGTTCTGTCTACCATAGTTACCTGGCCCCTGTATCATTTTGTGCTTATCCCTTTAAATTTGACCTTTTTGAAAATACTTGTCTTTATTTTGGTAATAGCAGCCCTTGTTCAGTTGGTAGAATTCTATCTTAAAAAAAATGCGCCGGGCTTGTATGGTTCCATGGGCATATATTTGGCCCTGATTACCACAAACTGCGCTATTTTGGCTGTAACCTTTGATAATATTTCCAAAGGCTTTAATCTTATTGAATCCGTGGTATATGCAATGGGCGTAGCCCTTGGCTTTATGCTTTCATTAATTCTTTTGTCAGGAATCAGGGACAGGCTTAAAACTGCCCCAATACCCAAGTTTTTGCAGGGAACACCCATACTTTTTGCATCCACCAGCCTTTTGGCAGTGGCTTTTATGGGTTTTTCAGGGCTTATAAAGTAAGGAGTCGGCAGAAATGAGCATTATTCTTATTACATTGGCATTTTCTGCTGTTCTTGCTTTTGGATTGGGGGCAGCGCTCGGGTTTTTCAAGGAAAAATTCAAGGTTGAACGTGATCCATACATTGACAAAGTAAGGGAGTTGCTGCCGGGCGTCAATTGCGGCGGTTGCGGCTATCCAGGATGTGATGGATATGCAGAAGCTGTGGCCAAAGGAGACACTCCTGTAAACAAGTGCACACCCGGCGGGAAATCTGTTGCGGATGCCCTAGCTGCTCTAATGGGGGTTAGTGCATCTGCCGAAGATACGGTTGCCGTACTCTTGTGTCAGGGTACAAAGAAGGTTGCTCCGGATAAAGGTGATTATGTAGGCATAAAAACCTGCCGTGCAGCAAAACTTTCCACTGGCAGTACAAAGCTCTGTCCCTATGGCTGCCTTGGCTATGGTGATTGCGTCGCCGTATGTCAATTCGATGCCATACATATGGGCGAAGATGGTCTTCCGCATGTGGATTATGAAAAATGCACGGGCTGTGCCCTTTGTGTTCAAGAATGCCCTCAACAAATATTGAGCTCTGTCCCCAAAGACAGGCTTGGTTCAGTAGTTTTATGCTCGAATAGGACAACTATTAAAGCAAACGTGCTTAAAAGTTGCAAGGTTGGCTGCATTAAATGTGAAATATGCGTAAAATCTTGCCCAGAACAATGTATTACCATGGTTAAAGGCATACCTGTTACTGATTACAGTA
>JAKPMS010000067.1 GCA_029548805.1 Spirochaetota bacterium | reverse complement strand
AGTGGCTTTATAGTTCTATACTATGTATTGTATGAAGTTGCCTATGTATATACCGTATAGAGTATAGGTTATATCAAAATTTTAGTTGTCACTAAGCTTCGAAGAACTAAATAAGTTTTTAGTTTTCTGAGGTTTAGAGGTAAATATAATCTTGGCAAGAACTTTGCCATATAATATATATCCAAGAGAGAACATACTATGTAAAAGTAATACATAGTTCCCTGAAGATTAGTGACAGATCTTTTAGGTACCATATATTGTATGAAGCCGCTCAAGCCTATACAATATATGCCAATGTTTTTGTAAAACGGACTCTAACACTAAGATTTGGGGAACTATAAAAGTAATAAATAAAAAGACAAAAAATTTCTGGAAACTACCTTTAGGCTAAAACAGACTGTTTTCTTTGGTTGTTACTTCTTGCAGTTTTTTATGCATCCTAGTATTCTTTTTCTAGTGGCCCAAAGCTTAGTGTTACAGCTCTTTTCACCAAAAACGCTACTATATAGTGTATAGGCAGGGCTTCTTTATACAGCATAAAGTGCTTATACGGCAAAATACTAATCTTTGGGAAACTAAATCTACTTTTGTTCTAGAGAATAGCTCGAAAAACAAGCTTTTCTCTAGTTGTTTTCGAATTTCTACTACCAGGCGGATATAAATTGACAAAAACAATAAAGCTTACAGAAGGAAACATATTAAAAACTTTAGTAGCACTTGCATTGCCCATTATAGGGACTTCTTTTGTACAGATGGCATACAACCTTACAGACATGATATGGGTTGGAAGGCTGGGCTCCAATGCAGTTGCTTCTGTTGGTACTGCTGGATTTTTTGCTTGGCTCGCTATGGCTATCATACTGATACCCAAAATAGGAGCTGAGGTAGGTGTATCTCAGGCCATAGGCCGGCAGGACTCTGAGGATGTAAAGCGGTCGGTTAAACATAGCCTGCAACTGATTGTTGTTTTGTCTTTAATCTATGCCGCAATACTGCTTGTTTTCCGCAAGCCGCTTATGGGTTTTTATAGACTGGGTGAAAAAATTGAACGCGATGCCATAAGCTATCTTGTCATTATTTGCTTGGGAATGTTGTTCTTTACCATTAACCCTGTGTTTTCTGCCATTTTTAACGGTGCGGGTGATTCCAAGACCCCATTCAGAGTGAATGTTATTGGTCTTTTATTGAATATAGTCCTGGATCCCTTGCTCATCCTTGGACCTGGATTTTTCCCAAGACTGGAAGTTAAAGGGGCAGCAATAGCCACCATCATTGCGCAGTTTTTAGTGACGATGACATTTTTGGCAGAAGCAAAAAAAAGGCCGGAATTGTTCAAAGGTCTCCATCTTTTTCAAAAACCGGATATAAAACGCATTGAAAAAATTATAAAACTCGGTCTGCCAGTTGCGCTTCAAAGTGCATTTTTTACAATCATTGCCATGATAGTAGCCAGAATTATTGCGAGATGGGGCGCCCTGCCAATAGCCGTGCAAAAGGTAGGAGCCCAGATTGAATCCATCTCGTGGATGACTGCAGGAGGTTTCCAGTCAGCTATGAGTGCTTTTATGGGACAGAACTATGGTGCAAAAAACTGGCACAGGATATATAAAGGCTATTTTGTTGGAGTAGGAATAGCTGCACTTATTGGTATGATTGCCACTATTGTTCTGTATTTTGGAGCGGGTCCGGTGTTTTTCATATTTATTTCTGAGGCAGCAGCTCAGCCTTATGGATTGATATACATGAAAATATTTTCCATATCACAGTTTTTTATTGCGCTGGAAATAATAACCTCAGGAGCTTTTATAGGGCAGGGAAAAACCTTCCCTCCTTCCATTGTTGGCATCGTGTTCAATGCCTTAAGGGTGCCTGGAGCCTTAATCCTTTCTTCTACAATCCTTGGCTTGAATGGCATATGGTGGTCCATTGCCCTTTCCAGCGTGCTTAAAGGCTTGGTGCTTTGCATCTGGTATTTGTTTTATTCACAAAAAATTAAAAAGCTTTTATAGTTCTTCGAAGATTAGTGGCTTTTTTGTTCAATGCCATATATTGTATGAGGTTGCGGGATATATACTATACAGAGTATGGTTTTTGCCAAAATTGTATTTGTCACTAAGTTTCCAGGAACTACTAAAAGCTTTGTTCCGGTTTATAAAATCAGCTAAAAGGGGAAAACTTATAATGGATGATGATAAAAAAGAAATCCGCCAATATACAGGGCCTGTCCTTTATTATACAGATACTGTAATAGACCATTTTACAAATCCCAGAAATGTAGGAGCTCTTGCTAAAGATGAAACCGACGCATACTCCAGGATAGGTGATCCTGGCTGCGGTGATGAAATGGAGCTGTGGATTTCTGTAAAATCTGATCGTATCGAAAAGATAGGTTTTAAGTCCTATGGCTGTCCCGGTGCCATAGCCACTAGCAGCATGTTAACTGTATTGGCACAAGGTAAAACTTTGGCAGAAGCTGCGGCTTTAAGTGATGATGATGTAGTTAATGCACTTGGAGGAATACCGGAAAACAAACAACATTGTTCTCTTTTAGGGGTACAAGCCCTGCATGCGGCTTTAGATAACTATACCAACAAAAGAAAGTCTTTTTAGTTCCTTGAACCTTTGAGACATTTGCTTTTTATACTATATATTGTATGAAAGAGCATAGCTATATACTCTAGAAGGCACTGTTTTTAGCAAAACTGGTTTTGTCTCAAAGCTTCGAGAAACTAACTAATGCTTAGTTTCTCCTAGCAATTTTTTGATTTCAGTACCGGCTTTGGCAAGCTTTACGCTAATGCCAGCCATACTTAGTCCCTGGGCAGCCTTGGGCCCTACTTCGGGGGCAAATACAAGCTCTACTTTCTGTTCGGCCAGAAAGGAAGCAGCACTCGTCCCTGCGCCATGCTCGGCATTGATTCCTTCATTTTTCATGATTGATGAAGAGCCATCCGCATCATCATAAATGACAAAGTTGGCAGCTCTGCCAAAAACACTGGACATTTTGTGTCCATCATCGCTAGGTATTGCTATTTTCATGCTTACTCCCATTTTTATCAAGTTTAGTAATCCTTGATTTTACAGCTTGAAGAACTGCCCGTATTTCATCTCCTGATTGGCCTTCTAGTTCCGCCCAGGTTTTGTCTCTTTCCTCAACAGCTCTTAATGAAGGATCAAAACGGATTTGCGCCAAAAGCTCTATTCCGTTTCTTTTGAGCAGGTTTCTGGCTTGTGCATCAATATCGCTGTCCAGGCCTGCCTTGTTGACAATACCTGTCATCGGGCGCTTCATGTTATTTGCGAGCTCTATAAGCCTTTCGGCATCCCTTATGCCTGACAAGCTTGCTTCCACAATGACAAACAGAAGGTCTGCTCCGGTCAATGATGCAATGACTGGGCAACCTATTCCTGCTGGAGCATCAACTATAATAAGCTTGTCATCCATAGCCATTGCTCTTGCCTTTTGGCGCACCAGAGCTACTAACTTGCCGCTGGTGTCTTCTCCGGGTTCCAGTTCCGCATGTACCATGGGAAAGCCCCGTATTGTCTGTGACTCCATAAGCCAGCCGGCCTGTTGTTCTGTGAGCTGAACAGCGTTGAACTTGCAAACATGTGCGCAGGCCCCACAACGTTCACACAGCTCTTGTGTTATTTTTAAAGCCTGACTGCCAGGCTCTTTTGTAATTGCGTTAAATCGGCATGTTCTTTCACAAAGCCCGCAGCCTGTGCATGCTGATTTATTGATAAAAAAGCCCGGTCCGGAAAAATACGGCTGTTTATTTGTATTTTGGGAACCTAAGGCAATGGCTCCATTGGCCGCATCTACATCGCAATCCGCAAAAATACATTTTTGACCCATGCTTGACGCCAAAGCAGCGGCAAAAGAAGTTTTACCTGCTCCTCCCTTTCCGCTGGCTATACATATTGTAGTCAAAGGATTGCCTCCAGCCTCTCTGAAGGGGTTTCTCTGGGGTCATTTTTTTGCTGAAATTGGTTTTTAATATTTAGCAATACTCCTTTAAGGTTTTTTGACGTCTCATCATCCTGATCCCACAGTACTCCCCTTGCTCCCTGAACAGCTCTGTCTTGCCCATAAGATAAACGGGTTAGCACCGGAACATTGAGGTTTTTGCATAAGGTTTCTATATCGGCATTACCAAAACCATCCTTATTGATTATTACCCCGCATGGCAAAGAAAGTGATTTGCACAGGCGTATCGCTCCACCCAGATCATGCAAAGAAAAAGGAGTGGGTTCTGCCACAAGAATTGCATAATCCGAGCCAGCAAGAGCATGGGTAGCCGGACAGGATACCCCCGGCGGACAGTCTCTTATTTGGTACTTAGTCTTCTGCAAGGAAGCTTTGGTTTTGGCTGCCTCAATCACGCTAGTGGATCTAATATCTCCCACATTCATTCTGCCTTCTACAATTGTAATAGAGCCTTCGATAAAGGTGCTGGCTTCCCCAATTTTCAAAGGCTTTTCTTCCAGTATTCCTTGAGGACAGGCCATTACGCATAAACCGCAGCCCTTGCACAGTTTTGTATCGATAGTCACCACTCCGCCTATGGCTACTATTGCCCCGAAACGGCACAGCTTTGTGCAAAAAGAGCAAGCTTCGCAATGGGAGCTTGTTGCAAACGGCACTAAAATTTCAACATTTTCCGGTTGCCCTATTGGAATCGCATGCTGAAAGTATCCAAGGCAGTCGGGAGCTTCTACATCCAGGTCTGCAAGGCAAACAGAATCACTTGATGACAGGATGACTGCCAGGTTGGCGGCAATAGTAGTTTTACCAGTGCCGCCTTTTCCGCTGGCTACTGCTATGACACATTGTGCTTCAATACTCAATCAGCATTTTCCTTCTGGTTTTCCTGGGAAAGAATGGATTCAGTATATTCTAGTTCCCTTTTTAGCATCTCTGCTCTGGCCTTTAGGGCGGCCTTAACGTCTTTTGTATAGTCTTCTGCTCCCGCATTGAACCAGCCCAGCCCTCTGCCGGGGCCAAAGCTTTGCATGCGATTATAGCCATAGCTTGATCCCCATCCTCGATAGCAAGGCCCCATACCTCTCCAGTACGGGTTTCCGCAATTTCCTCTTCTGTAAAAGCCTGCTGGGCCATTTCCGTAAGGCCCGGTTCCGTCCATAGCTGGCATATAAGTCCTCCAGGTAATTTGAATAAAGCAGTGCAAAAGCGCTGTTATTGGCAAATGCCAATAACTAAATTATAAGTAAATGCTCATAACCAGTCAATAGTAACTTTGGGATCTTATGCCAAAATTTTTGTTTTATAACAAATCCAGCTTGTACGCCAACAAAGCCGTCCCGGAACCAATTACGGAGCCAAGAATGGCGCCAGCAAGCACGTCACTGAAAAAATGTGAACCTGATGCAATTCTCAAACCTGCAGTAGCTACAGCCAGGCCGCAAGCAGCAAGGTTGGCTGCCAGTTTGTATTGGGATTTCCTATATTTGAGCTGAAAAACAGTAACAGTGAATGCAGCTCCGCTGAATGCCATTATGGCATGTCCCGAAGGAAAAGAATCCAGCTGCTTTCCTTTTGCTATTTCTGTTTGGGGAGGGTCCGAAAAATACATGTAAGGTCTGGGCCTGTCCACCAGTTCTTTGAGCCCAAATCGGGCAGCCAAAGACAAGAGGCTTGCTGTGCCATAAGCAAGGGCTATGCCGGGCAGCTCGTCAAGTTCAGCAGAAATAAATAAAAGCCCGGGGCTTAAAAAAGCAGCATATTGGGTAAAATCGGAAGCTACATCCAGTTCCAGTGAATAATTAAATACAAAAGCCCTATCTACAAAATTCACTTCGGAAAGTTCATACACTTGGTTGTTTTCCTGGCTCCGAACCGGTAAAATTATGGCCATCAAAAAAAAGCTGACAATGGCAGCCTGGAAAATTGGCTTGGAAAAAATGCTAGTTCTCTGAAGCTTGTTGACTTTTTCTATTGCCACTATATATTGTAGGAAGATGCCATAGCCTATACAATATATAGTAGTGTTTTTGTAAAAACTGCCTTTATCAACAAGCTTCGAAGAACTAATTATTGGTCTCCGTGTATTCATAAACCTTCCTGAAAGTAGACCCTAAATTAATGCTCCAGAAATACAAAACGCTATGTTGTTTTTATAGTTCCTCGAAGCTTAGTTATTATCCACTTCTATACTTTTTATTGTATGATACCGCTATGGCATATACAATACAGGGTATGGTTTTGGACAAGTTTACATTTGCCACGAATCTTCAAGGAACTATATTTTGTTTTAATTCTGAGCCCTATAATATATAAAAGCAATGTATCTTTCAAAGGATTCAATATGAAATTAATGAAGACGATAAGCGAATCCCTTATTATACAGATAATTTTGACCATACCCATATATCTGTTTTATGCCTTGATCCTCGGGGTTTCTTTGTTGCCGTCTTTAAAGATAATTTCCTGGAGCTTTTCCGCATATGCCATTGCAGGGAAATGGTTTTTATTTTCTTTTTTTACCGGCTGTTCTGTTTTTGTATTTTATTTGTCATCTGTATTGGTTATGGGGCTAAGTATAAGGGTTCTGTCCCTGGGCATCAAAGCTGGCAGATATCCCGAACAATCGTTTACTGTTTTGCGCTGGCTTGTTTACAGCGGAATTTATACAATGATGACCAAGCTGGTACTTCCAGTTGTACCCATGAGCTTTTTTTCCAATTTGTTTTTTTACCTTGTGGGCTGTAAGCTTGGCAAAAATGTAAGACTTAACAGCTATACCCTCAATGATTCGTTCCTTTTGACTTTGGAAGACGGGGTGGTAATAGGCGGAGGCAGCGATATATCTTGTCACCTGTACGAAGACGGGCATTTAATACTTCAGCCGGTTGTAATAAAAGAAAATACCGTTATTGGGGCTCATTGTTATATTGCCCCGGGAGTTGTTATAGGCAGAAACTCGCTTATAGGTTTGGGTTGTTATATAAGGCAGGGCAAGATACTTCCGGACAATACCAGATTAACCAAGGTGGGTAGTGTATCAATGTCGGTAGCGCAGCGCCTTGAAAAAGGTAAACTCTGATTAGTTCCTAGAAGCTTGGTGATAAACAAAATCTGCCAAAAACATATACTGTGTATTGTATATGCATGTCAGCTTCATACCAGGCATTGTATCGAATAAAAAAGCCAATAAGATTCGTGGAACTAAACAAATTTTAAAAGGCTGCCATCGCAAATAAGCTAGGCAGCCTTTTAATTACTGTTGACAAAGGCAAATAAATAAAACCTACTTTTTGTCCTGAACCTTGGATTTTTCCTTGTTGATTTTCTGAACCAGTACATCCATCATTTTGTCAATTCCTGCCAAAAGATCAAAGTCCGTTTCTTGTACGTGTGCACTGGAACCCCAACGGAAGTTTACTGTGCATTCGCAATTGAACTGCTTTTCTTTTTTAAAGCTGAACAAAAGATCCACAATAAAGTCTCTGGCATAAGCTATTCTTTCCAGTTTTTTGTCAAGGTAAGCCCTGCTTTCCTCTCCCATGTCGAAATGCACAGAACGGACATCTATAGTCATTAGAACCTCCTTGGGCCGGAGTGCCGGCCAAATTTGTTAACCGCGTTTGCGGCCAAAAGATGAATCCATGTTAAGCTCGCTTCTGTATTTGGCTACTGTCCTTCTAGCCAGCTTTATCCCCTTTCTAGCCAAATTGTCTGTTATATCCTGGTCTGACATAATCTTGGCTTCGTTTTCTATTATTTCTTTTATTATCTGCTTAACCGCCACTTTGGAATACCTGGAACCACGACTGCCAGAGCCTGAAATACTGTTGGTAAAAAAATAGCGCAGCTCAAAAATACCCCAGTCTGTTTGTACATATTTTTTTCCGGCTATTCTGGAAACGGTGGTTTCATGAACTTTAACCTGGTTGGCTATGTCCTTGAGTGTAAGTGGGGCTAGGAATTTTGGCCCTCTGGCAAAAAATGCCCGCTGGAATTCCACTATAGCCACTACCACTTTGTATAAAGTCTGGCTTCTGAGCTGTATACTTCTGATAAACCAGCGGGCTTTCTGCAGATTTGCCTGTACAAAAGCATCTGTTTCTTTTCCGTGCTGTTCGGAAGACAATTTGCTGAACAGGGGACTGATACCTATTAGTGGCAGTTCTTCTTCATTTATAATAATGACAAAATCCCCTTCCTTGAGCCTGACCTGGACATCGGGAATTACATAACGAATTTGCTCGCCGGAATACACACGGCCAGGAAAAGGGTTTAGGGTTTTTATAAAAGCCATAGCTTCTGTCAATTGCTGGTTTGTAAGTTTTAGCAATTTTTGTATTTCATGATGCTTGCCCTGTTCAAGCAGGTCCATATAATCCCGTACTATTTCCATGGCTCCATAGGCAGGATTCTCTGACAGCTCCACTTGCAAAACAAGAGATGCCCTGAAGTCGCTAACACAAATGCCAACTGGCTCAAGACGTCTTACTATTGCTATTGCGGCATCAACTCTGGCTCTGGATTCGTCTTTGCACAGCAGATAAGGGTCTTCCTGGTAAAAACCGTCAGGGTCCAGGTTTTGAATGAGTTTTTCTCCCAACTCCCTGAGGCTCTGTGGAAGCGGCTGCAGCCTTAATTGCCATAACAAGTGGTCCTGAAGGCTTTCATGACGGGTAATGGCTCCTTCCAGAAATCTGTATTTTGAATCAGTGTTTCCCGAATTTTGGGGGCTAAAACCGGGGTCAGAGCTGTTCTCAAACCTTTGTTCTGTTTCATAATCTGCTTCCCTGTTTTCTGGCAGGGATTCCAGGGAAATTTCTGCCCGCTCTTCCAATACCTCCAGCGCAGGATTGATCTCTACTTCCTGTAGTATTTCTTCTTTAAGTTCCTGCAAGGGAAGAGCCATAAGTTTTATGGACTGTATCATTTGCGGACTTAACTTTTGAGTTTGGACCTGGCTTATCAGAGGTTTCTGATACTGCAATACACTTCCTCCCGGCAGTAAAACTGGCTGCACACAGTTCCATAATTAATGTTAAAGCAAGAAGTACAAAAGTCAAGGCTGTAACAGCTTTAACCTAAATTTAGTTTCTGGAACCTTTGAGGGAAAACCGATTTTGCCAAAAATAGTACTTTATAGAGTATATAGCTATTCTTTTCATACAATATGCAGTACCAAAAGCAACTGTCTCAAAGGTTCCAGAAACCAGTTAACCTTTAGTTAGTTCTTCGAAGCTTAGCGGTAATGGCAATTTTGCCAAAAATCCTGCTACATAGTGTATAAGCCCAGGCAGCTTCATACAATGTATAGTACCGAATTCAAAAGCCACTAATCTTCGCAGAACTATATAAATTTAACAAACAAGATAATGAAGAAGCTGGTAAAAAGTGCAAAGCAGCCAGTTATTTGGATTAAATGACTGTATTTTTGCAAATTTAGTGCAAGAAAGGGGCTTGGCGCCTTGACGCATGGAAAAGGACCTTATTATTTTACATGTAAACATATAAAATACTCCGGTAATTTAATTACCAGAATATTGCAAATTTTACTTAATAGAGCGGGACTATGCATAAAGAAAAAAAACATGATGAAATAAAACAAAACAAGACAAAAGATGCTGCAGAAGAAGAAAAAAACATAAAAAATGATAATGTTTCCGAACCTGAAAACAATGGTGATAATGGAGTCAGGCTGGAAGAAAAAATTGCGGATCTGGAAGCAGAAGTGTCTTCTTTAAAAGATCAGTATCTGCGCAAGCTGGCAGATTATGAAAACTTTCGTAAAAGAATGTTCAGGGAAAAGGAAGATGCGGTAAAATATGCCAATTCCCAGATAATGACAGATCTTATAAGCGTTATTGATGACTTTGACAGAGCCATCTCCAGTTCGGAGCTTTCCAGGGATTTTACCGCCCTGCATGATGGCATAGAAATGATAAGAAAAAGCCTGGTTGGAATGCTTTCCGGCAAATACGGCCTGGAAGCCATGAATGCATTGGGCTCCGACTTTGATCCCAACATGCATGAAGCTGTCATGACCGAACAGGGAGAATGCAAAAACCCTGTTGTTACAGAAGAGTTTATAAAAGGATACAAGCTTCGTGACAGGGTGTTGCGGAGTGCAAAAGTAAAGGTGTGTATGCCCTTGCCTGCAGGGGCTGATGAAAAAGATGAGCCTGTTAAGGCAGATGCATAAGGAGCACTAATATGGGAAAAATAATCGGAATTGATTTGGGAACAACCAACAGTTGTGTTGCTGTAATGGAAGGCGGAGAACCGCTAGTAATAGCCAATTCGGAAGGCCAGAGAACCACTCCTTCCATTGTGGGCTTTACCGGAAAAGGCGAAAGGGTGGTTGGTCAACCTGCAAAAAACCAGATGATTACCAACCCCGAGAACACTGTTTATTCCATAAAGCGTTTTATGGGCAGGCGTTTTGAAGAGATAAAAAACGAAATTGGCCTGGTTCCTTTTAAAATAACCGCCCTCCAGAACGATGTAAGGCTGGATGCGGCTGGAAAGCAGTACAGTCCCCAGGAAGTATCGGCATTTGTTCTTCAAAAAATGAAACAGACTGCAGAAGATTATCTCGGAGAAAGCGTTACCGGAGCTGTAATTACCGTCCCTGCCTATTTTAACGATGCTCAGCGCCAGGCTACAAAAGACGCCGGCCGTATTGCCGGCCTGGATGTAAAACGCATTATCAATGAGCCAACCGCAGCAAGCCTTGCATACGGTTTCAACAAGGACCAGAAAAAGGAAAAAACCATTGCAGTATACGACTTGGGCGGCGGTACTTTTGATATTTCCATTCTTGAACTTGGCGAAGGCGTTTTTGAAGTAAAGGCTACCAACGGAGATACCCATCTTGGCGGCGACGATTTTGACAGGGCTGTTATGCAATGGCTTGTGGATGAGTTCAAAAAAGACTATTCCATAGACCTTTCCAAGGACAAAATGGCTCTTCAGAGGCTCAAGGAAGCGGCAGAAAAGGCTAAAATAGAGCTGTCAAACGTACAGCAGACAGAGATAAACCTGCCATTTATTACGGCAGATGCTTCCGGCCCAAAGCACTTGCAGAAAAGCCTTACAAGAGCCGCTTTTGAACGGCTTATAGAGAGCTACCTGGAACGCTCCAAAGAACCATGCAGAAAGGCCATGAAGGATGCCGGTTTGGGCCCTGACCAGATCGATGAAGTAATACTTGTAGGCGGTTCGACCCGCATTCCAAAAGTCCAGCAGATAGTAAAGGAACTTTTCGGGAAAGAGCCTTCCAAAGGTGTAAACCCCGACGAAGCAGTGGCTGTTGGAGCGGCCATTCAGGGCGGTATACTTGGCGGTGACGTAAAAGATGTGCTTCTTCTGGATGTTACCCCATTGTCTTTGGGTATAGAAACCCTTGGCGGCGTGTTTACAAGGCTCATAACCAGGAACACCACCATACCCTGCCGCAAAAGCCAGATCTTCAGTACGGCGGCAGACGGGCAAAGCACTGTATCCATCCATGTGTTGCAGGGCGAAAGGGAAATGGCCAACCAGAACCGCACACTTGGCCGCTTTGACCTGGATGGAATACCTCCGGCACCAAGGGGAGTTCCGCAAATAGAAGTAACATTTGATATAGATGCCAACGGCATAGTCCATGTTTCTGCCAAAGACCAGGGTACCGGCAAGGAGCAGAAAATACGCATAGAAGCTTCAAGCGGGCTGAACGAATCCGAAATAGAAAAAATGGTGCGTGACGCAGAAGCCCATGCAGAAGAGGACAAAAAGGAAAGAGACCGGGCAGAAGCCAGAAACGAGGCCGACACCCTTATTTATGCAACAGAAAAATCCCTCAAGGACTATGGCGACAAGGTAAGTGCCGAAGAAAAGGCTTCAATAGAAGCTGCTGTTGCAGAGCTTAAAAAGGCTGTGGAATCCAATGATGCCGAAGAAATGAAAGCAAAAAGCGAAGCATTGAAACAGGCTTCTTACAAGCTGGCTGAGCAGGTTTATAAAAACAGCTCTACGGACCATACTGAAGAAGCTTCTCACAATGCAGGGGAACCCGGCACTGCACAAGACAACCATTCTGCCGGCGGGGCAGAAGATGCTGACTACCGCGTTGTGGACGACGACGATAAAAAATAATATCGACACCACGCCATCAGATAGCTGCTGCAGAAAGCGCTGTTTGATGGCGATGGAAGAAGGCATAACGTGGCAAAAAGAGATTATTACGAAGTACTTGGAGTACCCAAAAATGCCAGCAAGGACGATATAAAAAAAGCGTATCGCAAACTGGCCATCCAGAACCACCCGGATAAAAACCCAGGGGACAAAAAAGCAGAAGAACGTTTCAAGGAAGCCACAGAAGCCTATGAGGTAATATCTGATGACCAGAAACGGGCAGCTTACGACCAGTTTGGCTTTGCCGGAGTAGAAATGGGAGGCCAGGGAGGTGCCCAGGACTTTTCCAATATATACAGGGACTTTGAAGACATTTTTGGCGGCTTTGGAGATTTTTCCAGTATTTTTGACAACCTTTTTGGTGGAGGACGGTCATCGGCTGGCTCCAGGCGTCGCGGCGAGCCGCCGAGCGGCAGCAATTTGCGCTATGACCTGCATCTGGATTTTGAGCAGGCAGTGTTTGGAACAACAGTGGAAATTGCATATAGCCATGATCAATCCTGTACTACTTGTAATGGTTCCGGCTCCGAGGCTGGCGGCGGCCGCAAGGTATGCCCCAGCTGTCAGGGTTCCGGCCAGGTGAGGCGTAGTTCAGGTTTTTTCTCTATTGCCAGCCCATGCCCGACCTGTTCCGGAGAGGGTCATATAGTTGACAAGCCATGCAAGCAGTGCAATGGCTCCGGCCTGAACAAAAAAAAGCAAAAACTCAAAGTAACAATACCCGCAGGTATAGACAACGGTAAGCGCCTGACAGTGGCGGGGCAGGGTGATGCCGGCCCCAACGGAGGCCGTCCAGGCGACCTGTATGTTTTTGTACATGTTAAGCCGCACGAGTTCTTTGAAAGGGACGGATACGACCTTTACTGTGCTGTACCTATATCCATAATCAAGGCAGCGCTTGGCGGAGAAATTACCGTACCAACAATAGACGGCAAAAAGGTAAAGGTGACTGTCAGCCCCGGCTCCCAGCATGGCAAGATGTTAAGGTTGAGGGAAGAGGGCGTTCCGGGAGCCAATGGCGGCTCAAAAAGGGGAGACATGTACATAAAACTTATGATTCATGTTCCCCAGAAATTATCACGCAAGGGCAAGGAACTGCTGGAAGAATACATGAGAATTGAAGGGGACGATGCAGCGCCCAAACCCATAAGGCTTTCGGAGCTGAAATAAATTTCCGGCTTTTACTGTGCATAAAGGAAAAGCCTCTTTTGGCTTTTTATTTCATAATGGCAATGCAATCTTCAAGTCAAAGCCGTGCGGTATAAAACCGTCCTTTTCCAGATCGGGCCTTGTCCAAAGCTCAAAATACAAAGCAGGGTGAATAGTGGCCAGAATGCCATAAGCCGCTGTCAGTGTAAGTTCT
>JAKPMS010000002.1 GCA_029548805.1 Spirochaetota bacterium | reverse complement strand
CAATCTTGGAGTTATTGCAAAAAAACTGGGCAGATTGGAGGAAGCAAAGGGTTTTTTCAGGACAGTGCTGGAAATAGAGCCGAATGACCATTTGGCAAAAGCCCAAATTGTTGAACTGGAAAAAGAACGGAATTAGGCATGGCTGCAAAAAAAGGCTATACAAGGACAAAAGCCGGTAACGAGAAGCACAAAAAAACAGGATGTCTCCTATGGCTGTTTTTGTTGCTGCTTACCCTTTTGCTTTTTGTAATTAAGTGGGGCAGTATCAAAGAAACCCTGTCGGCAACGGGTTTTATGGATGCGGTAAAAACTCTTGAAGAAGAAAAACCGCCTGTCAAGGGTGACGGAAGCCTTGAGCCGTCCGAAACTCCAATTACAATAGAAGCCCCAGTTAAAACTACCCAGCAGGAAAAGCCATCAGATGAAAAAGCCGTAACCAAAGAACCGGAAAAAACAGCGGAGCCTGTTAAACCGGGCAGCCCTGCTACTGAGTATCCGCAAAGCCAGCCGGTGGAAATTATCAAGTCCACGCGGGTAGCCAGCCTTTATTTTGTCCAGGTGGATGATGACGGCATCATAAGCCGGCATGAAGTAAAGCGCACTATTTCTGCATCGGATTCGCCCTTGACCGATGCCCTGGCAGCATTGCTGGCAGGCCCAAGCACCCAGGAATTGTCCAAAGGCTATATAAGCCTTATACCTGCAGGTACCCGGCTTTTGTCGGCGCAGGTCAGGGGTTCCACCGCATATCTGGACTTTAATGAAGCTTTTATGTACAACCGCTACGGTATTGAGGGTTACGCAGGCCAACTTAGGCAAATAATATATACTGCCTGCAGTTTTTCCACCGTAAAGGATATCCAAATACTTATTGAAGGGCAAAAACGGGAATACCTAGGAGGCGACGGGGTATATATAGGCAAGCCCCTGTCCAAGTCATCGTTTTAAGGATGCTTTGCCTTTATTTTACTTTTGCTTGTAGGCTTTTGTCTTTCAAGTTACAATAATAATTTAATATTTAAAAATTCAGATATAGTTTTTATTCGTCATTCAAATACAGGAGGGTAATGGTGAAGGAAACTCGTCTTCATGAATGGCATGTCAGGGCAGGGGCAAAAATGGCTCCTTTTGCCGGCTACGATATGCCTATTAGCTATCCAATGGGTTCTGTAGAAGAGCATTTGTGCACAAGGCGCTCGGTGGGCCTTTTTGACATAGACCATATGGGCCAGATAGAAGTAAAGGGAGCTGGTGCAGCCGATTTTGTTTCAAAAATGGTAACGGTCAGGGTGTTGGACATGAAGGATGGAGATGCCCGTTATTCCCTTTTTCTTACAGAGCAGGGAACTGTACTGGACGACCTGTTTGTGTATAAAATTCCGGGCTCCTTTTGGCTGGTGGTAAATGCTTCCAACAGGGAAAAAGACCTAAATTGGCTAAATGAACACAAGCCGTCCAATGTGGAAATAACAGACAAATCCCCGGAGACTTACATGATAGCCGTTCAGGGGCCAAAAGCCATAGAGCTTCTGGACAGTTTGTCTGACAAGCCTGTTTCGGCTCTTGCGCGTTTTACATCAGGAAATGCCAATATTCTTGGAGTTCCATGCCTGGTAGGCCGCACGGGTTATACCGGAGAAGACGGCGTAGAGCTGTTCTTTCCTGACAAGGATGCAGAAAGGCTTTGGACAGGGCTGATAAACGAAGGCGAAAAGCTTGGCATCGAGGTAAAAGCCATAGGGCTTGGCGCCAGGGACAGCCTGCGCTTTGAAGCCGGCATGCCCTTGTACGGGCACGAGCTTTCTGAGGAACTAAGCCCTCTTGAAGTCGGCTTTAAGTGGGCTATGGACATGGACAAGGATTTTGTAGGAAAAGCTGCCGTTTTGCGCTTTGCCGATATTGGCGCAAAAAGAAAACTTGTGGGTTTAAGCGTGCAAGGCGGAGTGCCCCGGGAAGGCTACGAAGTTCAGGATGCATCCGGCCGCAAGCTGGGAGTAGTGGTGGCAGGCATGTTTTGCCCCACCGCCAAGCTGTTCGCGGCAAATGCCATTATAGACAGCGCTGCCGGCAAAACGGGAGACAGCCTAAAAGTGATAATCCGCGGCAGGCCAGCCTCCGCAACAATAATCAAACGGCCATTTTATGTGCCGGCTTATAAGCGTTAATTAAAACCAACTTGGAGGGAAAAATGGGTACAGAAACAAGGTACAGGTCATCTCACGAATGGGCCCGCAAGGACGGGGCTGCTTTTGTTGTAGGTATTTCTGAACATGCACAGGAAAGTCTTGGGGACATAGTATTTGTTGAACTGCCAGAAACAGGCAAAGAGCTCAAGCAAGGTGAAGCTTTTGGTGTTGTGGAATCGGTCAAGGCCGCAAGTGATGTATACATGCCCCTGTCAGGTAAAGTGCTGGAAGTTAACGGAGACATAGAAGCCGACCCGGCCCTTGTAAACAGGGAGCCTTTGGCTGGCGGCTGGCTAATAAAAATAGAAGCGTCCAAGCCCGCCGAGTGGGACGGACTTTTAAGCAAAGAGGCTTACGACACGGAAGTAAGCAAGGAGTAAAAAGTGCCCTTTATAGCCAATACAGACTCTGACAGAAAAGCCATGCTGGAAGCCATAGGGCTTAAAACCATGGCTGAGCTGTTTGTAGACCTGCCAAAAGAAAAAAGCTATCCCAAATTGGACTTGCCAGACGGCTTGTCCGAACTGGAAGTTTTACGTGAAATAGAATCCATGGCAGCAAAGAACCTGAATGCTGCTTCCAGCGCATGGTTCCTGGGGGCTGGCGCATATAACCATTTTATACCTGCTGTGGTGCCTGCCATGGCAAGCAGGGGAGAATTTCTTACTTCCTATACACCATATCAGCCTGAAGTATCCCAGGGTACCTTGCAGGCAATTTTTGAGTATCAGTCCATGGCTGCAGAGCTGTTTGGCATGGATATGGTAAATGCATCCCATTATGACGGCGCCACTGCCCTGGCGGAAGCCGTTATAATGGCCCTGAACCATGGCGGCTCGGCCCGGCGCAAGCTGTTGCTGCCTGCAGCCATGCACCCGGAATACAAGGCAGTCATGCATACCTACCTTACAGCTTATGACGCAAAGGTGGAGGAATATACAGAGGAGCCTGCCAAGGCTGCGGCCAAGGCAGGAGCAGATTGCGCCGCTTTTGTGGCGTTTTACCCGGACTTTGAGGGCAGAATTCATGATCTTTCAGGCGTTGCCGATACGGTCCATGCTGCAGGGGCCATTTTTATAGTATCCACAGACCCTATAATGCTGGGGCTATTTAAAAGCCCGGGCGCATACGGGGCAGATATTGTTACTGCCGAAGGACAGTCCCTTGGCAATGCCATGAACTACGGAGGCCCATTTCTTGGCATGATGGGAGCGGTGCAGAAGTTTGTGCGAAAAATTCCGGGCCGTATTGTGGGCCAGGCAGCCGACGCTGATGGCAAAAGGGGTTTTGTGCTTACCCTTTCTGCCAGGGAGCAGCATATCCGCAGAGAAAAAGCCGTATCCAATATTTGCTCCAACCAGGGGCTAGTGATGCTTCAGGCAGCCATTTATATGGAAGCGCTGGGCAAGCACGGCCTTAAAGCTGTGGCTCAACTTTGCTGGGACAAGTCCCATTATGCCGCGTCCGAGCTAAACAAAATTCCCGGCTTTAAAGTGGCAGACGGACTTTTCTTCAAGGAATTTGTGGTAAAAACGCCAATAGCTGCCAGGCAAATTGTAGAAAAACTGGAAAAGCGCTCCATAGTCCCCGGGCTTGCCTTGTCGCACTATTACCCGGAGCGTAGCCATGAGCTTTTGGTATGTGTTACGGAGATGAACACCAAAGCCCAGATAGAGCTTTTGGCCCAGTCTTTAAAGGAGGTATCCGC
>JAKPMS010000060.1 GCA_029548805.1 Spirochaetota bacterium | reverse complement strand
TAATAAGCTTTGGGGAACTACACAAAATAAAAACAGGGGCTGCCCAAAACCGGACAACCCCTGCCTTTTGCTTAGGAGGACTTATATATCAAACCATATCAAGGCTCAGTAGTTACAAAAATATTCAAATTTTTTTATAGTTCCCCAAAAATTAGTGTTTTTCTAGATAAACACTATATATTGTATATGAGTGGCTTGCTCTATACAATATATAGTAGCGTTTTTAGTGAAAAAAGCTGTTACACTAAGCTTTGGGGCACTAGTAATTATTTTTTGCTAGCCTAACTTCTCCCCAGCCACAGGTTTATCATGGCAAGGGCTTGGTCTGAGGTCCTGAAAACAGGAATGCCCCGCTTTTCATGTTCCAGCACAAAGGGATCGTAAAGCTTTCCTGAATCCACCACCGCCAGCCATGGTTTTGTGCTTTTTTCATACAGCTTGCCAAGCCGCTCAGGCAAAGTGCCTGGCAGGCGCAGGTCCTCATTATGACCCTCACCTGCTGGCAAAGAGTTCATCCTGACAGTCAGCGGCACATTCCCGGCTATGCCTATGTCCACATTTGGGTCGTTCATTATTATTTCAAAGCACTTGGCATAAAGCTCGTCATCACCCATGGGCGTTATATCCAGCGGGTTGTGGGCGTCCACAATTTCTCCGATTTTTGCGGTACCCAGTGTTTCTTCCAGCTTTTTAATGCTGTGCGGGCTAAAGTCCGCTATGGACAGCTGCCCAAGATTGTCTGCAAAAGCAACGCATTCAAAACCTGCATTGGAAATGGCTCCAAGCCTGTTTCCGCTGGCTGTTTTGCCATTAAAAGCTGTAAAAAGGCCAAGAGCATCGTCAAAGTCTTCCAGTTTTTCTACCACGGCAGCCCCGGCTTGGCTTAATAGGGCCTTTGTTACCGGATAGTCGCCTGCAATGCTGGCAGTGTGGCTGGCGCTGGCTGCAGCCCCGGCCTCCGTGCGGCCCGCCCTGTAAAACAATACCTTGCGTCCGGAGTCTGTTATTTTTTTTATAGCTTTGAGGGTTTTAAGCCCGTCCAGCGGCTTGAAGCCTTCCACATAAACCGCAAAAATGTGCAGCTCCGGGTCATCTGCCAGATGTTCAAGATAATCCCCTATGCTTACGTCCATCTGGTTTCCGCAAGTGATGGTGTACTTGGGGTTAAGCATGGGGTTTTTGCTCATCCTGCAAATTGCAAAAGCTCCCGATTGGGATATAAGAGCTACCGGAGCCACAGCCCCCTTTGGCATGGGCAGCTTGTAATCGGGTATAAAAAGCGTATTGTAAAGGCCTGGCACAGAACGAATGCCCAGGCAGTTTCCGCCATTTATGAGGGGGCCCCTGCTTTTACCCCGTCTTGAAGCATCCAGGGCAGCCCGCATTTTTTCTACCAAAGCTTCCGTACCGGACTTTTCTTCAAGGCCCCCGGGTATGACTATGATGGACTCTGCCTTGTCCTTTTCTGCCAGCTCGGTAATACAGGCCGGAGCCTGGGCCGCCGGTATAACCAGCACAAACAAGTCCACCTTTTCGGGCAAGGAAGCCACATCGGGCACGCATTTGCAGCCATCTATCTCTGCAGAGCCGGGTTTGACCACATACAGGCGCTTCATATCAAAGCCGTTTTCTATAAGGTTTCTAAGTATTATTCTGCCGTTGTTCATGCCCTTGTCGGAAACGCCAATTACTGCAGCGCTTTTAGGTTTTAAAAGCTTGTCTATTTTGTCCACCGGCCGTATAGCCTGAGCGCTGTTTACGATATTGCCGTCTTTGCCAACAGACAGACTGCCATCCCCGCCCAGAACACTGCCCAGTTTGGCCAGTGCATCAAGGGCAACAAGCTCGCCATTCATTACCACAAAGGGATTTACTTCAAACTCAGTAATGCCGTTTCTGGCAAAAACCGGAGCTGCTTCTATAAAGGCCATAAGCAGGTCCACAAGCTTTTCTTCTTCTATTGCCGCTTTTGTGCCGCGCAGACCTCCGCATAGCAGCTGCCTTATAGCATTGCCCTTAATAGCGCTCCGGACAGTGTCCTTGTTTGCTCCATGGGGACTTAAAAACAGGTTTGCAGCTCCGGCCTTGAAGGTTTTGGCCAGAAACTCTGTATAAATTCCGCCAGGTCCAAAGGTAACAAGCGGGCCAAAGTCGTCTGCAAAGCGGTATCCAAGGATTATTTCGTGTCCAAGCCTTGGCTCAAAGCTTACATATTCGTTTATGGTATAGCCATCTACTTTTACGGCTTTAAAGCGGCTTTCCATGTCGCTAATTGCGCTTTTTATGACTTGCATATTGTTGGGGACTATGGCCACCCCCCCGGCTTCGGTCTTGTGGAGGATTTCCGGGCTTACAACTTTTATAACAACTTTGTCTCCGGGTATGGGCGCAAGCAGCGACAGTTCCCGGGAGCTTTTTACAGCCAAGCTTACCGGTACCCTTATGCCCAGGGCCTTAAGAATTTCCACCCCTTCAGGCTCGGTAAGAGCATTCCTGCCATCTTTTTTGGCCTGGGCCAGCAGTTCAGCCAAGCGTTTATCATCCATAAGTGATTGAATCCTTCTATTATTAAGATTTTCTGACATTATAATGGGCAAATGTCATTTTCGCAAGATAATTAACGGAAATTATACTTTTTTACAATTATTTATTTGTAATTCCATGCCAATGAACTATATCTAGTTTCCTGAAGCTTGGGGGTAAAACCATTTTTGGCAAAAACCCTGCCCTGCAGTGTATATGTCCAGTCGGCTTTTTGCCACAAGAGGTATCGAAAATGAAAATCACTAAGCTTCAAGAAGCTGGCTAAACACCACAAAGCTGTACAGCTTTTATAGTTCCCCAAAGCTTAGCGTAACAGCTCTTTTTACCAAAAATGCTACTATATATAGTATGGGACAGGTCAGCTTTATACAGTATAAAGTACTTATCCGGAAAAATACTAAGCTTTGGGGAACTACATTATTAAACCGCTACACACAAATGACAAAAGGTGCTAATAATTTGATTGTGTTGATAGATGCGCATTTTCATCCGGACGCCCTTTTCAGTCGGCAGCCGGACTTTTCCCGCTCATACAAAGAGCTTGGAGTTGCAGGTTTGGCTTACTCCCATTCCATAAAAAACCTGGAATATTGCAAAAAGCTTATGGAAGGAGCAGGTGTCTGCCTCTTTTCCATGGGAATACATCCACAGTTGCCCATAATGGACAAGGCATCCGAGTTGGAAGAGGCATGCAGCAAAAAATGGATCCATGCCATAGGCGAATGCGGTTTTGACTTTTTTAATGACCAATACGGTATGGCAAGAACAAAAGAAAATGAAAATGCCCAAAGGCTTGTTTTTGAATACCAGTTGAAGCTGGCAGCCAAATATGGTTTGCCTATTATTCTGCATATAAGAAAGGCCATGGATCTGGTGTTTGAATACCTAAACAGCCTTTCCAAACTGGAGGCCGTCATTTTTCATTCCTGGCCTGGCCCGATAAACGAAGCCAAAGCCATACTAAAGCGTTCTCCCAATACCCTTTTTTCTTTTGGCGGCTCCATACTTAACGGCAACAAAAAGGCCAGGGGCTCTGCAGCAGAGCTACCGGTTACGGCCATCGTGACAGAAACCGACGCCCCATACCAGCCGCCGCGGGAAGCGCCTGTTCCGGGCGCAAGGCTATTACGCACTTATTCTTCCCAATTGGACATAAGGCTTACTCTTGATGAATTGTCTTTTTTAAGAAATTCGGAAAAGGCGCTGCTGGAACAGCAAATTGAACAAAACTTTATTAAGGTGTTTGGCCATGCCTTTTTATGACAGGACGAAAATTCTTCTGGGACAGGCAGGGCTGGAAAAGCTGAAAAACAGTAAGGTATGTGTTTTTGGGCTTGGAGGCGTTGGAGCTGCTGCCGCCATGGACCTGGTCAGGGCAGGAACAGGCTGCCTTGTAGTTGTGGATTTTGACATTGTGGATGAGTCCAACCTTAACAGACTGTATTTTGGCTATGCCAACAGTATCGGCAGCCCAAAAACAGAAGTGTTTACAGCTTATGCCAAGGAAATAAACCGGGAAGTCATAATTGATAGCAAGGACAGCCTTATCCGCGGTTCAGATGCGGCTTCTGTCATCCCTCCCGACTGTGATTTTTACCTGGACTGCATAGATACACTTAACCCAAAGGTAAGGCTTTTGGCTGCCCTTGCAAGGGAGCTTAAGCCTTTTGCTTCCAGCATGGGCACATCGGGCAGGCTTGCCCCGGAACGCCTTAAGCTTGGCAGCCTGTGGGATAGTAGCGGCTGTCCGCTAGCCAGCGCTGTGCGTACTAGGCTAAGGCGGCTGGGCTTTGCCTCCGTGCATGCAAAAGGAGAGGAAGCTCTAGGCACAGGGGTCAGGCTTTTGCATGATTTTCCATGTGTATGGTCGGATGAAAGGCCTGTGCCGCCGCTGGAAGCCCCCGGAACCAGGCCAGGAGAAATACGCGACGGGATAAGGATAAGGGTTATCCAGGGCTCAGCGCCCTTTGTTCCTCAGGCTGCTGGCCATATACTTGCCAGTATGGCTATAAGAAGCCTGTTGGGTGTATCATTCCCATAAAAAGGAGCTTTCATGTCTGACAAAACAAAAAGCTGGGAAGAAATAAATGCAAAACTGGCTGCCGGAGAGGCGGTTGTTGTTACGGCTGAAGAAGCAGCTCTTATGTCGGAAGAGTGTACGCCAAAAGAGCTTGCAAAAAAGGTGGATGTGGTAACCACAGGCACTTTTGGTGCCATGTGTTCTTCTGGCATGTTTATCAACTTTGGCCACCCGGAGCCTCCAATACGGATGGAAAAGCTTAGCCTTGACGGAGTACCAGCTTATGGCGGAATAGCTGCTGTGGATGCCTATATTGGAGCAACAGAAGTTCATCCGGATATGTCCAATTTTGGCGGTGCCCATATAATAGAAAACCTGGTTTCCGGAAAAGAAGTTTTTTTAAAAGCCAGCGGCAAGGGTACGGACTGTTATCCAAGAAAAGGGTTCGAAGCAAAAATAAGCAAGGAAACTATTAACGAAATGATACTGGCCAACCCCCGTAATGCATATCAGAATTATCCGGCTGCATGTAATTCCAGCAACAAAACCCTGTATACCTATATGGGAACCTTGTTGCCTGGCTGTCTTAATGTAAATTATTCCACTTCCGGCTGCTTGTCTCCGCTGCTTAATGATCCTGAAATGCGCACCATAGGTGTGGGCAGCCCGGTTTTTCTTGCAGGAGCCCTGGCTTCGGTAGCATGGAATGGAACCCAGTTCAATACAAAAAAGCCAAAAAACAAGCATGGTATTCCTCTGTCCAACGCGGCTACCCTGATGCTGGTGGGCAACGCAAAGGAAATGAGCAGGGAATGGCTAAGGGCAGCTTATTTTGAGCATTATGGCGTAAGCCTTTATCTTGGTGTAGGACTGGCCATTCCGGTTCTGGATGAAGACATGGCTTACAGGGTGTCCATTAAAAATGAAGACATAGAAACCACTGTTTGTGATTACAGCCAGGAAGGACATCCGGGTTTACTTACAAGCAACTATGCCATTCTAAGATCAGGAGAAATTGAACTTAGAAACAGGCGGGCAAGAACAGCCCCTCTGTCCAGCCTTAAAAAGGCCAGGGAGCTGGCAGTTGAGCTTAAAAGACTTGTTCTGTCCAACAGCTTCCCGCTATCTCCTCCTACCATGGCTTTTTCGTCCAATACAGATATAAAAGCCCTCTTGAGCATGGATCAAAAAGGCAGGCCGTCATGAAACGCAACTATGTTCTATCATACAAAGCCGAAAATACAAATGAACCTGTTATATGGCGGCTGATTAAAGACTTTGATCTTCAGGTCAATATATTGAGGGCAAAGGTTTCTCCCGGACAGGAGGGCAGCCTTCTGGTGGAAATTGATGCCTCGGAGGCAGCCACCATGGACAAGGCTCTTTGCTGGCTGGAGCAGCAGGGAATTAAGTGTATGGGAGTTGCCAAACGCATATTCTGGGAAGAAAAGCTATGCGTGGATTGCGGAGCCTGCACTGGTGTATGTTTTCCTGCTGCTTTGGCCATGGACAAAACAGACTGGAAACTGGCCATGGATCTGGATCGCTGTACGGCATGCGGGCTATGTGTAAAGGCCTGTCCCTTTGGCTGCTTTAGGCTGGACTTTGGAGACTAGCCTGTACAGCAAGCATTTTTACAGGAACTGCTGTTCTGAAAGCTTTAAGGCTTTTACCATAACAGAAGGCGAATCCAACTTGTGGATAGGCTGGAATCATGAAAACAAGGCCTGCTATAGAAGCCTTTCTGCAGAAATAAAAAAGGCTGCAGCTGAAAAACTAAAAGAAGAGCGTTTTCTTATCAAAGAGTACATAAAAATCCAGCCCCTGTTTTTAAGCAGCCTTGAGCCCATTCCGATGGACAAAACAGCCCTGCCCATAATCATGGCCATGCTGGAAGCCGGAATAGAAGCCGGAGTGGGCCCCATGGCAGCTGTTGCCGGGGCTTTGGCAGAAAGCCTGGGCAAAAGCCTTTTAAACAAGTTTGGCCTGTCGGAAGTGCTTGTGGAAAATGGCGGAGATTTATGGCTATGCATAAAAAAGCCCATTACGTTGGGAGTATATGCGGGCCTGTCTTCGCTATCCGGTACTTTTGGCATAAAACTGGAGCCAGGCAGCTGGGGCCTGGCTTGCTCTTCTGCCACTGTAGGGCCGGCTTTGAGCTTTGGCCAGGCAGATGCAGCCATTGCGCTGTGCAAAAGCGGGGCCCTGGCAGATGCTTGGGCCACAGCCTTGGGCAACGCATCTGTAAGCCGAAGTGATCCATCTGTGGGTATAAATGCAATCTGGGACGGCCAAAAAAAACCTTTAGCTGCTTTGGTAATTTCCGCAGAGCGCTTGCATGCACGAGGAAGCTTGCAGTTTGTGCCTTTAATTAAGAATACCAAGCCTTATCAAGCAAGCCCTTAAATCTTCAGCATTGACAAAATGATGGCTGTTTATACCCAACCCCTTTGCAGATTCAATATTTGACTGCATGTCATCAGTAAAAAAGGCTTCTTCTGCCGAACAATTTTCTTCTTTTAGAATAGCCTTATAAAAAGCAGGATCTGGCTTGGCCAATCCCATTAAGTGAGAAGCATATACCTTGTCAAAAACTGAATAATCTCCGCTTTTGATTAGCTTTTCGTAATGAGCATCAATTACATTGGTTCCGCACACCACCCTTACGGAGTGCTTTTTTAATTCTCTTATAATTGCCAAAGTATCAGCATCTACCACAGGGTTAAAAAACTTGTTAAAAAGGCTTGAACTGTTGTTGGGCACAGTATATCCGGTATCTTCTTCAAAAAGCTTCCAGAACTCCGGTTCACTTATAAAACCGCAGCTATGATCGGTAATGGCTTTTTCTACAACCGGACTCAAATGGAACAAATCCTTGCCAGGATGACCCAGATAAGCAAGAACAGGCTGCGACACATCAAAATTCTTTACAAGCACTCCGCCCATGTCAAAAATACATAGTTTTATCATTTACCCTCCCTTTGTTTAGTTCTTCGAAGCTTCGTTATTTTTTTCTAGTTCCCCAAAGCTTGTTGTCAAAGGCAGTTTTTACTTAAACACTACTATATATTGTATAGATTTGTACAGCATCATACAATATATAGTAGCAATAGCGGGTAACAACAAGATTTGGGGAACTAAGCATGGCTTTTAATAAAATTGCATTTGTCACTAAGCTTCGAAAAACTAACATCCTATTATTCAGCAAATTCTGGTATTGCCTGCTTCCAGCCTGGTATAAAGGCCAAAATCCCGCAAGGCATAACGCACATGCCCCGCCCTGCCATGAACTGTTTCTGCACAGAAAAGGGAGTCCAGCACAGCTTCTTCCACCGCTTCTGTTACTGCTTCAAAAAAGCCGTCCAGGTACTCCTCATGAAGCAGGCTTTGGGTTAAAACTGCCTTGTCCGGATAATGGGGAATTGTGTTGGCTGTAGAAAAAGCCAAGGCTATTTCTCCGGAACCACCGCTTACAAAAGCCCCCGTTCTGGCCAGCCCGCTGGCAGCCCTGCCGCAGATCCTTTTTAGCTGCCTGGAATCAAGCGGAGCATCAGTTGCAAGCACAACAATTACAGAGCCGTCTCCTGGTTTGCCTGTTCCAGCCCCGCTGCCAGCAGATTTTTCAGCTTTTGACGCAAGCATGCTGCTTTGTGTTACCTCCCTTTTACCAGGCAAGGCCGATACTTCCAGGCCTATCTTTCTACCCAGAATGTTCAGATCACTAAGCTTGCCAAAATTGCTCAATACCAATGCGCCAAGGCAGAAACTGGCAGCTTCTTTTTCAATGGCCACTAGGCGGCTGGCTGTTCCTATACCCCCTTTTAGGCTGTAACAGCTCATGCCCCTGCCAGCTCCGACTGCGCCCCTTGCAAAGTCTGGCTGGGCAATTTTGGCATTATTTATGGCTGCCGCAACATGTTCCCTTTTAATTGACCTCTTTCTCATGTCCGAAAGATGGGCATCGTTGCATTCCATTACCACAATATTGGCGCTTCCGGTGCTGTCTGCTATATCCTGGTTGTCTTCCAGTAGCAAGTCCAGGCCTCCTTCTATACAAACAGGCACAGAAAAGGTGTTGGTCAAAAAAATGGGGGACTCAATGCAGCCAAGCTCTTCCAGCTGAACAAGGCCCACCGATTTGCCAAAACCGTTAAAAACCCTGCATGCAGCTGGCAGCTTGTCCTGAAACATGTTTCTGCCATGTGGCAGAATGACAGTGATCCCGGTTTGAACTTCGCCGTCAGCCAGGGTAAAGTGGCCAAGCTTTACTCCCGGGACATCACTCAAGGAATTAAATTGACCAGTGGGCAGTTTGCCGCATACAAGGCCGTAAGCCCTGGGTCCGTCCTGCCTGTCTTTTTTATTCATACCGTGGTCCTTTTTTATAGTTCCCCAAAGATTAATGTCTTTCCGGATAAACACTATATACTGTATAAAGCTGCCCTGCCCTATACAATATATAGTAGTGTTTTTGGTAAAAAGAGCTTTAACACTAAGCTTTTGGGAACTAGGCTTTATTTACATGCCGGCTATGGAAAATACAGCCTTCCAGAATTCTTCCTCTCCTAGACGGCCCTCCAGATAGGCTTTTATTACAGCTTTTATGGATGGCGGAAAGGCATTCCAGTAAATATTCTTCCAGTCGCCCATATAATCCCATAGTTCCTTTTGCTTGGAAACCGGCATCCTGCCCAAAGAATAGTCACAAAAGTCCCTTACCATGGCGGCCAAAAGTTCGGAGCTCAATTCGCTGTCATGTACTGACGAATTGTTCATTTTGCTTCGGTCAGGCAGGCATGCATCCAGCATTTGCCCAAGTTGTTCCTCGCTGATTCCCGGTTCCTTTTGCCTGACAATACGCTCTATATAATCTTTTAGGCTTTGCCTGAGGCCTTCCATGCTTTCTTCAACTCCGCTTTGTACATAGTCTGCCATTTTGGTTGCAAGGGCAGCGGGGTTGAGCCCATCCAGCGCGGCATAGCGGCCTTCATCCTGCTTGCGGCGTTCAACAGCTTTGATTATGGCTTCCAATTCTGCATGGCTGGCTTTGTTCAGAATAAACTCCAGAACCTTGCCAAGTTCTTCTCTGGACATAATCAGGATATATCACATTTTACCCTTTTAATACAGTAGAGAAAAAAACGCAGTATGGAAAAAGAAGCTGTTTTAAGCTAGGATGTAATAGACAGGTAGAATAGTTGCCTTTTTAAACGGAAGGATAAAAGCATGAAACGCGATTTTGGTTCCAATTTTGACTGGCAAAGCGCTTCGGGCAAAGGCCGCCTGAGAGCTTATATAAACCTGAAACTGGCTTCCCTGGGGCTTCCCGTGTATTCCAAGGAAGGTACAGCTTTTCTTGAGCTGGCCAATGACATGCTGGCCAATTTCAGAGAAAAAGAAAGGATGATGCCCGATTATCTGCCCCCGGTAGATTCCAGGATTCAGGCATATCTTGATGCATATCTGGCCGAACTTGATCCGGCAGACAGGCCAAGGTTGCCTTCCAAAACCCTTGTTTTGGACCGTTTTGGCATGGCCAGGGAAATTTCCCTGCCTCCAGATGCCCATGAATACAATTCCCCCGCCCTTTCTTCATACAGAATACGCAACGGGATACTTCACAACCCTGCCAACGATAAAAGAACCACCCAGGGAGTTTTTCATATTGCAGAAGGCGGTTTGCCTGTGCCGCTGGACAAAAAAGCGGTGCCAAAAATTGCCTTTGCAAGGCTTTTAAAAAGAGCTTTTCAGGTACCGGAAGACATGCTGACCCTGCCTTTTACCGCCCAGGAGGCTAAACAGGCCAGGGTGTTTCTTTCCTTGTATTTAAGGCCCATAGTCAGGCCCGAGGTTCCCTGGATGTTTGAAGAAATGGCAATGGAAACGCGTTTTTTTGCTCCGGCATCCCTGGCTGCCAATCTGGACTTTGTAGAAAGCATTTTTGGCAATTCTGGAGACCCGTATATTCCCACAAATGATGCGGCTCTTGATCCAATGCATTGGACCGGACATACGGGTTGCATCATACTTGCCACCCATCTTGTTTCATGCAGCAAAAAGGAGCTTGGGCTTCCAAGCTGGGACAAGGCTACAGAACGCCAGCGGGCTGACGGCATGGCTTACAAGGATGAAGCGGAACTATATAACAACGGTAAGCCTTTCAAAATTTGCGCAAGGGACGAAAGAGGCGTAATCATAACCATCATTGCCGACAACTATTTTGGTTATTCCAAAAAGGAAATAAAAACACAAATTTCTTACTCTTCCAATCTTCTTGGACTTACAGAAGAGGAACATGCCGGCGGTGCCATAGTAATTCCAAGCTACAACCTGGGTACCCGTTTTGTTCCCGACACCAACCTGCACTCCAAGGGGCAGAGCTTCAAAAATTTGACCAGGCTGCTGGGTGACAGGATTGAAATTCAGGAAAAGGGTTATGCCATAGACTGCATGTACCCCAAGATTGTTTACATACCGGAGGATGCGGTTCTGTCCCTGGACAGCCAGTCTGCCTTATGGATCAAGGAAGGCCAAAAACAGGAACTAAGAATACTGCCTGATGAGCTGTACATACACCCCAGCGGCTATCAAATCCGCATGGACCAGCACCCAAAAACCGGCTCCTGGCGCCTGATTGGCACCCAGGCAGAAGGGCTGTTGTTCCACAAACCCTGCACTGTATCCGGCGGAGGCAAATCGGAAATATCCAAAAGCATTTCCGATGCCATGAGTGATGGCCCCATAGTCACCGGCGACTTTCAGGCAGATATGGATGCTGTACAGCTTCTTATTGACCATGATTACAGCAAGCGTTTTAAAAACACGGAAAGCAACAGAAAAAGCGGCAGCCGCTCCATCCTGTCCGAACAACGCTCTCTTGGCAGCGTTATCAAGCTTTTGTCGCCATCTCCCCTTTACAGCGATGAATACAACAAATGGTTGGAAACCATCCCGCAGCGCATAAAAGCCCTGGTGTTTCTGGTAAAGCGCTTTTACCGGCCTGAATGGGGCAAGGACTGGTTAAGCCATTTTGGCACCGATGTTGTAAACGGAGCAGCGGGTAATGTTATCAAGTTCGAGGGCAGACCCATCCAGGCATCCTATTTAAGGATCGGCCTTACTCCGGAAGGACAGCGCTCTGTCCACAAGCTAAGGCAGGATTACATGCCTGCACAAAAAATCCAGTGGGAAGACGATATTACTGCTTCTATTATTGTTCCTTTGAAATCCCTTTCTGGCCTTCCGGACACACACAATATGCATTCTTTGAAATTTGTAAAAAACTGTGAAGCCAGATTCTTTCAGAGGCCCGATGACGCAATTCACAGGGGTTATGACAAACAGGCCGAAGCTGACCTGGCAAGAAAAGACAATTTTGTTTCTAACTTCGAGGCGCTAAGCCGTTCCAAGGCCATGGCTTTAATGGAAAAAGCTGTTGACCTTTCCGAATATTCCGAACCCATGAAAAGAATGATTGTTGAAGCAGAAAAGGATGACAATTACCAGTATTTTGTACTTTCTTCCCAACCCCGCATAGTTGACGGCAAAGCTTCCCAAAACCCCCGTTATCTTCAGCTTGACCCTGTTTACAAAAACCCTTTTCATCACTATGTATGCGATGTAAGCGCTAGATTATTCCGCATGCTGGAATCTGACAAGCCGGTTTACCATCCTGTGGGGGCCGTTTTGCCTGGCCGCAGAAACAATCCGCCGGATTTAAAGGCGGGCATAAGGGCGCTGGCAGTATACGGACCCGTGCATTATCAGGAGCTGCCAGAACTGTTCATGGATTTTGTATGCTCACTTACAGGCAAAAGCCCGTCCACCACGGGTGCGGGCTCGGAAGGCGCCCTTACCAAAGGTCCGTTCAACGCACTCAGCCCCACAACAGACTTGAACAATGCCCTCCTGGGTTTTATTTTAAGCGGCTACGACGGGTTTTCCACCGCTGCCGGATATATTGGCCACAAATACAGGTTTGACCATGACCTTTCCTTGTTGATACCCGAACTTTGGGCCAGGCTTAGCCCCGAAGAAAGGAGCTTTGCATTCCTTAGCCGCAATGGCTATCTGGAAAAGCTGAACGACTTTGAGTACCGGGGCAAACTTATTCCGGCAGCCAGGCTAGGCTGGCGAATTACGCCGCTTTTTGCATCCACCTTTTTGGGCAGAATTTTTGATGCGCCTTCCCAGGTGTTCCCTGAGGAGGTGCTAAAGCCGGAACTGCAGAGCATGGAACATTTTGCAGATGGCATAATGAACATTGCCGAAGCCCAAGAAAAGGTAGCCAAAGACTATATAAAGGACGGCTCCATAGAAGCTGCCATTCCTCCGCTCAAAGCCATTCTGCATATCATGGCGGAAGGCAGCTGGGAAGGCGGCGGTCTGGACAAGCCCAAGCTAAGAATGCTTTTTTCACGGGATTACGTGCTTAGCTCGGATTGGTACAAGGAAAGGCTTAAAGCCTATGCCAGCCAGGAAAAAGCAAGGTTGGACAAGGGCATTTTTGCTTTGGAAAAGTTTTTGACCGATACGTCGGGCAAGAGCGAAGCGGAGCTGTTAAGAGCCAAAAGAAAGCTGGAACAGTGCAAAAACAAGGCGCATAGCATGAAGCTTGCAAATTGTATTACCGAGCTGGAAGGAACCATAGGCCTTGACCCTCTATACCACAGGAAGGATTGAATAATATGAAAGCCACTTGCCTAATACAGAATATTGGAGAACTGGCAAGCCCGACAGGCAACAGGGCCATTAAAGGCAAAGAAATGCGCAATATAAGCATTATTCGGGATGCAGCAATTCTTGTGGACCAGGATACCATTGTGTGGCTTGGGCCGGCATCCGAACTGCCAGCTTTGGAAGGCCCCAATCCCGAATTTATAGATGCGGGCGGAAAAGCCGTTATTCCCGGCTTTGTAGACTCCCATACGCATTTTGTGTTTGGCGGCTACCGCGACGAAGAGTTTTTCTGGAGGGCAGGGGGCCTGCCATACATGGAAATTCATTCCAGGGGCGGCGGCATAGCCAGCTCGGTAAAAGCCACCAGGGAAGCCAGTCTGGAACAGCTGCTTGCCACAGCAGCTCCAAGGCTGGAACAAATGCTAAAACTGGGTGTTACTACAGTTGAAGGAAAATCCGGTTACGGCCTGGACCTGGATACAGAAATCAGGCAGCTTAAGGCCATGCGGATACTTGAAGCCAGTCAGGCTGTGGACATTATACCCACTTTTATGGGAGCCCATTCCGTGCCTATGGAATACAAAGGCAGGGCAGGCGCTTATATAGATTTCATTATAGAAAAAGTTATGCCCATTGTAATAGAGAACAGCCTTGCAAAGTTTTGCGACGTTTTTTGCGAAAAAGGCGTGTTTGAAATAGAAGATTCCAGAAGACTCCTGAAAGCTGCCAAGACCATGGGACTAGAAATAAAATTGCATGCGGACGAAATTGTCCCCCTCGGAGGAGCAGAACTGGCTGCCGAACTGTCCGCAGTAAGCGCGGACCATTTGTTAAAGGCATCCGAGCAGGGCCTTTCAGAAATGGCAAAAGCCGGGGTTGTAGCCACCTGCCTGCCGTTGACAGCTTTTTCTCTAAAGGAGCCTTATGCAGAAGCCAGAAAAATGATAGATGCGGGACTTGCCGTGGCTATTGCCAGCGACCTTAACCCCGGCTCTTGCTACAGCCAATCCATACCCCTTGCGGCTGCCTTGTCCGTACTTTACATGAACCTCAGCATGGAAGAAACCCTGACAGCATTAACCCTGAACGGAGCAGCCGCGCTGGGGCTTGCACATGACAGGGGCAGCCTGGAACCCGGCAAGCTGGCCGATATGCTTATTCTTGATGCACCTTCATACCTGCATCTGGCTTACAACATAGGCATGAACAAAGTCGGCAGGGTAATTAAAAAAGGCAAACTTGTTTGCACAAACAACTAGGGCTGCAGCATTTATAATTTAGGTGTTTTTGTTATAGCTTCTGGTAAGGGTAAAAACAATAACCGCCGCTATAGTAAACGCAAAAGCTATTGCTCCAATCTTGTCCAAGCTTTCCTTGTATACCAGCAAACCCAAAATGATTTGGATACTTGGAGAAATGTATTGAAGAAATCCCATTATGGAAAGCCTCAGCCGTTTGACACCTTCAGAGAACAATAACATGGGTATACTGGTAGCAAGCCCGGTAAGCATCAGCATTGCTGTTATATAAAAACCGGAGCTTCCAAAAGCATAGTTCCCCTTAAGCCTTATATACAACAAAAAAGCAAGCGCAAAAGGCAGCAAAAATGCCGTTTCTATCAACAAGCTTACAATGGCATCCACATCAGCCAGTTTTTTAACAAGGCCGTACATTGCAAAGCTTAGCGCAAGCAAAAAGGATACCCACGGAATATGTCCGTATGAAATTGTCATTATGAAAAGTCCAATAGCGGCAATAATAATGGACAGGTATACCCCCTTGTCCAGTTTTTCCTTAAGGACCAGGCCGCCAAGGGCAACCGTCATTATGGGGTTTAAATAGTAGCCAATACCAGATTCCACTATTTTTTCCGATACCATTGCCCATATATAAATACCCCAGTTTGCGCTTATAAAAAAACCGGCCAGTATGGTCGTAAGGAGCTTTTTTTTATTTTTTAAAACTTCCAGCAATATACTTTTTTTGCCGGAAAAAATGTTCAACAAAAGCAGCATTACAAATGACCAGCTGATCCTGTGTGCAAGTATTTCAAGCGCATTGACCGAATCTAGCTGTTTCCAGAAAATAGGCAAAAGGCCCCACAAGCTGTACGCCATGATGCCAAAAAACAGTCCTTTGGTTTCATTTTTTTGCACTGTATTATTCATAAGCGCCGCTGCCTCCATCTTAAGCAAAAAAAGCCGCTGGCGTAGCGGCTTTTTATAAATATCGGGCAAACAAAAAGCAAACTATTTTTTGTTTGCAATTGTGGCCTTGCATATTTTGCAAATTTTGGACTTTTTGCCTTCCACTTCCACTTCATATAACAATTTTACTGCAGTTCTTTTACATACAGGGCAGGTGCCGCGTCCGCCGGCTGGCTGGTCGGAAATACCCTTTCCACGATGGGCTTTGGACATACTGTTTTTCCTCCCTTATTCTTTGCTAGCAGCATCGCTGCTAGTGACGCTAACGGCCGCTTTTTCGGATGCCGCAGCTTCCGGCTTGGCCGGCTTTGTGTCAGCAGCCTTCTTTGTAGCCCTTGGAGCCTTGGATTTTGTATCCTTCTTTTTATTGTCTTTTTTGCTGTCAGCGGATTTTTTTGCTTCGGCTTTTTTTGGCTTGGGCTCAGGCTTCTTTTTCTTGTCATCCGAATCAGGCTTGTAGTCCACCAATTCTAGCAGCACCATGCTGGCAGCGTCGTGATCCCTGAACCCTATTTTCAGGATTCTGGTATAGCCGCCATTGCGCTCTTTCATTCGGGGGCCAATATCCGTAAACAGTTTGTTAAGCACGGCTTCGTCAGTAATTTTCTCTGCAATTATCCGCCTGTTGTGTACACTGTCTTCCTTGGCTCTGGTAATCATCTTCTCTGCATTGCGCCTTACTTCCAGTGCCTTGGCCTTGGTGGTAATTATGCGCTCATGCTTGAAGAGAACAGTAGCCATGTTTTTGAGCATTGCCTTCCTGTGAGAGCTTTTTCTATTAAGTTTGTTAAAGCCCTTTTTATGGTTCATGGGTCTCTTCCTTCTGCTTTTCGAGCTTTAAGTGCTCCTTGAGTTCAGTATAGTCTTTCATCCCCAGGTAAAGGTTCCATTCCTTGAGGCGGTCCTTGATTTCTTGCAGGGATTTTTTCCCAAAATTTCTGGTTTTTGCAATATCATCTTCCGTTTTGCGGGTAAGGTCACCAATGGTTTTTATGTTGGCATTTTTAAGGCAATTGGATGACCTGACAGACAGCTCGAGCTCCTCTACCGGGGTGGAAAGCATAACTTTGATGCGCTCGTCCAGTTCGTCACTCTCTTCATCCATGCCGGCTTCGTCATCGTCAAAGTTCACAAAAATGGAAAAATGATCCTTGGCAATTTTGGCCGCTTCTGCAAGGGCATCCTCTGGCTTTATACTGCCATCGGTCCATACTTCCAGTATAAGTTTGTCGTAGTCAGAACGATGACCAACCCTGGTAGGTTCCACAGAAAAGCGGGCCTTGACAACCGAAGAAAAAATCGCGTCCATGGGAATGGTTCCAACTATTTCTATGTACTTTTCATTTATTTCACTTGGTACATAGCCCCTGCCAAGGTCTATCTGTATTTCCATATCCAGCTGGCAGCCTTCTGCAAGACTCATCAGGTGAAGATTCGGATTGTATACCTTTACAGCTTTGTCCTTCTGTATTTCGGAACCCTTTATTACGGCAGGCCCGGTAAATTCATAAAACAGGGTTGCCTGCTCCTCAGCGTCAGGCAGGCTCAGCTTGAGTTGCTTCAGATTATTCAATACCTCTATGGTATCTTCAGTAATTCCGGGAATAGTCTCAAATTCTGAAGAAACTACATGCTGTGTTCCATCTGCTTCATGCCTTGTAATGCGCACAGCAGTTATGGCATAGCCCTGTATTGACGACAGAAGGATGCGGCGCAGCGTATTGCCAATAGTGGTCCCGTA
>JAKPMS010000045.1 GCA_029548805.1 Spirochaetota bacterium | reverse complement strand
TATTATAGCTATATTATTATGTCCGGAAATCGGACCTTGGCGGTCTGATTTCCGGACCTGAGAGGTCTGATTTTCGGACTTAGGAGGTCCGATTTCCGGACCGGTCTGATTTTCGGACCTCTCACTCTTGTCTGCCGGTTTATTGATGAGTTTTTCATTTTCAGACTTTCTGGATTCAGTGGAGTAGTAAATGTTGTATAATTTCCCTTTTCCAGAAACTTTTTTTACAACAATTAAACCTTTTTTCTTTAAATCATTTATAGCCTCGATTACTGTTGATTTTGCTTTTCCAGTCCACTTCCTAAAATACATTTGTGAACCTTTGTAATAATTTCCATCTCGACTAAAACCATGAATGATTGCATAAATTATCAATTGCGGATTACTTAATTCAAGTTTAGTCATCCAATATTCAATATGTATGTAAGAACTGTTATCTACCATTACAAATCACCTCACTAGGGTTTTTGCCTATTGAAAACTGATTAAGAATGGTGTACCATGAATTTATAAGATCAATTGAAAGGTCGATCTTTGTCGCGCTATTGAGTGGCCGCTCTTTAGCGCAATTTTTTTGACTATGTTTATCTATCCTGCACATACATAGCTCCCCCCTGCTTTTGCAGATAGATGTAAAAGCTTTTCTGGGATTACGGTAATACCGCACTCTTTGGCATAATCAAGATAGTCTGCATCAGTTACCTTGAGCCATTTCATAACTTCAGAACGCGGAAAACACAGTCTGCCGCCGACATAACTGGCGAATTTTGGATTTCCGCATCCCGGAAGTAAAAAGCGATTTTGTTTGAACGTATTGAGTGCTGCTCCGCCTTTTAACTTTGCGCAATCCTCGACGGTGTAGAATTCCTTTTCAAACAGCTGTTCTTTTTCCGGTGTGTCCATTTGTTTCATGAAATCACCAACAGAAAGGGACAGCTTTTCCACTAGAAGCATCAATTGTCGAACATTTAAGTCCACTGTTGATACCTTATCCATTTGTTCCTCCTCGATCAAAAAACTAATTTGGGATATATTTTTTGATCATTGTGTGTTATAGTGTTATTACAAGCATTAGGAAATCATTAATACCTTTTTGCTGATTATTATAATAACCGACTGTGATAAATATGTCAATCATAGTTTAAGGAAATTTATGCATTCTGGTATAGAATTAGTTGATAAAATTGATAAATTGATTAAAGAAAAAGGTATAAGTAGGCGGCAATTGTGCGCTGATGTTGGAATATCAAATTCTACAATCGCAACATGGAAAACTAAAAATATTCTTCCTACTGCTGAATTAATTGGAAAGGTTGCAAAGGAACTAAATGTATCAGTAGACTGGCTTCTTTATGGTAATGATACTGAACCACCAAATAAAGATGATAAGTATCATCGTGAAAACATTTTTAATCGGATTAAGAAACTCTTACAGGAACGTTCCCTGCATAAAGTACATGAGGCTAGAGAGTTATTCAACATTTATCTTTCGGATATTATTTCATTTGATATAATCTTGAATTGGAGATTATATAGGATTGATATTTCAGAAGAAATATTAATAAAAATTGCTAATAAGATTAATATAGATGTTCAATATATATTAACGGGTGAGAGTAATAATAAATATACTTTTAATCCACATTTATACAAGATTGCACAACAAAATGAACATTTATTACATTGTCTGCACAATGCCAATGAAACTGATTTAAAGTTCTTCAATGAGTATTTCAATATGAAAATGTGGTATCAAGATTATATGAGGCAAAGAAAAAAGGAGGAAGATAGTAAATTAAACATGTCGTAAATCCATTTAATTTACGACATATCTCTTTTGTATTAAGAGTTTGATTTACGTAAATAACTTGTTTGCCGCATCCACTGCCGGTTTTACGGCCTCTACCAGTTCAGAGATTCCAGACCTTGTATAATAATCTGTCATTTCCATTGAATTATGCCCTGCAAGCTTTTGTACTGTCTCTCCGTCAACATTTCTTCTCATACGGGTAACATACGTAAACCTCAAAGAATGCGGTGTCAATTTTCTTCCTTCCGTATCAATATTTGCCATTTTTATAGCTCTGCGGAACCATTCTTCTGCCAGCCACTTGCGTATGGGCTTATTGTAGCGTGAGAAGATATAATCCTCACCTTGTAGTGATTTCTCCTCTACATAGGCTTTTATGAGGCTTTGAAGATCATTTGGAAGGGGTACTACACGAAACTTTTGATTAGAATCCGAACCGCATTTGTTAAAGTTTGTTCGCTCCAGACTGTTGTGTTTATAGAATCCGTCAATAAAAAGCATACCCTGATCAAATAGAAACTGCTGAACCCTGAGCCCTATAGCTTCTCCTATTCGAAGTCCGCATTTTGCACAGCAAAGAAACATGAGATAAATCGACCGGTAGTCTTCGTTGAACTGCGGTGTCTTTGAATATTTTTCCTCTGACATTTTTATCCAAAGATTTTCATCAAATAAGGCATTCAGTTCTTCTGTATTAAAAATATCCCTCTTTGGGGTGTTACGGCGGAATGTAGGAAATTTAGGAGTTACAATATAGTTGCATCCGCAAAAAGGTGCTTCTGCATACACTTCATTTACGATAGTCAGAAAATTATTTTTCCAGCTGCCGGAATGATTATCTTCGCTCAAATAATCGATTACCATTGGCACAGTCAAGTCTTGTAATTCTAGGTGTCCAAACTGAGAAACAAAAATACTCAATTGATGTAACTTTGTTTTTATCGTCTGCAGGTCGTATGTTTTGCCTAACTTTTCCATTCTCACCATGTGGGGTCCATTCGGAATATACATGTTTTTTGCTATTGTGGAGATTGTGATTTTTTCCTGTAGAAAGAGGGGCGGGAGGGCAGAAACAAAGGTAAGTGCTTCATATTGTGTTCTACAATTTTTACAGACCTTCTGTATCTGTTTCCCGGTTACAGGATCGATGAAATAATAGTACCATTTGTGAATGATTTTGTTCTTTGACTTTGTGGGTTTCTTAAAGATGTGATAATCCATTTAATCCTCCAAGATGATTGTATGTAAGTGACTTGATATTCACTTGACATTTTACAAACCTCAAAAGATTAATGATTGTGTAAATGCTTGTAATAAAAAGAGTTAGGATGTATCCCGACATCCTAACTCTATGGGCCCACCTGGACTTGAACCAGGGACCAACGGATTATGAGTCCGCTGCTCTAACCAACTGAGCTATGGGCCCTCTGGACAGGCGTCTATTATTCATATATAAAAAAAAAAGTCAATCATAAAGAAAAAATGGCCGATAAATATTAATAAAATATGCAAACTTTATAGCGGGATATAAGAAAAACAATTAGACCCTTCAGCGAACCCTGTAAATATTTATGAGAAGCTCTAAAAACACTATGGTTTTTAAGCTTCCCTTGCGTTTTCGACCGAAAACGCTATGTTTTTGAATGAAGACCTCTCAAAACTGAAGTTTTTAGAGGTCTCCTTATGTAAAATCCTTAAGAAGGATGGCAAAAAGCATGAAAAAGTTTCCTGTAGTATCATCTGATGACAAGCTGAACAATTTTGTAAGGGCACAATGCAAGGCTTTGGGGGGAGATTACCATCCGGTATTTTACAAAGACAGAAATGAAGTAATAGAGTTTTTAAAGTATGAGCTGCCAGAAATAAAGCTTATTTATTTTTCCGACAAAACTATAGATACCAAAGCCATAATGGAAGAAATAGCAAAGGATCCATGGCTGCATTACGGTGGTGTCATTGCCGTTCACGATAATTTGGAAGAAAAAGAATTGCTGGAATCCATGTCGGAACAGAATGTAATAGCCGTTTTACGCAGAAACGAGCTGCAGTACGGCTTTGCCAGGCTGATGAAAATCCTGAAGCAGAATAAGCAAATACTGTTTCAGAGGGGGATTCAGCAACAGCTTATAAAAAGCAGCTCTGGATCTTTTGTAATGGACAATGATCCGCTTGACATAAAAACCCATACCAACTTGATAACCAATTATCTGTTCAATACCAATCTTATAGGAAAAGATGACAAGGATTATCTTCATGTGGCATTGCTGGAGCTTCTGATCAATGCAATTGAACACGGCAATTGCAAAATCAGTTTTGAAGAAAAAAGCGCCTGGCTTGAATCCGGGCGTGATATAATGGATTTAATAAGGGAGAAAAACAAGGATCCCGAAATAAAGGCAAAAAAAGTAAACTTTTCTTATGCAATTGAAAAAGAATTCAGCCGTTTTGTAATAAAGGATGAAGGAAGCGGTTTTGACTGGCGAGCCAGGCTGAAGAGCAAAATTACCGAGCCCGGTCTTCATGGCATGGGTGTAAAAATGGCAGCAGCCTATGTTCAGAATTTGATCTACAATGACGCTGGAAATGAAGTAAGTTTTGAAATAATGCATAGACAAAACGAATCCAGCGCCATTCCTGCCATTTTTGACATAAACAAAGAACAGGTTTTTGAAGACGGGCAATATATATGCTCCGAAGGCGAAGAATCAGATTTTCTTTATTATATAGTTTCTGGCAATCTGTATGTGTATACCAAAGGCAAGCTTGTTTCTTCCCTCACTCCTGACGACCTTTTTATGGGAGAAATGAGTTTTTTGCTGTCCAACAGAAGGTCGGCTACGGTTGTGTCAAAAGGCAGAAGCGTGCTTATCAAAATTTCCAAGCAGGACTTTGTAAACCTTATAAAGGAAAGCCCGCATTACGGAATTTTTCTGGCCAGGCTTTTGGCGCAGCGCCTTGCCAGGCTGAACCTGCGCACATCCAGGCTGAATACTGAATACCTCAGGCTGAAGCAGGAGCTTGGAGCCGTAAAAATGTAAACAGCTTTCGGCCTGTTTGCGTTTTTGCCGCTTGCTTCATTTAAAAAATGGGCCGTCCGGGGAGGCAATCCGGGCGGCCCTGTATCATAAACGTGCCGGAAGGCACGAAAAGATCAAGCTACATAGGTCTCGAGAGATTCTATCAAATCCGAAGCGGAAATGCGTTTAAGTGCAGCCTTTTCTATTTGGCGAATTCTTTCTTTTGTAAGATGGAAGCGGTCGCCGATTTCTTTAAGGCTCATTGCACGTTTGCCGTTCAGGCCGAAACGGTACTGGATTACTTCGCTTTCCTTTTCTGTAAGCGTGTCCAGTACTGCGTTTATATCATCCTTGAGTCCTTCTTCTATCACATAGTCATCGGGTGACTTGTAATGTTCGTTTTCCAAAAAATCCCCAAGCACGCTGGAACCTTTGTCATCAAATACGGGTGTTTCAAGGGATATAAGGTCCCTGGCTATATTGGACAGATTGGCTACATGATTGCTGGCCATGCCAAGCATGCTGGCAATTTCTTCTATTTCCTTGTCTTCAGACAAGCCGGCAGGCAGAAATTTTCTTGCTTTTTCTATTTGTACCAGCTCGTTTGCCCTGTTTAACGGAAGGCGTATCATTCTGGATTTTTCACATATGGCCTTGAGGATGGCCTGCCTGATCCACCATACGGCATAACTGATAAAATGGAAACCCCTGTCCGCATCATATTTTTCTATGGCATTTATAAGGCCTATATTTCCTTCGCTTATAAGATCAGAAAGGGCTATGCCCTGGTTTTGGTATTTTTTGGCTACGTTGACCACAAAACGCAGATTGCTTTTTACAAGCATGTCTTTTGCATGCTTGTCACCTGCAGCTGCAGCCCGGGCATAATTGTCTTCTTCTTCTCTGCTTAACAGTGGAATTCTGTTTATTTCTTTAAGATATATTGAAAGCACATTGGCATCAGCACTTGAATTGGTATTGGTTTTTTTTGTTGTTTTCATTATTGCCTCCAATTATATCTAATGCAATAACTATGCCAACCGCACAATAACCCTGTGGAATTAATAATAATAAATAATTGCTTATACAATAACGACTTATTGGAATATTTTTTTGGGGGATTTAACTTTATTTAATAATTGTAAATATATAAAAACCAATATGTATAATATTTACCCAAATTGGTTCACAGCTCAAAAATAGTGTATGTTTTTGAAACACATTTTGTTTTCACTAAAAAGTGCCTGCTAATGATGCTCCTTTTCATAAAGCGGTTTTAAACGGCCGCAACAGCGCTGGAACGGGAGTCCTGATCCGCACGGGCAGCGCCCCTCTTCTGCCCTTTTGCCTGTTTTAAAATTGACTGCAATTTGCTTGGTTTCGACTGGTATCAAACCCTTAAAGGCGGGGTATTCAATATGCACAGATTTGAAAAGCTTCAGTTTTTCGTTGCAGTCAAGATCGGACAATATGTTTTCATCAGCCTGATCGCTTATTCCAAGCCAGCTTTTGGTAATTATTTCCAATACAGTTTCTGCTTCCTGCATGTTGTCAAATTGCCTGCCCTTTTTTTGACCCAGATATTGTCTTAACTGGATGGAGCAGAACGCCCTGTAATCATCATGTTCTATACATGACGATTTTTGCATGCCGTACATATTGGTAAGTCTTTGGTACATTTGCCTGGCCCTGCTTCTAGGCGCCAGCTTCTGTGCACTGGCCAGAGCTTTTATTGCAAGTCCATCCTGTCCCAGTCTGTGCAGGGCTATGGACAGCCAATACAATCTGACTGACAGCTCTTTTGTTGCTTGTGCCGGGCAGGCGTCTACAGCTTGCCTTAACAGGTTCAGGGCTTCCTGGGCTTCATGTGTCGCAAGGGCTTTTTTTCCTGAGCGATATGTAATGTCATGCTTTTTGTTGCACTTGCGCATCATGCATTCAAAATACCAATTTTATGCCCTGCAAGCAAGTTTTGGCATTCTGCCGGCCGGAACTGTGCCTGAGTTTCCCGGCTATTGGGCACCTCTAAAAACTGAAGTTTTTAGAGGTCTACCATTGTTATTTTGACAAGAATACTGCCATGCTGCTGGCTGCCAGCTGATACGGAATGTCGTGACTGATTGTATCAGAGCCTTTTTTGTCAATGTCGTAAGGCGGGGCAAGGCTGGTATCCAAAACCCTGTACCAGGCCCATCCGCTTCTTGGCTGGCAAAGCCTGAAAGGTATAAGCTTGTCTGTAGAGTTGAACATCAAAAGAAAATCGTTATCATCTTTGTCGGCCATAACATCGGCTTCGCTGCCGTCTATGCGTGCCGCAATGGCCGGTATTTCGCTGTTCCAGTCATGTTCGCGCCCATCTGGCGTGAACCAGGATATGTCGGGCATGGCATTGTAATTGCCGTCCTTGCCTGTAAAAAATTCCGGCCTCCTGAAGGACGGGTGGGAAAGCCTTGTGGCTATAAGTTCTTTTGCAAATCTTAACAACTCTCCGTGCAAAACTGGCAGTTTCCAGTCATACCAGCTTATTTCGTTATCCTGGCAGTAAGCATTGTTGTTACCCTTTTGGGTCCTGCCAAACTCGTCGCCGCCAAGAAGCATAGGGGTCCCTGTGGACAACAATAGCGTAGCCAGATAATTTTTTTGCTGTTTTAACCTTAATGCCATAATTTGCGGGTCTTTGCTGGGGCCTTCATATCCGTGATTGTAGCTGAAGTTGGAATTATGCCCGTCCATGTTTTTTTCGCCGTTGGCTTCATTATGCTTGCTGTTGTATGAAACCAGATCCATGAGTGTAAAGCCGTCATGGCAGCTTACATAATTTATGGAATGGAAAGGTTTTCTTCCGTCCCTTAAATAAAGGTCGCTTGAGCCTGTAAGCCGCGTTGCAAAGCTGGGCAGGCTGCCTTCGTCTCCCCGCCAATAACGGCGCACATCATCCCGGTAGCGGTCGTTCCATTCCGCCCAGCGCCCGCCCGGAAAGCTGCCCACCTGATAGGCTCCGGCCGCGTCCCATGCCTCTGCTATTATTTTTGTTTGCCGCAAAAGCGGATCTTCTGCTATCTGCTCTATAACCGGCGGGTTTTCCAAAAGCTTGCCCTTCTGGTCCCTGCCCAAAATGGAGCCCAGGTCAAAACGGAAACCGTCCACATGCATGGCTGACACCCAATAATGCAGGCAGTCCAGTATAAAGCTTCTTACAACCGGGTGGTTGCAATTGAGGGTGTTTCCGCAGCCGGAAAAATTTTTGTAATATCTGGGATTGTTGTCCAGTATATACCATATAGAATTATCAAGGCCCCTGAAGGAATAAGTAGGGCCCAGCTCGTTGCCTTCGCCGCTATGGTTGAATGCTATATCCAGAATTACCTCAATTCCGGCCTTATGAAGCTCCTTGACCATGGTTTTGAACTCGTTGACCTGTTGTCCGTTGCATGCGGAAGAAGAATAAAGGCCGGTGGGGGCAAAAAATGCAAGGGTGCTGTAGCCCCAGTACTGGTGGAGTGCTTTGCCGGTTTTGGGGTTTTTTCTGGGGTTTTCATTGTTGTCAAATTCCTGTATTGGCAAAAGCTCAAGGCTGGTTATTCCAAGTTCTTTGAAATAGGGTATTTTTTCTATAATTCCAAGATAGGAGCCAGGATAGACTGATGCACTGGAATCATGCATTGTCAGTCCGCGTACGTGGGTTTCATAAATGACACAATGCCTTAATGGCAGATTAAGGGGTCTGTCTCCTTCCCAGTCAAAGTCGTTGTCGTCAATTACTACACATTTGGGTATGGCTCCCGCATTGTCTGTATTTGAAAAAGACAGGTCTTTGTCATGGCTTTTGGGATTGTAGCCCAGGGACATTTCCTTGTTATGGTCAAAACGGCCTGCCAGGGCTTTTGCATAAGGATCCAGCAGCAATTTGTTGGTATTGAAACGCAAACCATGCTCGGGAAGATAGGGGCCGTCAGCCCTCCATGCATAAAGGGAGCAGGGTTTTAGATTTTCTATGAATATATGCCATATATCTCCGCTTTTGTTCTGCAGCGGATCCAGTCTTTGTTCAAAGCAGGAAGTAGAATCCGCAGCGTTTTTAAAAAGCAGCAGCTTTATGCTTGTAGCGTTTCTGGAAAAAATGGCAAAGTTTACCCCGCCAGGCATTGGGGTAGCGCCAAATGGACGGGGGAATCCGGTTTTTGTCCGAAGCTCTGCCGCGTTCACAAAAGCCTCCGTGATTTTATTATTTTTTGGCACAAGGCTAGAGTATAAACGCAAACTTGAAAGAGTCCAGAAAAAAGATCAAAAGCGGTTTTACATGGCCATGCCGCCATCAACTCTGAGAACTTCGCCGGTAACATAAGAAGACAGGTCTGATGCAAGGAAAAGCACCGCTTTGGCTACTTCTTCCGGATTGCCTGCACGATTGAGCGGTATTTGTGCAAGCAGCTTGTTGCGTGCTTCTTCTCCAAGGCTTTCTGTCATGCTGCTGTTAATAAAGCCGGGAGCAATGGCATTTACCCTTACGCCCCTGCTGGCCACTTCTTTGGCCATGCTTTTTGTCAAACCTATAAGGCCTGCTTTGCTGGCCGAGTAATTGGCCTGTCCGCCGTTTCCGGAAAGGCCTACCACGCTGCTTATATTGATTATGGAGCCGGAACGGCGCTTTATCATGATTCGTGCGGCCGCTTTGCTTACCAAAAACGCCGAGTTAAGGTTTGCGTCAATTACAGCACGGAAGTCTTCCAGGCTCATCCTGAAAAGCAGATTGTCTTTTGTTATGCCCGCGTTGTTGACTACAACATCAAAAGGCATGTTTGCAACGGATTTTTCTATGGCCGCTTCCAGGGCCGGCCCGTTTGCAACATTTATGCTTGTATGTAACAGCTCCTGCCCATGCTCTTTGGCTTTGGCTTCCAGCTCTTCATGCCTTTCTGCCCTGCTTCTGGAATAGTATTCTACAGAAGCGCCATTTGCCAAAAAAAGTTCAACTATGGCCAAGCCTATTCCCCTTGACCCTCCTGTAACCAGGCATTTTTTACCTTGCAGCAGCAAGTTTTGGCTGTCTTTTGTATTCATAGTGCAATCTCCTGTTTACTTAAACAAAGCTTCAAGCTGCTCCATGGTAAAAGCGGCTTTTACAGCGGGCTCAAGGCTGGCAGACTTCCATAGGCCTGCCAGAACGGCTCCAGGGCCAGCCTCCAAAATTATGTCGTAAGCATCAGCTGCCATGGCGGCTTCTGCATCGGTCCAGCGCACAGGGCTTATAATTTGCTCGGCAGCCAGGGTTTTAAGCTCTGTGCCAGAGCTTGCCCTTTTTCCTGTTACATTGGAATAAAAAGCCTTTTTGGGGTCAAGAAAGTCAAAGTCAGTCAAATATTCTCTGAATCCGTCATAAGCATAACGCATTATGGGTGAATGAAAAGCAGCGGAAACCTTCAGTCTTACAGCCCGTTTGGCTCCGGCAGCTTTTACAGCCTCTTCCGCTTTTGCAAGGCCGGCTTCGCTGCCAGAAAGCACCGACTGGCTAGGAGCATTGTAGTTGGCAATCCATACTCCATCAATTCCATTCAGGGCTTTTTCCGTTTCGGCAGCATCAAGCCCAAGTACCGCAGTCATGGACGAGCCTCCATAGCGCTGCCCGGCTTGATCCATAAGGCATCCCCGTTCGGCTACAAGGCGCATCATGCTGTCAAAAGGCAATACCCCTGCTTCGCAAAGCGCTGCCCATTCGCCAAGGCTGAATCCGGCCACCCCGTCAGCTTCAATTCCTTTAAGCTTTAATACCAAAGCCGCCGCGCTGTCTGCTAGCGCCAGTGCAATCTGGGCATTTTTTGTATTTTTTAGCTCTTCTTCTGTGCCATCAAATATTAGCTTTTTTATATTGGTTCCGACAGCGTTGCTGCCTTCTTCAAAAAGAAGCCGCACTTCTTTGTACGCATCATATAAATCCCGTCCCATGCCTATGGTTTGTGCACCCTGTCCCGGAAATAGTATCAAAGTATTCATGCTGGCGCCCTCCATTTTATAGTAAAAAGCAAAAAAATCATGCTTGCATCATTAAATTATACTAAAAGACAAAAAATGTAAATATGTCAAAGTTTTTATAATAGTCTTTGCACTTTCCCAAAGCTTGGTGGCATTTTGCCAAAATAGTATTTATTGCTAAACTTTTGGGAACTAGGGCACCTCTAAAAACTTCAGTTTTGAGAGCTTCCATATATTAATGTATACTTTATTATGGCTTCCAACTTGCCGACTCGGCAACTCTTGCGTATATTTTTAATTTGCAAAGCCTTACTTTTTCTGAAATTACACTGCCTCCTATTTTCCAGAAAAACACAATTCTTTGTTAAAGCAGATTTTGTATTTGGAAAGGATTTAAAATGAAGCTGGTGCTTAAAGTTTATAAACCGCACCTTTTTGGAGTCATTACAGTAATAGCGCTTGTGCTGGCAAGGGCCATGAGCGAACTGGCTTTGCCAAGATTTTTGGGCCTTATTGTAGATCAGGGCATAGCCAGGTCTGATACCGCATTTATACTCAAGACAGGGTTTTTTATGCTGCTTGTAAACCTGTTGGGCATGGTAGCTTCTTTTGGTTCCGCATATTTGAGTTCCAAGATATCCACAGAAGTAGGTTCATCCTTGAGGTGCAGGCTGTTTGAAAGGATCAGCGAATACACCCCCAGCGATATCAATACTTTTGGAACGGCTAGCCTAATTACAAGGGTGACCAATGACGTAAACCAGGTGCAAAACCTGTCCATGATGTCTTTAAGGCTTATGATTATGGCTCCGCTTATGATGACCGGCGGCATCATAATGGCTTTAAGCCAGGATATAAAACTTTCTGCTGTTTTGCTGGTAGCCTTGCCTGTCATTGCGGTCATGGTTACCGTTTTTGGCCGAATTTCCTTGCCAATGTTCACCAGCATGCAGACCAAGACTGACGGACTGGCAAGGGTGGTAAGGGAAAACCTGTCCGGCTTAAGGGTTATCAGGGCTTTTAACAAAAGAGCAAGGGAAGAAGAAAGGTTTGCCAAAGCCAACAGGGAGCTTACGGACTTGAGCCTTCGCACAGTAAGGCTTATGGGCCTTTTGATGCCGCTTATGTCCCTTTTGCTCAATACAGCCGTTATTAGCGTTCTTTGGCTAGGTGCAAAAAGAATAAATATGGGTACCTTGCAAATCGGCTCCCTTCTGGCTTTTATCCAGTACATAAGCCAGATACTTTTTTCGCTGCTTATGGTGTCCATGCTTTTTATTAGCATACCCCAGGCCATGGTATCGGTAAGGCGCATAGGCGAAGTAATAGAAACTGAGCCTGGCATTAAAAACAGAAAAGAACTGGCAAGCATGCCAAGCGTCAGCGATCTGGAGTTTTCAGAAGTAAGCATGAGATACAAAGGAGCGGAAAGTCCCGCTATTTGCGATATAAGTTTCAACTGCAAAAAGGGAGAATTCCTTGCCATAATAGGCAGTACCGGATCCGGAAAAACTACCATATTGTCCCTGATTCAAAGGTTTTTTGATGCGGAAAAAGGCAGCATCAAAATTTCGGGGACGGACATAAAAGATATCAGCCAGGAAGAGCTTAGGTCTTTAATGGCCTATGTGCCCCAAAAGACTTTTCTTTTTTCCGGTACAGTAAACAGCAATGTGGCCTATGGCGGAAAAAGCGAGCTTGTAACAGAAGCAATAGAAACGGCTCAGGCTGCGGATTTTGTATACAAGATGGAAGACGGGCTGGGCGCAAGTGTGGCCAGGGGAGGCACAAACCTGTCTGGCGGCCAAAAACAGCGCCTTGCAATAGCCAGGGCCCTTGCAAGAAATGCACCCATTTTATTGCTGGATGATTCCTTTTCTGCCCTGGACGCCGCAACAGAAAGCAGGCTAAGAAACGCTCTTAAAGAAAAAACAGCAGATAAAATCGTAATAATGGCAACTCAAAGAATACGTAGCGCAATGAACGCGGACAAAATTATTGTTCTGGATGAAGGGCGCATAGTTGGTGTTGGACGCCACGAGGAGCTTGCAGCAGGCAATGCCGTATACAGGGAACTGGCCGGTACCCAGCTGGAGGAGGCCATACATGAGTGATGACAGAAAACCCGACAGCAACAATAATTTTAATCCGGAGCGCAAGCCCGAGCAGCTTCAGCCGTCCAGAATGGGAGGCTTTCCCGGTCCTGGAGGGGGAAGCTCCGGCAGGCGCGGTCCTGGAGGGGGCCCCGGCGCAGCCCTTGCCGCGCCTGTAGAAAAAGCCAAAAACCCCAAAGCCACAATCCGCAAGCTGGTGCATTTTTTAAAACCCAAAGCGCCATATTTTTTGGCAATTCTGCCGCTAAGCGTGCTGGCCTCTGTTTTTGCCATAAGCGCACCCAGGATAATGGGCCTGGGCATTGACGAGTTGTACAAGTCTGTAAAAGCCGGGGCCGGAGTTTATTCTGTAAACTTCCGTTATCTGGCCATGCTGCTTGTTTCGCTTTTTGCTCTTTATGCCATAGGAGCCCTTTTCCAGTTTTTTACCGCTTTTTTTATGGCGGGACTGTCCCAGTCCGTAACCATGGATTTGAGAAACAGGCTGGTAGCCAAGCTGCATCGCCTGCCAATCAGATGGTTTGACGAGCACAGCCACGGCGATATTTTGTCAAGGGTTACCAATGACCTGGATACAGTTGCCAGAACCCTGCAGCAGGGCCTGTCAGAACTGCTTAATGCCATAGTGTCCATGCTTGGTGTTGTAATAATGATGCTTTTGATAAGTCCTGTCATGACGGGAGTCAGCATCATTATCCTTCCTTTGAGCATTCTTGTTACCAGGGGAATAGCTAAACGGTCCAGACCCCATTTTATAAAACAGCAAAAGCAGCTTGGAGAACTCAACGGCTATGCCGAAGAAATGATTTCCGGTCATACCATTATAAAGGCTTTTGGAGGAGAAAGAGAGGCAGTTTCCCGCTTTGCGGAACTGGATACCGAGTTAAAAACAGCCAGCCGCAATGCCAATTTCATTTCCGGCCTTATAATGCCCCTTATGCATTTGGTAAACAATCTTGCCTACATAATGGTAGCTGTAGCCGGGGGCTTTCTGGCAAGTGCCGGAAGGCTTAGCTTGGGCAATATCCAGGCCTTTTTCCAGTATTCCAAGCAATTTGGGCAGCCCATAGTACAGATTTCGCAAATTATAAACGTAATCCAGTCAACCCTGGCTGCGGCAGAGAGGGTCTTTGAAGTATTGGAAGAGGCTGAAGAAAAGCCCGACCCGGAAACCGGCCAATTTCCCGGCCAGCTTTTTGGCAAGGTAGAAATAAAAAACATGGCCTTTTCCTACAACAAAGACAAGCCCCTTATAGAAAGCCTGGATATGCAGGTCCTTCCCGGCAGTTCGGTAGCCATAGTTGGGCCTACGGGAGCCGGCAAAACCACTTTGGTAAATTTACTGATGCGCTTTTATGAACTGGATGCGGGGGCCATACTGGTTGACGGGGTAAACATTACAGACATGAAGCGCGGCAGCCTTCGTTCTGTATTTGGTATGGTGCTCCAGGATACCTGGTTGTTCAAGGGCAGCATAAGGGACAATATTGCCTACGGCAAGGACGGAGCCGCGGATGCAGAGATAATGCAGGCTGCCATGGCAGCCCAGGCGGATCATTTTATACGAACTCTGCCGGACGGCTACGACACAATGCTGAACGAAGAAGCAACAAACATATCGGAAGGGCAGCGCCAGTTATTGACCATAGCCAGGGCTTTTTTGGCAGACCCCGCCATTTTGATACTGGACGAGGCTACAAGCAGTGTGGACTCAAGGACCGAGATACTTATACAAAAAGCCATGAAGGAAATTTTAAAAAACCGCACCAGTTTCATAATTGCCCACAGGCTTTCTACAATCAGGGATGCGGATATCATTCTTGTCATGGACAAGGGCAGAATAATAGAAAAGGGCAGCCATGAAGAACTGCTGGCAGCAGACGGTTTTTACGCAAGCTTGTACAGGAGCCAGTTTGCATGAAATTAAAACAAGCTTGCGTTTTGCCTATATGGCAATTACAATATAAAAGCTTTAAAAAAATCTGTCAGATTTTTTTGAAATTTGATATGCATTAATAATACGGGAGGGTGTAATGGCTGGCAAGTTTGAAGTGTATACAGACAAGAGCGGAAAGTTCCGCTTCAGGCTCAAAGCAGGCAACGGAGAAGTTATAGCTGTAGGCGAGGCTTACAACAGCAAGGATTCCTGCCTTAAAGGAATAGACAGCGTAAAAAGAAACGCGCCCGATGCTGCAATTGTAGAAGTGAAGGACTGATCTTTCTGCCAAAATTGCCGATTCAGCAGTTGGCAGCTTATTGAATGGCTGTCCGGAAAGCGTTTTCCGGACAGCTCTTTTTTTGCAAGGTTTGTTTGACAATGCATAACAAAAACCGCATACATACTACTGGTTCCAGAATTATAGAAGTGCTTGCCGCTCTTCCGGAAGGCAGGGTTGCTAGCTACGGGCAGGTTGCAGCCATAGCAGGCATACCAAACGGGGCACGTACTGTTGCCAGAATTCTGCATGCGGCTTCTGCCTCCAGGGGGCTTCCATGGTGGCGGGTTATAAGAAAAGACGGAAGCATTGCATTGCCAAGGGGCGCTGGTTACGAGGAGCAAAAAGCCAGGCTGGAAGAAGAAGGGGTTTCTTTTGGCCTTGACGGCAGGGTGGATCCCGAATGCTGGATATGATTTTTTGCCGGAACCCTTCACCTTTGCCTGTAAATTTTTATCTGCTTACTGTAGAATTGAATGATAGAATGAACTTGGGGGTAAATTGCAATGGCTCATTGTGTAGTGGAAAGTGCCGAGAAAATACTGGATAAAGAGTTCAGGGTGCATAATGAGGGCTTTGTAAGGCTTGTTGACTATCTGGGGGGTGACTCCCGCATAGTCCAGGCTGCCAGGGTGTCTTACGGAGAAGGCACCAAGACTGTCAGGGAAGATGCCGGGCTTATAGATTATTTGCTCAGGAACGAACATACATCACCCTTTGAACAGGTGGTGCTCACTTTTCATATAAAAATGCCCATTTTTGTTGCCCGCCAATGGATAAGGCACAGGACTGCAAGGGTAAACGAAATATCTGGGCGTTATTCCGTAATGAAGGACGAGTTCTGGCTGCCCGAGCCCGGGGTTCTGGCTTTTCAAAGCAAGGACAACAAGCAGGGCAGAAGTTCAGAGCCGCTGGAAGACAAGCTTGCAAGCCATATCATCGAAGCCATGCAAAAAGGGCAAAAGGAAGCATATTCACATTACCAAAGCCTTGTGGATTCAGGCCTGGCCAGAGAACTGGCAAGGGTAAACCTGCCCCTGTCCACCTATACAGAAATGTACTGGCAGATGGACTTGCACAATTTGTTCAGATTTTTGGCATTGCGCCTGGACAGCCATGCTCAGCGGGAAATAAGGGATTATGCCGAAGTAATACTGGAAATAGCAGGCAGGGTTTGCCCGCTTGCTTGCGAGTCTTTCAGGCGTCACCAGCTGGAAGGGCTTAAGCTGTCTAAAGAAGAAGCACAAGCCTTTGGGCAGCTGCTGGAAGGCAAAGAGGCGGCACTTGGCGGCAGGGCCATGGAACGACTTAAAGAAAAACTGGGTATGCAAGCTTCAAGTCATTAAATACTTGTCTTCTCCCATGCCAAACATGTCTTTTACATCAATTTTCTCGCTGCCATCGGGTGAACGCAGTGTACCTTCAAATGAACCAAAGGGGCCGTTGTAGTCAACAGAAAAGGCCAGGAGATTCATTTTTATTCTGTTTTTTTTCTTTGGTTTGAATAGCAGGTCCACGAGGCCTTCTGTATCCTGGATATGCCAGGCCTCGTCAACGCCGTTGGGCCTGGTAACTTTTATTGGCGGCAACGGAAAAACCCTGCTGTTTATCCATAAAACGTTTTCATTATATTGTTTTTGGTCCCGGACCTGGTTGTCTGTTAAATTGAAACCGGCCCTGCGGCCCTTGTTGTCCAGGCCAAAACCTGTAACCCAGTCATAATGCAAATTATAAGGATAGTAGCCCTTATGGTCATCAAATATGCCCATGGAGGAGGGGCCGGACAGTTCATAGCGTTCATCGCCGGTTTTAAACCAGCCTTGCATGGGCATTAGGGCTTTTGTGGAATACATGGCCCGGTTAATGCCCAAAGGCAGGCATACCGAGCTTGGCCCTACCTGCCTGCTGTTGTATGCAAACTGGAATTGTCCCCTGAAGCCCTTGTAGCCTTTGCGAGGAGCCTGCCTTGCTTCCAGGCTAACCAATCCGCTGCTCAAATCAAAAAACATGGAAATTTTGCTGTGGTTTTTTCTAAAAACCAGCCTTTCTCCGTCCAGATGGTTTTTAATGCCAAAACCGCTTAATGGCAAAAAATGCTTTATTTCAAAGGATTTGTTGTTCTCTTTGTCAAAAGCGTTAAACTGCGCCAGCCCGAAGGTTTTGGCTTCGTAAAGAACTGCAAAGAAAAACCAGCGTTTGTCGCCAAATTGAAAAGCCTTCCATTCCTTGCATCTGAAGTCTTTTATGAATCTTGGCAAAGGATAATTGTACGGCCTTTTTATATCCAGCATATTGGCAAATTCCGGGGGGGCGGAAAAACAGCCATATACAAATTCTCCGTCCTCTACAATACGCTTGGGAGGAGGAGTCAAAATACGGCTGTATGCTTTACGTTCTTCTGCGCTATCGGCTCCTGCCATCAGATTTTACCCTCTTTATATAAGAGATACAAAGCCTGGCTGCCTTTTTCTGCAAAGCCTTCTAGCGTCATCTTTTCAAACAACTGCTCCGCAATAGCAAGCAAGGGGGTTTTAAGGCCCATGGATTTGGCAGAATCCAGTGCAATGCGCAAGTCTTTTAAAAAGTGCTTGGAATAAAAGCCCGGCTCAAAATCTCCGGAAAGCATTTTTGGGCCCTGCGCTGTCAGCTGCCAGCTTTGCGCTGCGCCGCCGCCAATACTGTCCAGTACCCTGTATGGGTCCAGTCCGGCTTTTTCCGCATACAAAAGGGCTTCTACTGTGCCTATGAGGGATGCAACAACGGCAATCTGGTTGGACATTTTGCTGTGCTGGCCGGCGCCCGGGCCGCCCTGCAGTATGGCATTTTTGCCGCACACTTCAAAAAAGGGCTTGGCCATGTCAAAGGCTTTTGGGTTGCCGCCAACCATAATGGTAAGTGTGGCATTTTTAGCTCCGGAATCTCCGCCGGAAACGGGTGCGTCCAGGCTTAAAAGGCCGGCAGCTTCCGCTTCCGAGGCTATTCTTGCAGCCAGGGCAGGTTCGCTAGTGGTAAAGTCCACTAAAAGGCAGCCTTTTGCTGCTGACTTTATTATTCCTCCGGGGCCAAAATATACTTCTTCCACGTCCTTGGGGTAGCCAACCATGGTAAACACAATTTTTGCATCTTTTACCGCTTCTGCCGGCGAAGCAGCCCATTTGGCACCGGCCGCAAGCAGTGCTTGGGCCTTTGCCCTGGTCCTGGTATAAATTGTCAAAGCTGCCCCGGCTTTTAGCATATGGGCAGCCATGGATGCGCCCATAACGCCTGTACCAATAAATGCTGTTTTTGTTCCTTTTACTTGCATGTTAATCCTTAAAATTTGTAGCCAAAGCTTCTGAGCATGGCTTTTCTGTCTGCCTTGTCTTGGTCTGTTTCCACTCCCTTGGGAGAATAACCGTCAATAACTCCGATTATTCCGGCACCCTGAGCGCTTTTTACTCTTATAATCTGAACAGGATTGGCGGTAGCACAAAATACCCTGCATACTTCAGGGCAGGCTTTTATCCTGTCCAAAACATTGATGGGATAGGCTCCCTGCCCCAGCACCAGGTAGAAGCTGTGTCCTGCTTTAGTAGCCAAAGCGCATGCTTCTGCGTCTTTAATGAGGGCGGGGTCGTTGCCTTCTGTTCTGACAAGGCAGGGGCCGGAAGCCTCATTAAAAGCCAGGCCATATTTGGCTCCAGGGACGGATCCGGCCATTATCTCCGCTATATCTTCTACAGTTTTTATAAAATGTGACTGGCCTATTATAATATTGCAGTCTTTGGTCCATTCAAGCTGAATAATTTCCATTTTATTGTCCATCCTGTCCCTCCAATAAGCTTAGTTTAGTCATCTTTGCATTACTGGACAAGATAGGCTGCAAATCCATTACACAAAATATAAAAATTTGTGTAAATTTTATGGTTTATTGCTTGATTTTTTATTGCTCAAGTGACATATTACACACTAAAAGTATAATATGTGTAAAGCGGAGCGAATAATGCTTGATCCTACCAAAGAAAGAATACTGGATGCTGCTGCTATTATCATAAGGGAGCAGGGCAGTGCTGCCCTTACGGTTGAGGCTGCAGCTGATCTGGCTGGTGTAAGCCGCAAAACCGTGTACAACCATTTTGAAAACAAGTATGCATTGATTGATGACGCGGCTTCTGCCTGGACAGCCAGGGTTATGGCTGTTCTTGCGGAAATTGCTGCCGACGAAGGCCTGCCATTCATAACAAAACTAAACAAAATTGTGGAAAGAGCCTATGCCGAGCTTAAAAACAGCGGCAGGCTTTTGACCGGCGGTGCTGTTTCCCAGCATCCAAGACTGGCTAGTTTTCAAAACATGCTTCAGGAGAGGCTCCGGGGCTTTATAACCGACATTTTGCAAAATGCCATTAACGAGGGGTATATAAAAAAGGAATTTTCTTCAAAGCGTCTGACTTATGTAATTGTGAATTTTGTAGTAGGGCTTACCGTGCTGGACGGCGTGGATGAAGAGGCTTTTTCAAGGGTGGATGTACTAAAGGACTCCCTTAAAGCCATGGTTGGCGGCATTTTGACCGATGCCGGAGCAGAGGCCATGCGCGGCTCCCCTATTTTCGAGTGAGGCTCTAAATGACAGATCAGAAAATGACCGACAAAAAAAACCTGCGCCGCAAACTGCGCTGGTTGGTTCCCGCCCTGCTTATAGCCGCAGCCCTGCTTTTTAAAGGCTTTGTAAGCCAAAAAGAGCAATTATCCCAGGAAGCTCTTCCCCTTCCTGTAAAAACGCAGAAACCTGTGTATGGCGACCTGGTAAGAAGTCTTAAGCTAAACGCGCATGTAGAGTCGGAGACCATGGTAACAGTTTTGCCTCTGGTGTCCGGAGTATTGCAGGAGCTTCTGGTGGATGTTGGGCAGTATGTAAGCAAGGATCAGCTTATAGCCCGCATTGACGCCCAGCGCTTTGAGCTGCAGCTTAAACAGGCAGAGGCGGCATATCTGTCTGCCAAGTCATCTTATGAAAGGCTTGCGCAATTGTACAAGGCCAATGCGGCATCTCAGCAAAACTACGAGCAGGCCAAAGGCCAGTACGAGGCTTATGCTTCCCAGTACGACCTGGCCCGCCTCCAGCTGGATTATGCCGCAGTAAGAAGCCCTGTGGATGGCGTAGTGCTTATGAAGCACCTGTCCGCGGGTTCCATTGCGGCACCCGAGCGCCCCCTTGTTACAATAGGAGACCTTAAGGACCTTATAGTGCGGGCCAGGGTACCTGAGCGCTATTACGAAAACTTTTCCGGCAACAACAGACCTTCCAGAATTATAATCAGCCGGCCCGGGGGCAAGGAATACCCCGGCACCGTAAGAAGCGTCAGCCCATTTGTGTCTGCAGAGACAAAAAACTTTGAAGTAAGTGTGGCTTTAAACGGCAATTCTGAGGCGCTTAGGCCGGGCATGTTTGTGGCTGTAGAATTTGAACTGGCGCGCTGGCCCAATGCATACAGCCTGCCTTTTGAGGCATTGGGCGGCGGCAAGCTGTGGTGGGTAGAGGACGGCAAGGCCAACAGCCTTGTTTTTGTGCCGGAAAAATCATCAGAGCTGGCATTTGCGGTGCCGGCTGAATGGTCAGACAGGGACTTTATTGTGGAAGGCCAGTATTTTGCCCGGGAAGGCAGCGCGGTAAGCGTAATAAGCAAAGCAGAAATGCAGGCTTCAGGCGAAGCTGCAGGTCTGTAATGGTTTTATCCGACTTTGCCGTAAAGCATCCGGCCATAATTACCATACTGCTGGTAAGCCTGCTTGTGTTTGGCCTTATTGCCGGCTCATCACTCAATTCGGAGATGATACCGCCCGTGGCCCTGCCGGCTGCTTCCATAGTAACCGTTTACCCCGGAGCGGGAGCCAGGGATGTGGAGCGGGACATATCCCGGCTTATAGAAAACCAGATGTCCACGCTGCCGGGGCTGTCGGAGCTGACTTCTTCCAGTTCCGATTCTGTTTCCGTGGTTACCATGGAATTCCGGGCAGATGTGGATGTGCACGAAAAACTGCCGCAGATACGGGAATTGCTCAATGCTGTTGCGTCCAAATTGCCGGACGGAATAGAAGGCAGCCCCGTAATTTACATAACGGAAGCCAGCTCCTTTCTGCCCATTTTTTCTGTAAGGGTTTCCGGAGAAATGGAAGCCGAGGCACTTACTGAATACATAGAAAACAGGATAAGCCCCGCCCTGGCCAGGATCCCCGGCGTTTCCAAAATAAACCTTGTTGGCGGCAGCAAACAGGAAGCCAGGGTTACCCTCAATGTTACCGAGCTGGAAGCCAGAGGCGTTTCCGCCTTGACCGTGTACGAAGCGCTGCGTTACAACAACCTGAATATTCCGGCAGGGCAGGCCATGTACCGCTCAAGGGAACTGTCTTTTACCACCAGGGGGGCTTTTTCTGACCTGGACGAGCTAAAAAACCTGACTGTAGGCTTTGGCGACGGCTCCTTTATTTTTCTTAAGGATGTTGCAGACATAAGCCTGGTTCCGGAAGAAAAGGACATACGCATACGCTCGGGCGGCAAGGATTATGTAATGCTGGATGTGCTAAAGCGCGACGAAGGCGACACCATCCAGATTGTCAGGGCGGCGCTTAAGGTTTTTGACGAAATAAAACGCGAGACTTCCGGCGTGGTGGACTTTGCGGTAATAAGCGACCAGAGCGAAACAACCCAAAGGTCCTTGCAAACTGTTATGCAATCCGCAATTACAGGACTCGCGCTTACCATTTTTGTAATACTTTTTGCCCTGCACGACATAAGGGCAACCATAATAATAGGCCTGTCCATACCGCTGTCCATACTTTTTGCCATACTGGGCCTGTTTGGCACCGGTCGCTCCCTTAACCTTTTGTCGCTTTCCGGCATGACTGTGGCCATTGGCATGATTGTAGACAACTCCATAGTGGTGCTGGAAAACACCTATACCAAGTTCCAGAAGACAGGGAACAAAAGAAAAGCGGCACTGGAAGGCGCCGGAGAAGTGGGAGGCGCAGTATTAGCTTCCACCACCACCAGCATCTGCGTTTTTGCGCCTCTGCTTTTTTTGACCGGAATTATAGGCGTAATAATGAACGACCTGTCTTTGACCATAGTTTTTGCGCTTGGCTCCTCCGCCCTTGTGGCTGTTGTGGTGGTGCCATGGCTGTCTGCCATAATCCTAAAGCGCCAGGAAGACGTAAAAAAAATCAAAATTCTTAAAAGAGTTGAAGACTCCATAGACAGGGGCTTCTCCAGCCTGGACAAAGCTTACAGACGCTTGCTGGTATGGGCCCTGGACAACAAGCTTTTTACAATAGGCTTGGCTGTATCCCTGCTGGCGGCAAGCATAATTTTGTTGAGCATACTTAAAATAAGCTTTTTGCCGCCTACAGATACAGGCGAGTTTGAAATTCACTTTGAGACGCCCATGGGCTATACACTGGAGCAGACCATGGCCAAGGTGGACGAAGCCGATGCCATAGTTGCAAGCCTGGTCCCGGAAATAGAAGCTTCTGTGTACTATGTGGGAGCCAGCGGCGCCATAAGCATGACTGGCGCGGCTAACAGGGCCTTTGCCCGCATCCGGCTTGTGCCAAGCGAGGCACGCAAACGCACCATACAGGAAATTATGCCCATAGTTCGCAAAGCTCTTGCAAGCAGCCTGCCTGACTGCGACATGACCGTGCTTAACGGCGGCTTTGATTCGCTCTTGGCCATGGGAACAGGCGGACAGGGCTACCAGCTGGAAGTTTACGGCACAGACCTGGATGCCGTTACAGAAAGCGCGCTAAAGGCCAGGGATTTTCTGGCTGCGGACCCTGACGTAATAAAGACGGAAATTTCTGTAAGGGCGGATGCTGAGCAGCTTTTTGCCGATCTTAGCCAGTCTTATATGGGCACCCTTGGCATTACGCCTTACGAAGCCGGCATTACAAGCCGCATACTGTTTGGCGGCATGGAAGCAGGTATACTTCGCCTTGGCTCCGACGACTATGCAATAAAAGTAAGCTCCGATGTAGCCAATGTAAAAATAAACGAGGACATACTTAACCGCATTGCCATAAAAACCCGGGATGGCCGCTATGTAAGCTTTGCGGCATTCTCTACCCTGGAAGCCAGGCCGGCGCTGTCCCGCATAGACCGCAAGGATCGCAACTTTTCTGTAGAAGTACGGGGCTATCTTGTATCTGAAGACCAGTCCGGCGTTTCTTCCAGAATGAACAAGGCCATGGCTGCCCTCAATCTGCCTTATGGCGTAAAATACCGTACAGCCGGTACCAGCGCGCTTATAGGAGACTCCCTTTCAAGCCTTGGCCTTATGCTGGCCATAAGCGTTTTTCTTGTGTATGCGGTAATGGTAATACAGTTTGAGCGCTTTATGCAGCCGCTATTAATCATGTCTTCCATACCTTTCTGCCTTATTGGAGTAATTCTTGGGCTGTATGCCTTTGGCTCCTCCCTTTCCATCATAGCCATGCTGGCCATAATTGCGCTTGGCGGCACTGTGGTAAACAACGCCATAGTGCTGGTGGATTACATAAACCAGCTAAGGCGCGATTACGGAATGGCGCTAAGGGATGCCATGCTGGAAGGCTGCTCCAACAGGCTAAGGCCCATACTTATGACTTCTCTTACCACGCTGTTTGGCGTGCTGCCCATGGCGCTTGCACACGGCAACGGCTCCGAAGTTTACGCACCCCTGGGGCAGGCCATTTTTGGCGGCCTTTTGTCATCCACGCTTATAACCCTGGTTCTAGTGCCGGTTCTGTATGAAATACTGGAGAAAAGGGCCGCATACCTGCCGGGTTTTGCAACAGAAGAAACGGAGACTTACATATATGAATAACAAAAATGGCTTAACAAACAGGAGGCTGTTTGCTGCCGGCCTCCTTTTTGCGCTTGCGCTTGGCATTTCGTCCTGCTCTGCAGTGTTCCGCTCGTCCATACAGGGACGCATACTGGACCAGGAAGAGTGGAACGACGGCAATACGGAGGGCATAAGCGACGCCAGGGTGTTCTTGTATACCAATTCCCATGACAGAAACTCCGATTATGCGGCCTTTGCGGAATGGGACGAATCTACGCTGCCGGACAGGGCCCAGGTAAAATACTTTCAGAGCACTGTAACGGACACAAACGGCAATTACGACTTTAGCGGCTTTGTGTGGGAGACTTTTAACGCAAAATACGGCAAGACTGCGGACCGCTACGAAGTATTCCTCTTAATTTACCACCCGGACTACGGCCTTTGGAAAAACCCTAGCCCCGTCTATGTGGTGTCCGATGTTACCAACCAGATAGACGACATAAGAATAGAAGACCTGTATAACGAAGGCCGGCTTAGCGGCAAAGTTCTGGACTGGAAGAACGGCAAGGGCTTGGGCGGAGTTACAATTAACTTTTATGTTGCAAAGGCATGGACTTACGACGGCAGCAATTTTGAAAATATAGTATGGCCAAACAGGCCCACAAGCAGCACTAGCAGCAGCACAAATGCCGGCAGCGAAGGAAACTGGTCAGCCACCGTGCGCTTTCCTATGAAGCCAAACCGAGCAGCCCATTCCGGCAGCAGCCGGGCCCCGGTAAGAATAACTTTTGTGCGGGATAACTACCGCGCTAACGTTCCCGATGGTGACACTGGCAACTATGCGGGCTTCTCTAACACCAATATTGAAACAGATTGGGATATTAACAAAGACGGACTGGATGCAGAGCATAGAGATTATGCAGAGGCTTATATACAAACCGAACTAAGCTATAACACAGTAGAAAAAGAAGCAGAGCTTACCCCAATTGAAGATATAACTCTGCAAAGATGGCTTTTTAGCACTACTGTTAGCGGCAGGGTTAAAAATAGCAGCACTCCACCAGTGTATTTGAACGGCAAAGAAGTTGTTCTTGCTTTTAATCTTTCCAATGATGAAACATACAGAGCTGTAAGCGGGCCAACAGACGGCCATTATGACCTTGGCACAATAACATGGAAAATTGATGATATTACGACTGATGAAGATAAGCAAAAAAGCGGGGAGATCGGGATTAGCATTAAAGTTGATAATGGAGATCCCTCAGGCGGAGCACATGACAAGCTGCTGCCAGATGCCCCAGTCACCATGGACTTAACAGTAACGCTATGATCCATTCCGGCTTTGGTTTTTGCAAAAGGGCGTTTTTGTGCATGCTTATGGCTTTGCTGCTTGGCAATAGCGCCAATGCCCAGGACGAAGCCTTTGCCGCCGGCTACGCGGCCAGGCTGTCGGAGTACAGGGCCATAATTAACTTTGACGAGCCCATAAGCCCTACGCCGGAGCTTAGGTCAGCCGGCTTGGCCAAAGAAGAGCCGGGGGTTTACAGCCTGGCCGGGCTGCTTGAGCTGGCAGGCAGAAACAACCCTGGCCTTATGGCTGCCAAGGAGGCTGAGGCCGCTGCGGCTGCCGACCTGCGCGGCGCCAGGGCAAGGCGCCTGCCCAGTGTAAAGGCGGAAGGCTCCGGCAGCTTTATTGGCAACCCCATTGGGCCCATAAGCATAGGCAAGGGGCAGTTTGGCAGCTATTCGGGACTGGACCTGCCCCCCCGGGATGTACTCCTGTACAAGGGCATGGAAAGCAGCAATTACAGCTTTAAGCTTATTGGAGATCAGCCGCTTTTTACCTGGGGTAAAATAAAGCTTAGCATAGAGCTGGCCCAAAGCGGCCTTAACGCCGCGGCCACCCAAAGGCTTAAGGCGGAGCGCGAGCTGGCAATAAAAATCCGGGGCACTTGGGATGCCCTGTCCTATCTGCAGCCCATGTTTGATATTCTGGACTTGCAGGCAAGGCTTGGCTCGCGCCTTGTGGAGCTTGCGGAGCAGAGCGCCGCTGCCGGCTTTATTACCCGCACCGAGCATGCAAGCGCCAAAATAAAGCTTAAAGAAATAGATATAGCCAGGGTTAAGCTGGAAGAACAGCGCGACCGCCTGCTAGCGGAGTTGGCAGCCATGACGGGGCTTGCCGGGCTCACAAGCGGAGAGCTAAAGCTGGCGGCATACCCTGCTGGCAGGCTCCCTGCCAGCAGGGAGCCTGCCGGCAGGGAGGCCTGGCCGCTGGAAGAAGCCCAGAGCCTGGCTTTGGCCAACAGCCTGGACTTAAGCCTGCTGGACAGCTTGCTGGATGTAAAGACGGGCTTAAAGAATCTGGCAGAAAAGGAAGCAAAAGGCCTTCCGGACCTGGGGCTCCATATAGAGCTGTCTTACGGCGGTTCGCGCTTTCCTTTTATAGAAAAGGACTGGTTCCGCCAGGATGACTACCAGCTTAGCATCAGCCTTGGCACCAGCGGCAATATTTTTGGCAATGCGGTAAAGGCGGGAGAGGCGGCCAAGGCCAGGGCCCAGCTGGCAGAAGCCCGGGCCCAGCGGCTGGATGCGGAGCGCTCCATAAAGTCCTTTGTAAAAGAGTCCTATCTGACGGCAGAGCTTGGCAGGGCAAAGCTGGAGTATGCATCCTTAAAACAGGAAAGCTATATGGCCGAGCTGGAGCAGGCCAGGGCCATTATTGAGCTTGGCGCCGGCTCGGAGTCGGACTACCTGGGCAAAATGATGGAAGCCCTGGGCAGCCTTGCGGAAGCATACGCAACGCTTATAGAGTACCGTTCTGTACTTTTGGGAACAGAGGCTGTAACCCGGAACAGGTAAAAAGGGAGGCTTTGGCAAAACTACCTAAAAGCTCTTGTAACCTCCACCGCTTTTTGCCAATGGGCAACAAGGCTGTTTCTGGTTTCTTCCTGCATTTCCGGCATAAAGTCCCGCCTGCGCCTCCAGTTGCGCTCCACGTCTTCCAGGCTGGACCAGTAACCCGCCTTAAGCCCAGCCAAATATGCGGCGCCCAGGGCGGTAACTTCGCCAATTTCCGGCAATATTACAGGCTTGTTCAAAATGTCTGCCTGGAACTGCATCAAAAAGGCGTTGGCACTGGCCCCTCCGTCGGCTTTTATAAAAGGAATTTCCGAACCGCAGTCCTTTTCCATGGCTACCAGCAGGTCCCTGGCCTGGTAAGCTATGGATTCCAGTGCGGCCCTTACAAAATGGGCCTTGCTGGTGCCGCGGGTAAGGCCCAGGACGGCGCCCCTGGCGTCAGGATCCCAATAC
>JAKPMS010000044.1 GCA_029548805.1 Spirochaetota bacterium | reverse complement strand
GCCTTGATTGGCCTGCTGCCTGCCTTGGGAAGGTTCTTGACCGGGAACTCTTTGCCCTCCAACCCTGCCAACTACCCTTGGCCCGCTGCCAGCGGGCTTAGTTGAATACAGGCTGGCAGAAGCCGGTTTCTCTCTTGTAGTTGCATGCGGCGCAGTTTTAGTTTGTTCCACGTCTTGCTCGTTTTTTTTATCAACCATTACGCTATCTGCGATAATTTCTTTTTCGCCAGCAGAGCCTGTTTCAGGTTCTGCTTTGCGGGCAACCACTCGCGGAGTCGGCCTTTTTTGTGCCGCTGCAGCTTGGGCCGGGCCCTGGCTTGCAGCCTTTTTCTTGACCACAACAACCTTTCTTTTTTCAGTTTGGCCGGGGGCTGTCAAGCCGGTATCTGTTGGCTCTTCTGGCTTGGGCTTCTGCTGTTTTATCAATACGGGCTTTGATTTGTTATCATTGGTATCGGACATGGCTCACCTTCAGGATTCCTGTTCTTCCGTATCCTCGTCTTCGTATTCAAAAGAGAGGGCAACTCCGCATTGCGGGCAATGGGTCATTTCTAGGGTTAATGGGGCATGACAATCCGGGCATTCGAATATTTCAGATTGTTCTTCTTCTTCGTCTTCATATTCTTCTTCTTCTTCGTAGTCTTCTTCGATTACTTCTACATTTTCATCTATTATGGCTCTAATGGATTCAATATAACCGGCATCCATGTCTTTTATGGCCAATAGTTCCTCATCCGTCCTGGCAAGGAAATCCTCAATAAGTTCTATTCCGGCTTCAGAAAGGGCCTTTATGGCAGTCTGATCTACATCCGGCAGTTCATCCAGTCTGAGTATTTCCTCTTCGTCTTCAAACAGGCTGGAAGCAGCCCTTCTGGCTTCGCTGGACATATCCATTTCCCTGAATTGCTCTTCTGTTTTTACATCGATGCTCCAGTCGCATAACTTGTTTGCCAGGCGGACATTTAAGCCCTGTTTGCCTATTGCCACAGAAAGCTGGCTTTCTTCCACCACTGCCAGGGCTGTATGCCTGGCTTCGTCGATTATGTATACTTCCAAAACTTCGGCCGGAGACAGTGCATTTTTGATAAAACGCCTTGGTTCTATATCGTATTTTAAAATATCGATTTTTTCTCCCTCCAGCTCGCGGATTATGTTCTGAATGCGTATGCCCTTTAGTCCTACACAGGCTCCCACAGGGTCAACATCTTCCTTGTGTGAATAAACCGCAATTTTTGTTCGGTAACCCGGTTCCCTGACTATTTTAAAAACCTCTATGGTTTTGTCATATATTTCCGGTACCTCAAGTTCCAGAATTTTTTGCACAAACTCCGGATGAGTACGGGAAAGGACAATTTGCGGACCAGCCTTGCTTACCTCGGCAATCAGGGCCTTGATGCGTTCGCCAGGCTGATAGGATTCTCTGGGGGACTGGTATTTTTTAGGGAAAAAACCTTCCACTTTGCCCAGGTCCACAAAAATGTTGCCATTTTTTTCCCGTTGGTAATAGCCGATAATTATCTCTCCCTGTCTGGCTTTATATTCAGCGTACAAGGTATCCCTGGAAATTTCCTTTAAAGATTGCCTGGTAGTCTGCTTGGCAAGCATCACCTCATGAAGATCAAACTCCTTTGGATCAATGGGAATTTCAAGCATGTCGCCCAGCTCGGCCCCGTCTACAAGGTTTTTTGCATCTTCAAGCGAAATTTCCAGAACAGGATCTTCCACATCCTCTACTATGGAACGTTTGGCAAGTATTTCCACCCCTTCGTATTCGCCAATAAACCGGACAACAGCGTTTTCTGCCGTTCCAAAACGCTTTTTATAGGCCGCGATAAGGGAATCTTCTATGGTTCTTAAAACCAGGTCTTCCGAGATGCCCTTTTCCAATATTAGCTGGCGAATTGCTTCTGCCATATCTGAAGCCATGGCTTACCTACCCTCCTGTGTATAGTCTAGCTTTCCTTTTTTTATTTTTTCTATTTCTATGGATCGCATGTTCCCGCTGTTATCCCGTACAATAAGCGTTTTTCCGTCTGAAGATTCAATACAACCTTCCACGGGGTTGTCTTCATTTACAAGATGAATTTTAACGCCCTTTTTAACAAAAACTTCATATTCATGAGCTGACAGCAGCACCCTGTCAATTCCGGGAGAAGCAGTTTCCAGAAAAAAGTCATCATTGCCCAGCCATGCTTCCAATCTTGTTTTTATAAGCTTATGAGCCCTTGAACAATCATCTACCCCAGTGCCGCCAGGCTTGTATATAACAGCCTCGGCTTTGACTTTTTTACGGTCAAAGTTGAATTCAACAAGGCTTAATCCGGCTCCCTTAAGGAGCTTGGCAATATCATTATAGAGTTCTGTGTACTCTGTCATACATAATAAAAAAAGAGCCGCTGGTACGACTCTTTTACATAGCTATTAAGAAATACCATTTCTATATGACATAATAGTAGCAGCGGCATAGAGAGTCAATATGTCAATCCGCAGCCAGACAAATTGCATCCACTTTAAGGGCTGAAGCAGCTTTAAGAACCCTTGCACATTCCGACAGGGTGGCACCCGTAGTAAAAACATCGTCAAAAAGCACTGGGTTTTCCGGTATTTGCATATTGGAGCGCAGATAAAACTTGCCTTTTATGTTAGACTGCCTGGCCTCATAGCCCAGCGCTTTCTGCTCCGTACCATCAAAACGTTTTAAAATGCGCAAGACAGGGACTTTATACTTTTTTTCCAGAATTCTTGACATATCCTCCACCTGGTCCCAGCCTTTGCGTTTTAGCTTTTTTGGCCTGGGCGGTATGGGCAGCAGCGGGCGTCCATCAAAATTTCTTAACCATTCTTCATGCACCAGGCCAGCCAGGAAAGCAGCCAGGCTTCTTCTTGAGCCCATTTTATATACCAATATTACATCGCGTATTTCCCCGTCATATCTGAACAGCGGCTTTATGGAATCAAAACAATAAATGCTTTTTCTGCAACGCAGACATAGCTCCTGTTCGGAAATGAGGGCTTTGCCGCATAGCTTGCAAAAGCTGAAGCCCGACAGGCTGGCATAGCTTTTTCCCAGCAAGTTTGCCTTGCATTCTGCACAAAGGGGATAGGCATTCTGCCGGCCGGCTGGTTTTTGGCAGACCACACAAGTGTTTGGTGCCAGCAAATCCAGAAAACCCAATCCCAGTTGCCGGATGCCCTTTTTAATCAACTGGTCCATATCATAATAACGCTACAAAAACACAGAATGCTTGCAGTCAAGGCTCAGGACAAGGTTTTTTTTATGGCATGCAGGCGGTTCAGTGCTTCAATTGGTGTCATTTTGTCAGGGTCCATGCCTCTTAATTCATTTATAACTAGTTCTTCCGCAGAAAATAGCTCTGCTGTTTTTGCCATGCTTTTTCTTTTTGGAAAGGCAGTTACGGAAGCAGCCGAACTTGCAGCCAGTTTGCTGCCTTCCTGCTGTTCCAGCTGGAAGCGAATTTCTTCAGCCCTGTCTACAACGGATTGCGGTATTCCTGCAATTTTGGCAACATGTATGCCATAGGAGCCGGTAGCAGGCCCCGCTACAAGCTGCCTTAAAAAAACCACTTCTCCGGCTCTTTCTTCTACCGCCATGGAAAGATCCTTAAGGCTTTTATGTTTGATGGCAGTCAATTCATGATAATGGGTGGCAAAGAGGGTTCTGCATAAAGATACATCCAGCACATATTCGCTTACAGCCCAGGCTATGGACAGGCCATCCAGGGTTCCGGTGCCCCGGCCTACCTCATCCATAATAACCAGGCTGGACGGGCTTGCATTGTTCAGTATACTGGCTGTTTCATGCATTTCCAACAAAAATGTGGACTCGCCCCTGGCTAGGTTATCCTGGGCTCCAACCCTGCAAAAAATTCGGTCCACTACCCCTATTCTGGCCCCGGAAGCGGGAATAAAGGAGCCAGCCTGGGCCATCAGCACTATCAATGCATTTTGCCTAAGAAAAGTGGACTTGCCTGCCATGTTGGGGCCAGTTATAAGCGCAAAGCGTATCTTGTTCCCGTCCAGCTCCAGGCTGTTAGGAATAAAGCTTGAACTTGGCATGTAGGCTTCAACTACAGGATGTCTGCCGTCTTTTACTTCCAGTACCAGAGAATTGTCTACAATAGGGCGGACATAACCTTTTAGGGTGGCAGCCCAGGCCAGGGAAGCAGAACAATCAAGCTCGGCAAGCTTTATGGCCAGCTCAAAAAGCATATCAATACCCGGCTTAAGCTTATCCAGCACAGAGCGCAAAAGGCTGCTTTCCAGTTCAATAATACGCTCCGATGCGCTGTTTATGTCTGATTCAAGCTCGACAAGGCGCTCGCTTGTATAACGCTCTCCGCTGGAAATGGATTGACGCCTGATAAAATGATCAGGAGCTGCCTGCGATGCCGCCTTAGAAAGTTCCAGGTAATAGCCAAGTATTCTGTTATATCTTAGTTTCAGGCCGGGAAGCCCGTTTTTCTCCCTTTCTTCCAGCAGATAAGCTTCCAGAACGCTATGCGCATCGGCTTTGATGGAGCGCAGTCTGTCCAGCTCGGCATCCCAGCCCTTCCTGATAACCATGCCATCGGATGGAGAGTTGGCCGGTTCTTCACTTATTGCCGTGGAAATAAGTCCGGCAAAATCTGCAGCTGCAGTCTTTTTGTCTGCATCAGAAAATAAAAACAGCTTTGAGGAGGCTGCATCGGGCAGTGCAGAACTCAAGCTTATGGACGCTTCTATTGTTATTTTTAACGCCACTAAATCTTTTGGGCTTGCCCTGTCCATAGCCAGTCTGGAAGCAAGGCGTTCCAGGTCTCTTACCGATGCTAGTATGGACCTTATTCTTTCAAGAGCACGCTGCTCTTTGTAAAGAACAGATACTGCATCCAGTCTGTTGTTTATGGCATCAGGGTTTCTTAAGGGCCGTTCCAGCCTTTGTCTTAATGCCCTGCTGCCCATTGCGGTTTTAGTATAGTCCAAAACCCCTAGCAGGCTGTATTCCTTGCTTCCATCCCTCAAATTTTTGCTTATTTCCAGGTTTTTTTGGCTTGCTTCGTCAATAATGACATGATTGCTGCTGTCAGAGCTTTTAAGCGCCCTTATGTGATCCGGCTTTACCTTAAGAGCATCCTCTATATATTCCAGCAAAGCGCCTGCAGCTGCAAGTGCGGGGTCATTGTCATTGAAGCCAAAACCTTTAATGCTGTTTGTTTTAAAATGGTCAAGCAGTTTTTTTCTTCCCTGATCGATGGAAAAAACCCAGTCAGGTAATCTGTTAAGTACAAGTAATGGGTGCTCAGCTATAAGCTTGGCTATTTCCTGTTCATCAAGAACGGATTCCCTTACAATCAGCTCTCTTGGAGCCAGGCTGTACAAGGCCCGCTTTAGCCGCTCCAGCTCTGTTACAGGAAAAGATTCAGCACGGAACTCCCCTGTAGAAGCATCTATCCAGGCCAAAGCCAGAACTTTGCCAAAAGCGCCAAGAGCAACAAGAAAATTGTTGGCGCTTGAGTCAAGATAATCATCATCTACAACACTACCAGGGGTAATGAGTTCTACAACCCCCCGATCAATAATGCCTCTGCCTTTTGAAGCCTGTCCAAGTTGTTCGCAAATTGCAACTTTTTTGCCCGCTTTGAGCAGTTTCCCGATATAAGCCTTGGCAGCATGATGCGGAACTCCGCACATTGGAGCGTTTTGCCTTTTTGTAAGGGTAAGGCCAAGTATTCCGCTGGCCTCTACTGCATCGCTAAAAAACATCTCATAAAAATCACCAAGCCTGAAAAACAGTATTTCTTCCTTGTGCCTGGATTTTATGTTTTCGTATTGCTTTAAAAGCGCCAAAGGTTCGGACATGACCCTGCCATTATAATTGAGAGCGGCAAATGAAACAAGAAACCTTATCCCGGGGCCAAAAGGCCAGGAGGCAGGCTGGCTTCTTTCTAAGCCATGTTAATAGCCCAGCAAGGCCTGTATTACCTTATCAGTAATATCTATCATTGGACTGAACCATATTACGGATGAGCCCATGGAATTGGAGTCCCTGGAACTTATAACAAGAGAAAAGCCTTCCATTTCTGAAATATTTTCTATTGTCTTGTATAGTGTTTGGGCAAAAAGGTCGTTATGGGCTAAGTTTTGGGCCCTTTCTTCAAGTTCTGCCTGTTTTATCTTTATATAATCTGACAAATATTGGGCTTTTCGGTACAATTGGTCGTCAAAAGCCTTAAGACTGGCACTATCCGAAGTTTTAAGCTTTTCCAGCCGTTTTTGCTGCAAATCTTTTATTTCGTCTCCAAGTCTTTTTATTTCTTCATTTACAGCGGCTTTTGATTCTTCCAAAGCTCTTACAGCCTGTGAATCCTTGAAGTAGGTCATATAAATTTTTTGCAAATCCATTACCGCTACCCTTGTTATTTGCTGGGCAGCAGCCGTATAAGTAAAAACAAACAAAACAAAAACAAAAGATACAAGCTTGTTGGTTTTAGACATAATAAATCCTTTTTATCAATCCAGGCTTGTTGTAACGCTCAACACGAATTGCCATGGGTTTTGGGTAGAACGGAATCCTTGATCCTTGCCAAATGTAAACTGTTTGGCCATATACAACCTGAAAGGAAACTGCAATATTAAAAAGCGCAGCCCGTAACCCACGCTGTATGCAAAGCTTTCAAGCGACAAGCTGTCATCAAATTGAGTTTCTTTGTTTACAAACTTGTCAATATTAAGAATTTTGTTGTTTTCACCTACCATGGCAGCACTAAAGAAGCCGTCCAGCGCAAGAACATTTGGCACCAGCGGCATTCTTAGCTCTAGCCAGTTATCCCATAAGGCTGTGCCAGGCTGGCTCATCAAGCTTGACCAACCCCTGCCCACAAAAGTTCCATCTATTACCAATTTTGATGCCTGGGTAGCGCTTATTTCATCCCTCCATGGCTGGGCAAAAAGAGAGGAATATTTGCTGTGGGCTCCTAAAACCCATTTGAATGCCCATGATTGCCCCACGGGTATATCAAACAGTGTTACAAAGCCGTCCAGCCTGGTATCAGAACGCAGGAATTTGCTTGATTCATCATTAAACCAGCCGGTAAGGCCAAGGCGCTGGCTTAAATAAAAACCGTTGGAAGGATCATACCAAAGGTCCAGGTTGTTCAAATAAGCTCTAAGGAAAAGCGTGTTAGAGAACTTCCATTTATCTAGGTTTGATGCAACTATGCCTTCATAGGGCCGGTATTTGGCGCTGTCGTAAGTGATCAATTCCAGGTCATGCCTTATGCCTGCGCCTAAGCCCAGCGTGCCTATTGCAACAGAATTGCGCCAGCCGGAATAATAGCTGATTCCGAGGGTCCAGGAGTCATAAGGCATTTTATATTCATCCAGCAATACTTTTCCTGCTGCTTCGTATTCTGCCAGGCTGTTGTAAGGGTCCGGCACAGCCAGGTTGCTGCCAGCGCTGCCATATTCAAACAGCGGCCCTAAAGTATCCTGGGAAGTAGTCAAGGCCTTGTGTTCAAAAGACAAATCCACAGCGCCTGACAGATGCTTGCCAAACAGCCAGTCATCTCCAAAAGTAAATACCAGGTCCTGGGAGTTTATAGCCAAGTTTGTTTTAAGGGCTATATTTTGGCCGTTACCCAAAAAGTTTATATCACTCCAATTTATAAGGCCGATTACGGGAAAAGCTCCCGGATCAGCTATAGGTGTATATGTAACGCCAAACTGTATGGATGCGGTGCTTTGCTCTTCCACATTTATGATAAGGTCCACATACAGGTCTTTGCTGCCTTGCTCGTACTCGGGAGCAATGGCCGAAAAAAACTGGGTGTTATAAAGGGCTCTTAAGCTGGACATGAGTTTGCCTTTGGAAAAAACATCCCCCGGCTCTATTTCCATCAGCCTTTCCAGCACATAATCCTTGGTTTTTACCTGGCCTCTAAAAATTATATCTTCTATGTATGCTTGAGGCCTTTCTTCTATCTGCATTACATAGGCTATGGTAGCCGTTTCTTCATTTCGGACTTCCCTAAGATTGAAACCGTTAAAAATATAGCCGTTTTCAAAATACAAATCAGTAATGCGTTCCTGATCCTTTATGATCCGCTCCTTGCTGATTATGGTACCGATTTTAGTCCTAAGAAGCTTGTCCAGCTCTTCTTTGCTAAACAGGGTGTTTCCTTCAAAGCTCATTCCGTCGTACAAATAACGGGAGCCTTCTTCCAGGACAAAGGTAAGAGTCAGCATGGTATTGCCGTCTTTGGGGTTAATTGCGGACTCCCGCCTTATTGTAGAAATTTTGGCATCGATATAACCACGGTTCTGGTAATAAGCTTCAATGGCCAGGCGGCTTTCTTCCAGCAAGGCTTCACTGAACTTGCCTGCCTGCAAAAACCCTTTTTCTTTAAGCTTTATGGCTCCTTTTAATGCTGCTTCAGAAAAAGACTGGACTCCCTCAAAGCGTATGGATTCCACAATACTTTTAGAGCCTTCGTTTATAATGATTTTTATGGATACCGACTTGCCTGCCAGCTGGGTTTGTTCGGCACTAACACTGGCTTCGGGATAACCCTTTTCCTGGTAAAGCTGCCTTATTGAAATTTCGTCCAGGCGCAATCTGGACGGATTGAATATGGTCTTTTCTTTTATGGACATGGCATCCAGTATTTCCTGGCTGCGGATTCCAGAATTGCCGCTAATGCTTATACTGGCAACAGATGCTTTTTCCCTGACTTTAAATACAATTATCAGGCCGCTGCTGGAAGCGTCGGAAGGAATGGCTTCGGGAGCAATTTCATCAAACAGATCCAGCTCATAAACCTTGGCCAACAATTCCATCCATAGGTCATTGGTAAAAGCTTTGCCTTTATATGTCTTTACAATAGGGTCTACTTCTTTTTGAGTCACAATAAGCAGCCCGTCAAAACGTATGCCTTTTATGGTTTTATTCAGGTACCAATCACTTTCTTCCTGCCCAAAAAGCGGAAGAACCAAAACACACAGTATTAGCAGCATAGAAAGCTTCTTCATTTCTGTAACCACCCTCATTTTAAAGGAATCCTCCAAAGGAAAGAAAACGACTGATCCTCAAGAAACAGGCTGTCCGGATTTTGAGGCCGGATGCTCCACAACAATGTAAAACCAGGGGCTTTCCATTCAAGACTGAACTCGGAGTCTAGTCTCAAACCAAGGGTTTTTGCAAGCGGATCAGCTTCCAATCCCAATCGCGTTTGCATAAAAACCTTTTCTCCAAGATACTTGCCTCCCACTAGTTCCGTGCCGGCAAGATAGTTGGCCAATCCGCCCGAATTCAGGCTGCTGTCCATGCCTGACAAACCCAGTATAAGTTTTGGCATGATTTGAGAACGCAATACCAAAAGGTCAAACCCCAAAGCAGCCTTAAGGTTACGCTCCAAAACCGGCAACAGGTTCAATTCCGGAATCAGTTCATAGTTTTCTATAATCATTTTGCTTACGTCTACTTTTCCGTCATCGCTGCCGCCGGTCAAGCCCTGCCCCAATAGCTGCTGAATCTGGTTTTCTGTAAGTGCTGGAGTGGATTCAAGACGGAAATTAAGGTTCGAGAACCTGGATTCCTGGGCTGTCAAAACAATAATAACCGGTCCGCTGGGAGTGCGGGTTCTCAACTCAGCTTCTGCGCTGATTTTAGGGTCAAACTGGTAGGAATCCTCATCAAACTCTATCACAGCATTTTTAAGGTAGAAGTTTTTTTGAATATAAAAAACGGACCCACCCCTGAGCATGGCTGTACCCTTTACGCTGTAATCCCCTTTTCCGGTATCAAAGGCTACATACAATTTGCTAGACGGGTCGGCCTGGCCGTAAAGAACAACAGGAAATGTTTTTTTGTTTGGAAAATATGCTTTTACATTTTTGCCAAAAGAAATGCCCAGATCTCCGGAAAAGTTGGACACATCATCTCCGGTTGCTTTGGATGATGCTATACCTGTAGTCAGTACCACGTCGCCGCTGTTCAAAAATATAGATCCGCTAATTCTGGATGCATTGTCACTGACTTCTATGTTTAGATCTGGTTTTACCAAGCCTTCTATATCGAGCCCCAAAAGCTGCATTTTTACTGGAACCAGACCAGGGTCTTCGCTTTTAATCCCCAAATGTAAATCCAGGGGCAAAGCGCGTATCAGCTCTGAACGGAGGTTTACGTTGACCCTTGCATCTCCGCATTTGGCTCCGGACTGATAAGTTTCCATGGTACGGCCCGTAAAATACAGGGGGTCATCTAAAGGTCCTATGGGTTCTTTTACAAAATCAGGTACAGACATATAAAAGTTTTCAAGCTCAAAGCTGCCGGTAATGTCCGGATCAGCCAGCCGGCCTTTGATGCTGGCTTCACCATAGCCTTTGCCGGATACGACTTTTACAATAGGCAAGCCTATTAGCTTAAAAAGAAAGGCCAAATCCACTTCTGCATCTTTAAGATCTAGGCTAATGGCGGACTCGGCTATTATACCTTTGGCGCTCAAGGATATGGGCAGCTTTTTGGAAAGGTTAAAGGACAATTCCCCTGATTTTTTGTAATCCAGAAGCAGCTCTTTGTTGCTGCCAAGGTTCAGGAACAAGTTTTCTTCCAAAACTTTTATATCAAAGGGTATCATTGATATGTTTTCCTTGCCCCACACAATCCCGGACAGCCTGCCATTTATTTTTAAGTCTTCCAACAAGCTTACACCCGAGTATTGGCCATGGGCATCCAGTGAAGTTTTAAGCTCGTTTTCTCCAAGCCTTGTTATTATGTCTGTAGACAAATCCATTATGGCCCTGTTTATATCAAGCCTGGCATTCAGTTTGGACAGGCTGATTTCTTCCATCCTTGCCCTGGTATCCAGCAAATCCAGAATATGATCCTTATACGTACCCTTTCCATGGACAAAAGGAAAACCTTTAGCCCGGTGACCTTCATTTAGGCTAAAAGTAAAATCCAAAGCGGGGTCATCAATCATGCCCTTCATGCTTATGTCGGCATCCAGGCTGCCCCTTAGCCACGGAAAAGGCAAGCGTTCCAGCGGGAATTTTACCAACTTTGCACTGCCTTCCATACTGCGGTCGCTGTTGTAAATACCGCTAACAGAATAATATTCGCCAAGCGGACTCGACAGCAAAAAGTCAGCTTTGGCATACGGGTTTTTATCCAGGGCCCATTTGAAGTTCCCGCTGCCTTCCAGCCGGGATATCTTGTCCCAAACAGCCACTTTGCTAAGGATGCCTCCGCTGTTGTTCAGGCTGCCTTTCAGTTCAAAAGAAGGAAAGCGGTTATTGCTGCCCTGAGGCTGTTCCAAAGCCAGCTTGTCCAGCAGAATATCCCAGGAATTCAATGAAACAAAGCTGCCGGCCAGCTTGGCAGACAAAAAAAGCCTGTCTTTTTGCAGATTCCTTGACAGCTCCATGGGCAGGGCCCCTGAAAGGGTTATGGGCATGTCTTCTATTTCAAGAGTAAGGAATATCGGTTCGGCAGCCATGGAAGCACTCAGCTTTAGCCCATAGTTGCCATTGATGGACAAAAAGGATCCAGACCATATTCCATGCAAAGAATAAGGTATATCCTTAATGCTGAAATCTGTATTGAATACTGCAGAATCGCCGGTTTTGTATTCTATATATGCGGATCCATTTACATCCAGGCCAGAGATGGATGCATCAAAGGAATTTATAATCAGCCCTTCCAGCCCTCCGGAAAAGCTGGACACACCAAATCCTTTTATTATTCCGTCATAAATAAGCAACAAAGCTGAAGAATTATAGGAAAGGCTTTTAAAATCGCTGTAAAAAGACAATTCTCCCTGAACAGTCAAAGGTTTAAGCATATCAAAAGCATTTTTCCCAAGAATTCCGCCAATAAGCCCGGGAAAAGCTTCTATATGCAGTTTTTCCATTCTTACGGTGGATTCCATAAAAACTGGCCTGGAATCCTCTATGCTCAAAATTGCTTCCATTACCAGCCGTTCAGAAACGGCTTCCGAATATACTTCTGCCGGATTTTGGGCAACCACAGAAGAAATTTGTCTAGAAAACTCCAGCTGCTGCACATTGCCTGTTTGGGGCAGTGATGTCTCAAAATAAAGCAGGCCGCTATCCTTGGACAGATCCAGAGACATGAAGGCATCAGCCAGTTTGGAGCCCGATATGTCCAACTCGGGAGTATAGGCAAACCAGGATGATTTTGAGCCTATCAGATCAAAACTGCCGCCAAATTCCATACCAGCTTCGGCCTTGTATATGGCATTCAGTTTTCCGTCCGCTCCCAAATTCCTGGCTTGAATATTGCCGGAATACTCAAACTGCATGACTTTATTGGATAAGCCAGCTTTATTGATCCGGAAATTGTCCAGATTGCCTTGCCCGTTGACATATACAAATGGCCTTCCTCCTGGCAGCTCTATAGGCAAGTGCCCTGACAAGGCGGCTTCAAGCCATAAAATTTTAAACCCGTCTCTGCCTTCAAACAAAACTTTGCCCGTATAGTTTGTTGCAAGCCATTTGTTATAGCTCTGAAACTTGGGCGCAAGCCTGAAAAGGTTTGACGGCACAAAGGAGTCCAATTCCAGTTCGACTTTTGCTATTTCATTGGAGGGAGTATATGATGCATACAATTTTTTTACGCCTTTTTTGGGCTCTAGCTCGGCTTGTATACTATTTCCGTCTGAAAAAAGAAAAAGCCTGGATGGCAGCACTTGCCCCATATTGCTGTCTGCCTGTATATCTGCAAGCAAAAAGTATTGCCTATTGTCTCCGGCCGACACGGAAGCATTTATTACAAACGGAAGCTTTATAAATGACAAGCCCGGAGTACCCGAGCTGTCTTGAGCGACAATGCTGCCGCTGCTGCCCAGTTTTATGCCATTTGTATTATCAACAATCAAATCAGCTGTTTTGGCCGTCAGTATAAGCGATTTTTCCCTGTCCAGAACCAGCTTAAAATCCAGCTTTCTTAGCTCTACAACCAAACTTCCTGCTTCCCTTCCATTCTTGCCGGGCTTGTCAAAAGCAGCTGCAAAGCGCATGCTAATGGTCTTGATACTGTCAATGCTTCCGTAACCCTTTACTCCTTCAAGCCTGACGGAATTGACATCCAGCTTTCCGCGGAATAAAGCTTTTAAATCATAGCCAAGCCTAAGCCTGTCTACAGCAAGGGTAGAGCCAGAACTTTCAGCCAATATTTTGTTTAGCGTAAGTTTGCCCAGCAGGCCGGGGGCGGCGCTTTCGTAAGAAACATGCATTTCATATTGCGCAAGCCAGTTTCCGGCCAAGTTTTCAATATGGCTTTTTGCATAACCCACAAGTTTTTCATAAACAAAAGCCGAGAAAAAAAACCATGCGGCAAAAGCTGATATTATGAGAACGTAAAACACTATGGTCCGGAGTCTTTTTTGCACCAGAAAACATTAGCACAGAGAGGGGTATTGCGCCACAGTGCAAGCCGGAGTTATTCTAAAATATTATGAGCCAAAAAAGAGAAATATTGCCAGGTTTCATTGTTTTAGAAGGAATAGACGGTTCGGGCACCACCACCCAGCTAAAAAGGCTGGAAACCAGATTCAAAAAGCTGCATATCCGGTCCTGCTTCAGCTTTGAGCCCAGCAATGGGCCTGTCGGCGAGCTTATAAGAGAAGCCCTTTCCGGACGTTTTAACGCCTTGCCATCCACCATAGCCCGGTTGTTTGCTGCAGACCGGGCTGAGCATCTTTATGGTTCCAAGGGTATTGTTGATCAGCTTAAAGCCGGCAAAATAGCCGTGAGCGACAGATACCTGTTTTCTTCCCTGGCGTATCAGGGCCTTACCTGCGGAGAAGAATTGCCGGCAATGCTAAATGCCTCATTCCCTTTGCCGGAATTACTGCTGTTTTTTAAGCTGGATCCGGACACGGCAATTAGCAGGATGCAAAGCAGGAAGGGCCTGGAAATATATGAAAACCTGGACTTTCAAAAAAGAGTCGCTAATGCATACGATAGAGTTGTAAGCAGTTTTGATGATTCCGGCATGAAAATTGTTTGCCTGGACGCATCAAATAATCCGGAGTTTGTGGAAGAAGCCGTATGGCAAGCGGTTTCTGCAATTCTGCCCGCTTGACAGCTGCGCCTAGGTTTCCGCAAGCAGTCAGTATTGAGACAATAAAAAAAACCTCCGATAATTTAAGTGTATGAAAAAAATTCTTTTACCGATTTTGCTGCTGTTTGCTTCTTCTCTAATCCTGGCTGCCTATCCCGTATATTACAAGGAACAGTATTACAAGCTGTATCATATTCATTACATACAGTATCCGGATGATTCAATAGAAAATATTTTTTGGCTAGAAAAAGCCATAGAGGCAGACTTTGCCAATCCTCTTTATGCTCTGGCCAAAATTGGAGACAAAAAAAGCTGGGAGCGCTACCGTTACCTGTTCAACATGCATCTGGAGTTAAAAATGATAGAGCAGCATCTGGCTCTTGGATCCAAGTTTGACAAGCGGGAGGCATTTTTTTTTAACGCTCCATGGAAAAGAGAAAACCTTGACAGCCTAAAAACGGCAGAAACCGCTTATAAGACAGCCTTGTCTTATTGGCCAAAAGCCAAGGAATGGGCCAACAAGGCTGAAAGCATCAAGTTTTTATACTTGCCTGAAGTCCAATTCTGGGAGGATGAAGCTACAAGGATAGTTCAAGGCTCTCTGGATTATGACAGGATAATTACAAAAGAACTTAACAGGTTGAACAGGGTAAAGCTTGCTTTTGAAAACATGGATGAGGCAAGTTATTGAGCCATAAAAGAGCCATGCTGGTAATAGGAGGCGAAGCTCCTCCAGAAGATTACGTAAAAAGCATATTGCCAGGGTACTCGTATATCTGCGCCGCCGATTCGGGGCTGGACAAGCTGATAGCCTGGAATATGGAGCCGGACCTGGTCGTTGGCGACATGGATTCCGTAAAAAACCCTTCCATACTGTCCAATTACAAAAATACCAAACTTTATCCGATAGACAAGGATTACAGCGACACAGAACTAGCTTTGATGGAGTTAATAGCCATGGGCTTTGAATATATCTGCCTGGTAGGAGGCGGCGGGGGCAGGCTGGACCATTTGTTGGCAATACGGGCTTTGTTCGAAAGGGCAAGGGGCCCTGACGAATGGCTTAGCCCTGGAGGCAGGCTGCTGCGAATCGGGAAAGCCTGCAATTTTTCATGCCGGGCAGGAAGCATTGTTTCTGTTTTTCCGCTGGCTTTTGGCGCTTACAGCATGAAAAGCAAAGGCTTGAAATGGCCGCTAAATGGCTTGGCATGGAACCCGGGAGGTTTTGGCCTGTCCAATATTGCCGTAAATGGCCGCTTTTATGTGGATCCCGGAGAAAAACCCGTACTTATAGTGCTCCCCTTGGATTCAAAAGGACCATTTTAACCGTATCCACTTAGACTGTCTGCTGCTGACCCTGGTATTCCGGCCTTTCAATTCTGTTTCTTTTCTGCTTTGGCCGCAAAGGCTTTAATAAGCTTTTTTTGAGTTTCAAACGGATTCTCCACCAAAACCCTTTTTCCAGCAAAAATTTCTGCTATGCCTATCTCTCTGTGGTACCTTGGGACTATGTGGTAATGCAGGTGTTCTATGCTGGCGCCTGCTGGCAAGCCCATATTGCAGCCAATATTGTATGCTGCAGGTGCATGGGTTTCATCCAGTACATCCATGCTAAGGCATATTAGCTGGTCTATATCCTGTCTTTCTTCACTTGACAATCTGCGCAAGTCTATCAAATGGCGTTTGGGAAAGACCATCAAATGTCCAGGATTATAAGGATACATATTGAGAGAAATAAGGCTGTATGCGCTTTCATGAACTACAAGGTTTTGTACTTTGTCAGAAGAGTCCTTTATGAGACACAGAATGCAGCCTTCGGGCTTATTGCCGCTAAGATATGCAATTTTTTCAAAATTAAAAAAATAATTCATTTTTTCCGCCATTCTTTTATGTTTCTGTCAATAGAGCCAAGCATAAAAAGTTGCAGCCATTTGCAAAAATGCCATTCTCTCATACAATTTATAATCCAAAATTTTGTGCTTGAGAAGCTTAAATAAGTACTGTATTCTTTCTTTAATGTATGATTTTTTGACTTGTGCATTCAGCGACTGCAATTTGACAGCAATAAGCGGCAGCAAATATTGTGCCGCCCATTTGCCCGAACCGGAAAAAACAACAGCATATATAGAAAATATACTGAAGCAGAACAACACAATAAAAAATTTGAATGCTAGAGGCCTCAGGTTTGAAGGCATTGATTTATCGGGACGAAAGTTTTATGCCTGTTCATTCTCAAAGGCCAGCCTTATTAACATGATTTTTCATACTTGCAGCTTCAGAATGTGTTTTTTTGATTTTGCCGTGATGGATTCTTGCGATTTTTCTAACACGGATGCCCAATACTGCTCTTTTTCCGGCTCAAAGCTTATAAATGTGGCTTTTGAGAATTCCGAACTGGTTCACAATAATTTTAACGGTATAAAGGCCAACAACAGCACTTTTAGCAAAAGCAACCTGTACAATTCCAGGTTTGTTTATTCAGAACTGTTCCAAACAGACTTTATTGACTGCAATCTGAAACGCAGCGTCATAGTTCCATCCAAAGAGCATGAAGTATCATGGCGCTTGTCCAATACCCAGGAAGCAATTTGGGATATAGACAGGATCAATGCATGACCGTGTTTTTTCATTATGCGCTGCACGGTTTTTCCAATATATACCTTGTTGGCAATGATGTTACCAAAGAAGCCATTATAATTGACCCTGCCGCCTTTACCCTGGGCCTCCTGGATTTTATAGAAAGCAAGTCTTATATGGTAAAGGCTGTTCTGCTTACTCATAAGCACAAGCATCATGTGGATGGCTTAAAAACCCTGCTAAAAATTTATGATGCCAGTGTTTATTCCAGTAATTCCGGTATTGGCGGAATTTTATGCAATACAGTAGCTGACTCGGAAAAATTTGAAGTTTGCGGCTTTTCAGTAGAAGCTCTTTCCGTTCCGGGGCATTCACAGGATTCAATTGTATATTGCATAGAAAAACTGCTCTTTACCGGGGATACACTTTACGCAGGGCTAATAGGAAACACCCTAAGCCAATACGGAAACAAGCTTTTACGGGAACAAATACAAAAGAAACTATTTGTCAAAGATGACGATTGCCTGGTGCTTCCCGGTCATGGTCCGCCCAGCACCATTGCAACAGAAAAATTATATAATTCCGCTTTTGCTTTGAAAGATAATAGAACTTAAAATATACTATGGTTGTACAAAAAAAATGGCTTAACACAATGGAAAGGAAGAAGTAATGACAAAAGCCAAAATTATTGTTCTTTTTGGTATGGTGCTAATGATTTTTGCTTCTGTTGCTGCCTGGGCAGCAGATGATATTCAGGGTTTATGGAAAATAATTGATGACAAAAGCGGAAAGCCAAAAGCTTTTGTATATCTTTATTTCTATTCCGGAAAAATTTATGGACGCATGATGGCTACCATAGATATCAAAACAGGCATAGTGGACGATACGCTGGACCAACAAAAAAACAAGGCAGAAGCCCTGGCCGGTTCTCCTCCATATTGCGGACTGGACTTTGTGTACGAGATTGAAGACAAAGGCAAGTCCTGGAAAGGTTCCATTATAGATCCTGAAGATGGAGGGGAGTACAATTGTACCATAACGCGGGATGGTTCCAAGCTTACGGTAAGAGGCTCCCTTAAAGGCCCCCTGTCCTTTATTGGGCGCAATCAAACCTGGCTTTTATCATCGGCAGCCGAGTTGCCAAGTGACTTTAAGTTGCCTGCTGTTTCCAGTTTCAAGCCTGTAATACCCAAGAAGAAATAAGCGCTTCACCAAGGCTGGATACAAAAATGGCTGTGGCCAGTTCAAAACTGCACAGCCATGGCTTTGGGGCCTGTTTGTACTTTTAGCTAGTTCTTCGAACCTTTGAGGCAATTGCTTTTTACACAGCATATAGTATGAACAAAACAGCTATATATTATATATGGTATCGTTTTTGGTAAAACAGGCTTTACCTCAAAGGTTCGAAGAACTAAAGTACTTTTATAACTGGAAAGCGGCTGGACGGACTAGCTATAAGGTCCTGGGCTGTTACGGTGGATATGAACTCAAGCTCAGAAGCAAGCGTTGCTTCCAGTATGCCATACAAAGAGGACAGGGTTTGTTCCAAAGCCAAATCCAGCTTCCTG
>JAKPMS010000023.1 GCA_029548805.1 Spirochaetota bacterium | reverse complement strand
GTTTTGTTTTTTACCGCTTTAAAAATACAAGACCTTATATGGGCCAGCTACTGGTGCTGTCGGGCATATGCCTGGTGGCAATTATATTTTTTATATTGACTTTTACTTTGCGGGTTAAAAAAACCGACATATACGTAACCGCTGCAACCATGCCCCGCGTGTGGATTGCCGCCCTTGTTCCCATGGCCGTTCTTACTTTGGTATCCATTTTTAATGGGACTACCAAAGCGGATGAGCCTTTTGGCCGCTGGAAGCTTGTAAGCCTTGTTGCTGTAATGGTTTTTTCCAGCGTCTTTCTTTTTGAATATATTGGCTACTACCTTAGCTCCGCGCTGTTCCTGGTACTTATGATGGTTGTAATGCGGGAGCGAAAGTGGACCCGCCTGGTGCTGGTCCCTACACTGTGGTGTGTTTTTACATATTTTGTATTTCAAAAATTGCTGTTTATGAGTTTACCCACCGGCAAATGGATAGAAGCCTTGCTTGGCTGATTAGGGAAGGAGTCATAATTATTATGGGTTTTTTGTCCAACATTCTTCCGGCTTTTGCCTCACTTATGAGCTTTACACCGTTATTACTTATTTTTTTGGGGGTATGTATAGGAATATTGGGCGGGGCTATTCCCGGAATATCCCCGTCCATGGCGGTAGCCCTGTTGCTGCCAATCACCTATTCTATGACCCCCACCCATGCACTTTTGATGCTGGTGGGCATTTATATTGGCGCCAATTACGGAGGCTCCATAACGGCAGTCTCCATAAACACCCCGGGAACACCATCGGCTACTGTAACCGCCTTTGACGGCTACCCCATGGCCATATCCGGCAGGGCTGGAGAAGCCATGGGCATATCCCTGTGGGCTAGCGTAATTGGCGGAGTCATAGGTACCATCATATTGATATTTGCGTCCCAGCCTCTTGCAAATCTGGCTCTCAAATTCTGGCCCAGCGAGTATTTTGCCCTGTGCATCATGGGTTTGACCACCGTGGCCACTTTGGGGGGCAAGAACTGGCAAAAAGCCATGGTATGCGTGCTGTTCGGACTGCTCATCAACACCATGGGCCTGGCACCCATCACCAGTATTAAGCGCTTTACCTTCGGAATAAACCAGCTTTATGACGGAATAACCTTTGTACCGGCCCTGATAGGCCTGTTCGCCCTGGGAGAAGTCTTTACCAGCCTTGAATCCTATAAATCCGAAGAGCAAAAGCACGGAGCATTCAAATACACTTGGCCAAAGTTCAAGTATTACTGGAAGCTCAAATGGAGCATAATCCGCTCCAGCATAATGGGCACCGTAATTGGGGTTTTTCCTGGAGCGGGCGGCACCATAGCTTCCTTCCTGGCTTACGATATGGAAAGGCGTCTGTCCAAGCACCCCGAGCAGTTCGGCAAAGGCGCTCCCGAGGGGGTGGTAGCCGCAGAGGCAGCCAACAGCGCATCGGTAGGCGGAGCCATGGTACCCCTGCTTTCTTTGGGCATACCAGGCAGCTCCACAGCTGCGGTACTGCTTGGCGCATTGATGATACACAACCTTACCCCGGGCCCGGAGCTGTTCATAAAAGAACCGCTTATGATCAATGCACTTTTTGCGTCCATGTTTATAGCCAATATATTCATGAGCGCTATAGGAGTGTTTGGAAGCAAGCTGTGGGTACGGGTTACCGACATACCCAAAACCATACTGCTGCCGCTTATTTTTGCATTCTCCATCCTGGGCAGCTATTCGGTTTCCCAGTCCATGGCGGATGTGGTCATGTGTCTGATATTTGGGGTAATAGGCTGGTTAATGAAGAAGTACGATTACCCGGCCGCACCCGTGGTGCTGGGCCTGGTATTGGGCAAGCTGATAGAAGCAAACTTCCACAGAGCCATGACCCTAAACGGCCTGGCCAGCTTTGCCCGGCCTCTTACCCTTGCACTCTTTCTTATTTCCGTCCTTGCAATTGTGATTCCTCTTTTTCAAGGCACAAAAAAAAGAAGCAATGTCAAATAAATAACAAGGGCTGCCCGGGCTTTGTTGCCCGGGCGGTTTTTTTTTGTAGTTCCCCAAATCTTAATGTTAACAGCAGTTTTACAAAAACACTACCAGATATTGTATGTTCTTGCAGGACATCATACAACATATTGTAGCAATAGCAGCTTACAATAAGATTTGGGGAACTACTGTTTTTTAAACCAGCCTTGGCCTCCTTGTTCCGGCTCCAAACAGAAAGCATAATAAATAATTGAATTTTTAGACTGTTCTATTTTGAACTCTTATTGACAAGAATTATTATCTATATCAATATGACTATATTGAAAGAAGTGAATGCTAAGTATCGGACATTATTTTAAGGAGAGTATTATGAGAAAAATCGCAAGTATTCTAATTCTTGCAAGCCTTGTCTTTACCATGGGCTGTGTGTCCTCCCCCAAGGCCGCCGCCCCTGCAGCTATCCCCGCCCCGGTGCAGTCTGCTGCAGCCAAGGATTCCCCCATTACCATGGCAAACCTGGACGAATTCCTGGGACGCCCGGACGTAGAAGTTGTGGATTTGCGCAATTTTGAGGACCTTTTTAACGGCGGATATATAAAGGGTACGGAAATCATACCGTTCTTCCAGTACCTGGAAACCCGCATGGTAACCCGTGATGGAGCTACCTGGGACGTATCCAAGGCCACAGTGAACAACGCCTTTCCTTTTTCCAACTTCTTTGATCCCAACAAAACCATAGTACTGTTCTGCGCCAGCGGCACCCGCGCAGCCTTTGTAAAGACCATACTGGACTCCAAAGGCTACAAAACCTTCAATGCCGGCGGCTTTAAAGACTACAAAGGCGCTCACAAGGTCCTGGGTGACGGAGCATACGTTCTGCCTGCAGCAGCGGCCCACTGATAGCCATGAAGAAGCTTTTTGTTGTTGCAGTAATAGCCCTGCTGCTCCTGAGCTCATGCGTGGGAGGCCCGGCTACCAAGGCGGACGCTGCCCAATCCGTATCTGGAACGGAACTGATTCTTCCTTATGTTCATGTGGACGGGTTTGGTACCCCCACTGACATGCCAGCCTGGATAGGATGGGAGTTTGAGGCGCAGGAGTACGTCCGGTACCAGATTGCCTATACCTCCTGTACCTGCCGGCAGGATTCCATCAACAAAATATCCATGCTTTTTGTGGAAGTAGCCAAGTCGGAAAAAGGCGGCAAGACCCGCAAGGTTAGCTTTGACTATTGGGGAGACAGCCCAAAGATGCCCGCCGGAGTAACCCGGGCGGAAATCGAGGAAGGCTTCATGCCTAAACTGGTTAACGTAAAGCTGGACACACTTGATGATGTTGATGTAATGAGCGGTGCAACAGTTACCACCATCAATCTAAAGCAGATACTTGCAGCCCTGCTCAAGTATCACAATGCCAAGTACCCCGCCATTGGAGTGCCGGAGCCGGAAGATTATGTAGACGTGGTAAGTGCCGCGTCGGAAGACTGGTAAATAAGCCGGCATAATGCATGATGAACAGAACCGCCCGAAAAATCGGGCGGTTTTTATTATGCCCCGTTGTTAAAGGTTTTGCAGTTCCCCAAATCTTAGTGTTAAAGCCCGTTTTACAAAAAAAATGGCATATATTGTATAAGCTTGCGCAGAATCATACAACATATAGTAGTAAAAGCGGGTAACACCAAGCTTTGGGGAACTAGAAAATGCTTACATGCTTATAACGGAATAGCCAGAGTTTACAAAGGCTTTTATGCCAGCGTGGCCGCTCATGTCTTCCAGCATGGGCAGACCTGTGGCTTTGTTTTCTTCCAGGACGCCCATCACTTTGGAGCATGCAAAGCAAATGCCGGCAATAAGGCCTAGCCCTTTGGCTTTCATATATAAAGGATGGCTTTCTTTTTCAAAAACGCCAGGCAGTTTTACCGATGCGCCTTCAAAAATAATTTTGGCTTCTTTGCCGTCCGCATTAAGGTCCAGGGCATTTAGCAGTATATGCTGAAAGCACATTTTTTCGCCTGTCATGGCGTAAAAGAGGAATTTGTCCATAAGAAAAATCTCCTTAAAAATACCGGCTTAATTCAGCTTTGGTTTTTGGGCTCCGTAGTTGGCAATAGCGCCAAACAAGGCTGTGGCTTTTTCCAGAGGGTATCTGTTCATGTACATGGAAACCCTGTAGCTGGAAGTCCCCCTTTGGGGCATGCCCAAAGCGCTGCGAAAAATGTTTTCTGCGGAGTTGGGGTTGTGGTCCATGGAGCCTGTACCGCTCATATTTAAAAAGCCTGCCAAGTAAGATTTGTCTACAGCTTTAACAAGCGCGGCAATTTGCACCTGGTTCATTTCCTGGTTGCCTTCGTACTTCACAAGCTGCAATACGTCTTCAAAACTTTTGGCCCATACACGCTGGAACATGCCTGATCCGGGCAGGGTTAGGTCCGCTTCCAGGTTGGAAAAGAACAAGTTGTTCCAGGCCGAGGTGACGCGCTGCTCTTCTTTCTTTTTGTCGGAGTCCACATAGGCGCGGTCAAGGGCTGCAAAGTCTATGCAGCCGAATATGTTGTTGTAAACGTCGGCATTAATGCCGGTCATATACCTGAAGCCGTAGCCCATGTCCTTGCTGCCGGGCATGGGGTCCCGCCTCCATACAAACATAACTGTGTTGTCATGAAAAGCCACCGTAGCCTGTCCGGGCGTATTGTTCATGCTGCGAATTTCGCAAGCTGCCATGCGGTTGGCCAAAAACACATTGTTGTATACATTAAAATGCCCGCCTATATTGCCCATTTGAATGCCAAAGTGGCTGCCATTCATAAGCACGCAATTGCGAATTGTAAGCTGGCCTTCTACATCCCCGTGAACAAGCTGGGTGGAGTGAGTGCGCCTGTCTTGCATTTTTGGAGCGCCGGATGAACTAAAACCGGGGGGGTCAAGCCTTCCGGTTTCTACTCCTTCGGGGGTGCCGCTGGCGGGGTTGTCCGGAGCCGGCAGAAAGTAGCAATTGGTGTCGCCCTTGTCCAGGATAAAGCCGTCAATCAAAATTACGCCGTTACGCTTGCCCCTTACGTAAACTTCCAAAAGCCCTTTGCTGCCGCTGGTTCCGGAAGAAGCAGGACCCGGCCTTATAATAGTTTTATAAAGAAGGGGATCCCTTTTGGAGAAGTCCTGGCTATAGCCGCCAATTATGGAAACATATTTTTTGATCTCTATAAAACCCACATCCAGCGTGCCCTGGTAATTGCCTTCTGCCACCAGTATTTGGGCACCTTCAGGGGCATCGTTAATGGCTTTTTGAAGGTCCTTTAGGGGTTTTTCCAGGCTGCCATTGTTGCGGTTGTTCCCCCTGGATTCAGAAACATACAGGGTAGCGGAAGCATTGGCAAAAGTGGGAAAGGCCATAAAAACAATTATAGCCGCCAGCAAAACAAAAACATTTTTACTAAAACTCTTGCTCATTTTAATAAATTCTGCCTTTCTTTTTATTGATTTTTAAGCTTTTCAGGTACAAAAGATGAATAGCTTTACATTTTTACTTCTATTTCTTATGACCTGCTTTTAGCTTCTAAAATGAATATATCATTGAATTGTTATTAATTCCATATAAACGGGTTTTATGGTTATATTTTTATTTTTAAAATTTTATTCAAGAAAGTTTTGTGTAGTTCCCGGAATCTTAGTGGAAGTGCCCATTTTACAAAAAACACTACCAGGAATGGTATAGGCAAGGTTGCTTTACACAATATATGGTACCCAAAAGAGCTGCCACTAATCTTCCGGGAACTATAAAAGTTTTGCCTGTTTTAGGGCTTTTAAAAAACTACGCCGGAAATGTCAAAAAAGCGCTCAAAAAAGCCCTGCAGCTTGTAAAGGACGCTTTCCCGTACTTTGGCCCGCTCTTTACCGGGAGAAAAGCGAGACACCATAGCATGCTGCGGCCAAAATCTGCAAAAAAATAAGGCTGTTTGTTAAAAAATCATTCCATGGCGGCTTTAAGAATTTTTACTATTTCTTCAACTTTAAGAAGCTTAGCGGAAGAAACCACTTTTCCGTTTACAACAAGGGCAGGTGTACTCATAACTCCGTATGAAGCAATTTGCACAAAGTCTGTTACATGTCCTACTTGTTCGTCCAGCCCCAGCTGTTCAAGCGCCGCTTTTGTTGCCTCTTCCACTAGTCTGCATTTTGCACAGCCGCTGCCCAGGACCTTTATTCTTGCCTTTTCCGTTTCCGTTTTTGTTGCCAGTTTTTCCGATTTGGTTCCTGCCACGCAGCTTCCTGCTCCGCGGGGAACAGAAGCTGCTTTGCCGTTTTTGTATTTTCTTGTAAACAATGCCATACTAGTCTCCTTCTAAATGATAAAAGCCTGTAAAGTGTTGAACAAATAACCTGCCAGAATAATGCCGATTGTGCAAATTGCAATGAACAGCGCAAGCAGTGCGGGTTTGACTGCCTTGCGAAGCATAATAAGGGACGGAAGTGACAGGGTTGTTACCGCCATCATGAAAGACAATACCGTGCCAAGCTGGGCGCCTTTGTACAACAGGGCTTCCGCTATTGGTATTGTGCCAAAAATATCCGCGTACATGGGTACGCCTACAAGCGTTGCAAGAATGACACCAAAGGGATTATGCCTGCCAAGAAGCGCAAGCACCCAGGCATTTGGAATCCAGTTGTGAATGACAGCCCCTATTCCCACGCCGGCAAGAATGTAAGGTAACAGCTTTCTGAATGTAAAAAGTGTTTCCTCTTTTGCAAACTTGAGCCTTTCTTTTTTGGACAGGCCGGGCAAAGCAGTATCGCTGTTAGCGGCAGTCAAAATAAAGGATTCCAGATGTTTTTCCATTTTTAGTTTTTCAATTATACTGCCGCCAATAACTGCTATTATCAGGCCGAACAAAACATATAAAAGCGCAACCCTTGTTCCAAAAATGCTCATAAGCAAAACGAGCGAACCAAGGTCCACCATGGGCGAGGATATAAGAAAAGAAAAAGTAACACCAAGAGGCAGCCCCGCGGAGCTGAACCCTATAAATAGCGGTATTGAGGAGCAGGAGCAAAATGGTGTTACAGTGCCCAGTAAAGCTGCAATAGCATTTGCGCCCAGGCCCCTAAAGCGCCCCAAAATTTTTTTGCTTCTTTCTGGCGGAAAATAACTTTGGATATAGCTTATAAAAAATATCAAAAAGCACAAAAGGATCACAATTTTTATTACATCGTAAACAAAAAATTGAAGGCTGCCTGCCAGGCGGCTGGATGTATCCAGCCCGAGTGAACGCAGTATGGTTTCCAGCAAAGTGTTTAGCCATTTCATACCGAGCAGCTCTGACTGGAAAAAGTTCCATGTTGCTTTTAAAGCTTGCATAGTTCTTCGAAGATTAGTGGCTTTTACATTCAATACTTTATATTGTATGAAGTATCGAGGTATATACCATACAGAGTATAGTTTTTGCTAAAATTGTAGTTACCACTAAGCTTCGAAGAACTAAATAAAACTTGCATAATTTGCTTCTTTCTTAAAAAAAGTTCATATCAAAAAAATATTGATGGATAACCGTATAAGCACCGGCTGTGGTCAGCATCCATTGCTATTTTTAGCGCCTGCTAATGCCGAAGCCAGCCGAAAAAAGTATGCACTCCTAAATCCGGATTAAATTGCAGCATTCAGAGTTTTCCGCCACATTTTTGCTTGTTGTAAAGTCCAATAGAATATCTACGGCAAAGTCCCTGCCAGTTTGGCTTATTTTGTAATGTGTCCATTTGCCTTCCTGGCGGCTTTCTACAATTCCGGACTCAAGCAGAATCTTCATATGATAGGATAGCCCTGATTGCCCCAAATCCAGCTGTTCCAGCAATACGCATGCACATTTTTCGCCATCACAAAGCAAATCCAGTATTTGCAAGCGGTTTTCATCGCAAAAGGCTTTAAATACTTTGACTTGGTTTTTGTATATTGTTGGCAAACTTGATCCTTACATCAAAAAAATTAGATGTGATATAATATAGATTCACTTTGTTTTTGTCAATATCAAATATTAGTTCCCGAAAGATTAGTGGCTTTTTTTTTGATACTAGATATTGTATGATGATATCTGAGCATATACTATAAGATGTATCCTTATTGTAAAAATTGCTTTTACCACTAAGATTCAAGGAACTAGTTAAAGTTTATGTTAAAGAAAAAGCTGATGGTGCCTTTGGCAGCTTCTCTGGATTTATGGCTTAAAAAGGGCATTATTAGCGAAGAACAGCGCAAAGCCATTGCTGAGCTGCATTCAAAACGCTTGCCGGAAAAAACCGAAGCCCAGCTACGGGCAGCCAAGCGCTGGCTGCCAAAAATAATGGTATCCATGGCTGTTGTGCTTTTGGCGGCGGGGCTGTTCCTGTTTTATGCATCCAACTGGCGGCACATGCCGCCAATTGCTAAGCTGGTACAAGTTTTTGCCCTTATTGCCGCTCTTTACGGCACGGCTTTTGTTTTGGCGCACAAGCTTGGGGAGCGCCAGCTTATAACCAGGGCTTTCCTGGTTTTGGGCATTCTGTCTTTTGGCCTTGGGGTGGCTCTGGTAGCGCAAATTTACCATATAAGCGCCCATCCGTCCAACTACATTCTGGCCTGGGCAGTAGCGGCATTGCTTGCAGCTTTGCTATGTGACGAGCCTGTGGGCCTTTATTTGTCCTTGGCCCTGACTTTTACCTGGTATGTTTTTGAGGCTTTTGCGTACAACAAGCTTAATGTGTTTTTTGTTGCGGCTTTGGCCGTTTATGCTTTTATTTTTTATAAACAGGCAAAAAGGGCGGGCCTTGTGGCTGTGTTTGCAGGGTTTCTGTTCTTTTTTTACAAATCCAATTTTTACCTTTTGACAAGCGTGCTGCTGGATGATTGGGGCAATGTTTTGTTTGTTGTGCTTCATATGCCGCTGGGCCTTGTCCTTGTTGCTGCGGGGCATTTTGCAATTGGCCAACCCGGCATTAATAGACCTGACATAAGCCAAGCCCGCTTAAAGCCTGTATCGCTTGCGGCTATATGGGCTGGCTGGATTATGATGCTGGTTCCGCTGCTTGGTCTGTCCTGGCCTTTGGAGCTTAAAGAAGCCAATTCTGGCTATGCTCCAAAGGCTTTGTGGCGTATTGCATTTTTAAAGGACGGGGCTTCTTTTAATGGCATGCCGGAGCTTTTGCCTATATTTATAGAAGGCATAGTCCTGTTTACCATTCTGGGAGTTATTATATTGCAGCTTGTCAAACAGCGCAAAAAGCATGAGGGCTTGCCTAAACATTGGCTTTTTTCCCTTATGGGAGCTTTTGCTTTTACCCAGTTTTTTGTGCCTATAGACAACAAGGCCATATGGCTACTGTTGGGCTATTTGGCTATTGTCAGCTTTGTTGCGCTGACTCTGTATTATACGCACAGCCACGACTGGTTTTTTTATTTTGAGCAAAAACTTGCGGTAATATTTTCTGCACTTTTGCTTTTTTCAAAAGGCCTTGGTTTTGACGGCGGGGCTGTATACCGGAACGAATACTTGTATGCTTATGTGCTGGGTTTTGTAACTTACTCGCTGCTTATGTATCTGGTTTTTCAGGTCGTAGCCCGGCGCCTGGCGGAACATGGCCTTCCTTTTGCTCCGCTAAACAGGCTGTCCTTTTTTAGCTCTATAAGCTGTTTTTTTTCACTTTATTCAATTTCTTTTAAAATAAAGGAGCAACAGGCTCCGTTTGGTGCAGAACCTAGCCTGCTCTTGCTCCTTGGCGCATTTTTTCTTTTGGGTACGGTCCTTTTGGTTTATCTTTGGATAAAGGGCGCAGATAAAATGATAGCCCTGTTTGTAGGCATACTTTTTGTATTATCCGCAATGCTGCTCTTGTTTGCGGGCCCGGAGCGGTCCTGGATATTTTACTCAATAATAACTAACATTATTTTGCTTGTGTTCAGCCTTGGCCTGGTGTTTTTGGCTACGCGCTATGCTTCCCGCAAAATGGTGGCCCTGGCCCTGGGGTTTTTTGCATTACATATAACAACTCGCTACTTTGACCTTTTTTGGGATATGTTTTCCGGCTCCATTATGCTTATTGTAAGCGGAGCAATAATATTTCTTGGCGGCTTTCTATTGGAGCGGCATAGACACAGGCTGTTCAAATATTTTACCGAAGCAAAAGCACAAGAAGATGCCCAGTAAGGCAAAGGGGACAGGGCATGAAAAAACGACCCGTACTGTTTTGGGTTTTGGTAACCCTGGAACTTTGCTTTTTGGGGGCCATGGTTTTAAGGCAGGAGCTGCTCCTAAACTCAAAAACAACCGTACTGTTACGCTGCATCCCCGTTGACCCGCGCAGCCTTTTTTCTGGAGATTACGTTGCCCTCAAGTATGATATCTCCAGTCTTGAGCCGGATAACGAAGGCATGCCGCTTAAGGATCTGGACGGACATCACTATAAAAAAAATGATAATGTATATGTTTTGCTAAAAGAGGGCGACAAAGAAGGCGAGCACTATGCCTTTGCTTATGTTTCAAACATGGACACAGCGCAAAAGCATTTGCCGGATGGGGCAGTAATAATACGCGGAACAGTTAGCAAGGCTTTTTACCCGAACGGCGACCAAAAGCAGCAAAACGGGTCCGTTCTAGAAGTACGCTATGGCGTGGAGTCCTACTTTGTACCCGAGCGCGAAGGTAAAAGGATAGAGGACGCCATAGAAAGCCGCTTTGCGGCTGGCGTTGGGGCAGGCCAAAGCGAAGTGTTGGTAGAGTTGGCGCTTAACAACAAAGGCATAAGCGCAATAAAGAGGCTGTTTATCAACGGAGAGGCAGTTAACTTCAAGTAGTTCCAGAAAGCTTAGTGGCAACTAAAATTTTGGCAAAAACCATACTCTATATGGTATATACACAGGCAATTTCATACAATACTTAGTATTGAACTAAGAAACCACTAATCTTCAAGAAACTATATAAAGCTTAGCACTCATGCTGCTTTGGCATATTTGGGGACATAGTCATCTTTGTCTTTAAGGGGTGTCCTGGCCTTTTTAAGCCAAATTCTTGTCTCTTCTTCGCTTAGATTAAGCTTTGACAAAAATCGTCTGTCATCATAATACCCTTTTAGTTCGCCTTCTATTATAAAAGATGGGAGCCCTGCCGCCTCAGCATGCACAAAAGTCATCAAAGGCTGCTTTATCCTG
>JAKPMS010000010.1 GCA_029548805.1 Spirochaetota bacterium | reverse complement strand
TTTAAGGTCATAATCCGTGCGATTATGTACGCCTTCAAGTTCCTTGAAGCCCATAGGAAACTCGTACTCGATATCGTATGCATCTTTTGCATAATGGGCCAGCTCGTCAGCCCCATGCTGATGCCACCTCAATTTGTTCATGCGGATGCCCAGTTTTTTATAATAGTTCCAGCGCTGCTCTTTCCAGTATTCAAAAAACTTGTCGTCTTCGCCGGGTTTTACAAAATACTGCATTTCCATCTGCTCAAATTCGCAGGTACGGAATATGAAGTTTTTTGTAACAATTTCGTTTCTGAAAGCCTTGCCAACCTGCGCAATGCCGAAGGGGATTTTCATGCGGTTGCTTTGCACCACATTTTTATAGTTTACATAGATGCCTTGTGCTGTTTCTGGCCTTAGATAAATAAGTCCAGTACCGTCGTCTATTGCCCCTATATTGGTTTTGAACATAAGATTAAACTTGCGTGTATCTGTAAGTTCGCCGCCGCATTCGGGGCATTCTTTTTTTTCAAGTTTAACAGGTTCCAGAAGGTCTGCCCTGAAGCGCTGTTTGCATTTTTTGCAATCCACAAGAGGGTCGGAAAAGTTTTCTACATGGCCGGAAGCTTCCCAGGTTCGTGGATGCATAAGTATGGCCGCATCAAGGCCGACTATGTCATCATGCAGCTGGGTCATTTCTTTCCACCAAAAACGCTGTATCCTGTTTTTTAGTTCTATTCCCAGGGGACCGTAATCCCATGCGCCAGCCTGGCCGCCGTATATTTCGGAACTCTGAAAAACAAAACCCCTGCGTTTTGCAAGCGATGTAATTTTTTCCATTGTAACTGCCCTGTTTTGTTCCGCCACCTGTTACTCCTCAAAGATTATTGGAAACTTGATCTGCTCCATATTATGGGCACCTCTAAAAACTGAAGTTTTTAAAGATCCTCTTATAACAATTTTAAAAAGCTATGTAATTAAGGCTTTACCTGACCCTTTCCTGAAAACTGCCGTCCCTGGTGTCTATCTTGATACGGGTTCCAATTTCACAGAACAAGGGTACCTGAAGCTCGTAACCCGAATCCAGGGTGGCCGGCTTGCTTGCCTTGCCGGAAGTGTCACCCTTTATACCAGGTTCACAATAGGCAATGGTTCTTTCTATGGAGATAGGCAATTGAATACCCACAGGTTTGCCTTCATAAAAGGTAATTTCCACATCAAAGTCGTCTTCAGGCGTTATATAATTTATATTGTCACCAATGTCATCCTTGCTCAGTTCATATTGCTCAAAAGTTTCCTGGTCCAGAAAAACATAATTGTCGCCGTCAATATAGGAAAGCTTCATCTTGTGCACATCGAGGCTTACTTGCTCAAATTTTTCGCCAGAATCCAGTGCCAGGTCTGAAGTAGAGCCTGTCAACAAGTTTTTTACCCTCATCCGGACCACTACTCCGCTCCTGCCGCCCTTGTTGCCCAACATCCTTTGAACAATGACTATATCCTTGCCGGATTTAAAAATGGAACCTACCCTAAGTTCGTGAGTCAACAGCATATACCACTCCAAAAAATAAAATAACAGAATAAAACACCGTCTCTGATACTATACTAAACAGCCAGTTTTTGCAAGAAAGCCAGCAGCTTTTGTTCAAGGCTGCCATTTTCCGCAATTTTTTTTGAAAGCTTTGTAAAAAATGGCAGCCATCTGCTATAATTTTGTAAAAAGTCCAAAAGCAATCCGGACTGACGGCTAATTAGTGAAGGATCATCGATGCTGTTTATGGCAAGAGTAAGCTGAGCAAAGGTATTAAATGCGTCTACGTCCACATCGTCTTTTATCGAGTTATTAAAATTTTTTATAAAATCCAGAAAGGCCTTTACTTTTACAAGTTGGTAGTTGTCATCCTGGACATAAGCCTGCCATACAAATGGCTTCCCGGCCAAAACTGCCCTAGCCCAGCTGTCTTCTCCCCTAACCAAAGCAAAATCAGAGCAATTTAAAAGCCTGTCCCATAAGCTTTGGGGTAAAAAAGGCAAAAAAATGACAGTAAAAGCCTTATTATTTTTTAGCCATGCTTTAGTAAAGCAGCTTTGGCTAAGCCCGGATGCAGCAAAAACCAATACTTCCCGTGTTTTTGAAAATTCATCCAAAGCTTTTATTATGGGGCTGTAATTCATCTCGTAAGTGAACAGCGTTATCCAAAAGCTGTTGCATGCTTTTTTAATAACATCTTCCTTGCCTGTCATGCCGATTCCCGGGCTTAAGCTGTTTAAAAGTTCCATTCTGTCAGACAAACAGGGGTTTTTAACCCCATCATTTTTTAGTTTTTCCGAACATGAAGCTGCTATCAATGATCCTGTTTTATCTGTAAAGCCCGGCATAAAAAAATGCTTTTTTACATACTCTGAACGGGTAAGCGAAGGCATTAGATAGAATTCTTCTGCATAGCTTTCTGCAGTCAAATATTCAATATTTATTATATGCCTGTATTTTGGCTGGCCATTTGCTTCGTAATTTTTATCATCAAAAAGTATAGCCTCTAACCAGTCCGGCCGGCCGCAGGCAAAGCATTCAAGCACAATAAGCGGAGGATCAAGAAAATATGCTTCTGGACTGTCATTATTTTTGGGCATATTCCAGGAGTAGACTTCCAGCTTGTCAAGTTTCTGGTATAGCTGCCCCGGGTCTATTCTGGGTTCCAGTTTTGAAAAAGCATCCAGGCCATCCACAACAAGCCTTAAGCGCAATTTGCTGTCACTAGCATAGATAGCCTTTGCGAGGCGATACACAAAGCCGATATCTCCAAAATTGTCTACAACTTTGCACAGAATATCAATAAGCAAGCCTTAGCCCCTAAAAAAAACCGTTACTGCAAAAGCGCAGTAACGGAAAAGTATGAAACAAACAGCTATAAACTAGAACCAGAAGCGCAAGCCAAAGGCACTCTGGGCTCCAAACAGTGGGAAGGTAATAGGATCACCCAAACCTACAGCCAAGGTTGGAGCTACTTCCAAAAACAGTTCCAGGTTTTTAAGCGGAAAAGCATTTAAACCAATAGGGAATCTGCCGCCAATAGCAAGAGCGTTGCTGTAACCCAGATACAAGCCGGGGCCAAGGTAGTAATTCAAAAAAGAAACCAATGGTTTGTTAAGAATCCACCAATCAGCAGTAAACCCGAAAGAAAAAGTGTTTTGCCCAAAAGCAAAACCCACGCCCATTAAAAACGGTAATTGGTCCAACTTGAGAGAAAGCAAAACGTTGGAGCCTGGCAGACCAGCACCGAAGGGCAGTCCTGCAGAAACGCCAATGCCTGTAGCAAAAACAGCCGGCACCGCAACAAGCGTCAGCAGCAGAAGGGAAACAACAAAGATTTTTGTTTTCATTTATCCTCCAAAATTAATTGATCAGCCAATTATACCAATGTAATGCGCCAAAGTAAAGAAAACAAAAAAAAGTTGTTCAGCATGCACTGAACAACTTTTAGCATCCCCTGGGGGAATTGAACCCCCGTTGCCGGGATGAAAACCCGGTGTCCTAACCACTAGACGAAGGGGACAAACAACAGGCTTAGAATAGCAAAAATGGCTCTATAGTGTCAATGCATATAGCTTGGCTACATACGCAATTTTTTCATAACCAGGGCTTTTAACTTTTTGAGGCCTTCGTTGTATGGATCCAGTTCCATGGCAGTATCACAATCAGCTAAAGCCATTGGGTAATCTTCTATATGAAAATAAGCCTGGGCTCTTCTGTAAATGGAATAAAAATGGTAAGGATGGAGCAGTAAGGCTCTGCTAAAATCGTCTACGGCAGAAGCATAATTTTGCTTAACACTGTGTACCACTCCGCGGTAATAGGCAGCTTTATAACATTTGCCATCCATTTCCAGGGCTGAAGAAAAATCATTCAGGGCTTCGTCATATTTGCTTTCGGAAAAATATGCCATGCCGCGATGCTTGAAAATAAGGGTTTTTATATCCGCTTTGGGATCAAGGCTCAATATATAAGAGTATATATTTATGGCCCTTAAGTAATCTGCCCTGTTATGGGCATTCAGCGCTTCAAGCAGAAGGTCATCCAGAGACTTGAGTGATTCCAGCCAGGCAGGCTGACTGCTGCCCGGATCCGCCTTTTTATCCTCCGCTTTAATATTTTTGTACATTTCGTTGTCAATTGAATTTTCAATTTTTTTAAAAAAGGCTACACGCCTTTTGGCCAATTCGTTGCTTAGCTGATGTTGGTAATCTCGTATTTCCTGAAAAAGCATATCAGAAAGGGTAAGATTTGCGTTCAAAGCAGCCAATTTTCGCTTCATGGGATCATCAAATGGAGTAAATTCCGCTTTGTAAACGAGTTCATGTTCAACTTCTGCCCAGGCGTCCTGTAAAATGGTGCGAATCTGGACCTCACAAACAGGAGGGTTTATAAAGCTTATACCGGCAAGCATATCCTCTGGTATGACAAGCAGCAGGTGTATGGATTCATAACCGAATTCCTTGAATGACCTGTCCAAGCCTTTTCTTTCTATTTCACGGATTATAAAATTTTCAGAAAGAATTTTTTCTATCTTTTCTATGTCGCTTATAAAAGGGCATATAATTCTTACAGCCAGAATATCACTTATCGGGAGAGGTACACTCCCCTGAATTGTAGCATCACGGGCAAACTTAATTTTTTTGGAAAAAAAGCTTTGAAACGACTTTAACCTGCTTTTGTAGGCAGGAAACATGCCTTCCAAAGATATTTTTTCCTGTATCAGTTTGACCATATTGGTTAGGACAGCCTCCATGGTTTTTTTTTCCTGTTTATATATCTTTTCTAGAGAAATCCTGCTTATGGCTTCTGCATCAGACATATAAAAGAAAATTCCTTTTGTTTAATTTTGTACGACACACAAAAAGGACTGTCCAAAAATTTTATTTTCTGGACAGTCCAGATTATTCCTAGTCACGCACTATGATCAGTCGTTCTTTTCTTCTGTAAATTCAGTCCTGGTTTCCTGTTTCATTCTTTCTATATAGCGCATAACTTGTGAAGATCCAAAGCGCTGGCTTTCGAGTTTTTTGCGGTCATCCTCTTTTTTGCCAACTATACCCCAGATTGCTTCATCATCTATATCGTGTACAGGCTCAAGTACGGCTTTGTCATAAAGAATCTTTACATCCTTTACATAGGCTATAAAGTCTCCGCCGGGAGCTGCTGCATCCCTGTTGATAACAAATCCGCCGAACTTTACAAAAGGAGTAGACCGGGGATACAGAGGGTCAATCCTGAGTTCTCTGTTCCTAACATCGCTGATGTACTGGGGGTTATCCCACCTGAGCTCTCTCCATCCGTCAAAGTTTAGGTAGCCCATGAACATAACATGCTCTACGTTGTCGTTGTCCTTTAAAATTAGGGACAAGCCATGGGGAAAGTTGAGCCCTTTGACATTTACTGCTATGGATTTGATAACTCCGACATTTTTGACAACTCCCAACGCTGTTGTAATCTTGGTATCAGCATTATAGCTGCCTTCAAAGCGGGTAAGCCGGGCATTAACCGGATCATCACCCTGGGCATTCTGTTTTACGCTTATAACGCCATCGTCATTAATATCAGCCTTGGGTTCAAAAGCGGGAACTTCAAAAGGTGGTTGAATTCTAGCCCAGGAGTTGAAAGGCTCCAGTGGGAAGTTTATCCTGATACCCATAACAGTGGCGCCAGGAAATTGCTTGGCTTCCTGTGCCAGTTTTGCTTCCCTGGTATAGGAAAGCGCCTGTCTGCTTCCTGTTCTGGAAGATGATGCAAGAACTACATCCCAATTGGGTATGGCCAGGGATATAGCCATCTGCTTTTTCTGATCTTCCGTATAGCTTGCTCCGGCAACAGTGGAAAAGTCCATCATTGTTGCACGATTCTGGGTCAAAGAATTATCGATTGGATCTTCGATAATATCTGCCCCGAGCAACGCAAAGTCGATCAGTACGGCTTCATCGGCAATAACAAGCGAGCTGCCTGCTATTAGCAGTGCTGCGATGATCAGAGCTAACGGCCTTCTCATTAAATTGCTCCTTTCCATAATGCGCGTACAATTTAGTCAATTTTAATTGATTATAGCGAAGCCATATTCTTTGTCAATTATTTAATTCTTTAATTTGCATTTTATGCAAAAAAACTGCGTTTTTACCAAGGCTCCTGCCCTGATACTGTCAATATTATGTTAAATTTTTTCAAATTCCATGAAAGATTCTTTTTAATTAAGTCTATTGCCCGTGACGGTTCATAATCCGGCAAGCTGTAAACACCCATATCATTATGATTGCCAAATAAAAAATCGGGAGAAATATCAATATACAAAACCTTGTTTGATGCAATAACCCTGCTAACCCTGGTGCTGGAAGGAACAAATGCCCGACTGGCGGAATTGGCAGGCCCCAGAATCAGTTCTTCCAGCAAGCTTTCTGCAAACATTGCCGGATCTTTGTTATATGGAATAAAGCGAAGTTCTGCATTCAAGGCTTTGCTGTTAATACGGCTATCCGGGTACCAAAGGCTGACAGCTGTCCTGGCAGGTTTTATAAAAAGAAATATTGCGGAAATCAGGAAAAAAAGGCATAAAATTGCCGGCAGCAGATATTTTGGCCTCAATACAATATGCAAAAACTTGTCAGCGCTTGCGGCCAATGTCTCAAAAAATGGTTTCAATGTAATGGATTGCCCTTTCGGTTTTCAAAATACTCAATAAAATCGCTTATTCCATTATAAATGCCTTCGGACAGGCTTTTCAAGTAAGCCGGGTCAGCCAAACGTCTGGCTTCTGCTTCATTTGTAACAAAACCCAGCTCAACTAGTACTGATGGCATTTTGGCATTTCGTACCACAAACCATTCTTCCGCCCTTAAGCCCCTGTCCGGTATATCCGGACTAAGTGTTTTTTTCATGCCAGAAAGTATGTTTTTGGCAAGAAAAATGCTTTCTGTAGTATACTCTTCTTCCAGCATTGCATTGAGTATGGGCAGTACCTGGGAATCAACTCCGACAGATTTTTTGTCGTCCATAACCGTTCTGCGATAATCAGGGTTAAGATACCATACTTCATAACCCGATGCCGACTTGTTGAAGGAAGCATTTGCATGAATGGAAATAAAAATGATGGCTTCGTTTATTCCCAGCTCCATGATATTTGCCATATCCACCCTTTCATCAAGAGATGGATATACATCGCTGTTTCTGGTAATGAGTATGCTTTTTTCCGGCCATTTTTCTTGCAAGCTTGAGTACACATCCTTTCCAACCGCCAATGCTATGTCTTTTTCCTGAATTTTGAACTTGTCCTTGCCCGATCCGAATTCTCCGATTGCTCCCGGGTCTTTGCCGCCGTGCCCGGGATCTATAATTATGGCAGCAATTCTGAAGTGGCTTGTCCTTTCCTTGTCCTTTTCTTCAAAATATGCAGAAATGGCATTAAATGTGGATTCCGGAATAAAAAGACCCTTTGAATTGTCAATAATAGCTTCTGCATGCAAAGCATTGTCTTTTCCCAATAAAAATACCGGATAGCTTTTTTTAAAACGTACCAGGTCCTTGTTTCTTAATATATAACCTGTTTGGGTCAAAGGGTCATAAGAAAAAACGGCCTTCCATTTTGCGGCCGCTTCAGAAAGCGGAATATTTTCTTCCGCATTAAGTATAATTAATGGAATAATTAAAAACGAGGCCAATAACAGGACTTTTTTTGCTAAAAACAAGGGCTCAAGTTTTATAATTCTCATGCTACACCCCGTGTAACACCTTGTGTAATACCCTGTCTATGGCCCAAACCCCGCCCTGATATCCCCCCCTTAAAAACGCCTTCCAAAACCCGGCTCCAATAACCAGATCACCATCCATACCCACTGAAGCTTTGCACAAAAGTTTTACTGCTTCCAGTGCATCGCTTATACTTCTGTCTTGCCAGTCCCTGGCTTCTTCTGCATCTATGCCTGGCAAAGGAGCAATAGTAACACGTGGAGCCGCTTTTGTATTTTCTGGCAATTTTAGTATATCAGGCATTTTATCCAGGGAAGCCAAAGTCATGGCGGATAAACCGGAAAAAGCGTCCCTGACCCAAGCCCATTCCTTGTTTTTGTTGATAAAAGCCATGGTTGAGTCATTATCAATAGCTAGCTTTAGGAGTATATCTCTGGCTGTAGCTTCTGCTACGGCATCCGCTACCAGTTGACTGGTCGCAACAGCTATAATATTACCGCATTTCTGTACATTATTGCTTGGGAATACAACTGTACTGCCAACTTCCGCTATGGGAAAAACATTTTTTACAAAAGTTTTTATGTTAGCCTTTTCAAGGCCAAATATAGATTCCACCTTGCCTGGTATACTTATCCAGGCTCTTTCAGATGAACTCATTTTTGTGGTGGGTTTAGCAAAACCCGGTTTCTTCCCACAAGCTATATCCAAGGCTTCTCCTGTAAGGTTTATGCCGCTTGAATAGGGGTAAGTCCAGCCGGACATATAGCCTCCGGATAGTCTGGCTGCAATTTCGCCCACAAAAGCGCCGTTTCGTGTATATTTTATGTCACCTTTGGCAGCGCCGTTGTCTATTCCCAAAGCTTTTATGCCTTTTACAAAAATATCCTCAACTTCCTTTAGTATTTCGGCATTATAGGATGATGGCATGGTATGCCCCATCTCTACAAAATATGGCTCAAAATATACAAAACGATCAGCAATTCCCCTTATATGCACCTGCCCCTCGTATACCAGGGCATCAAGGCTGAATTCTGGGCCATTAAGGTATTCTTCTAGTATGGCCCTTTTGGAGTTGGAACTGTTTATGGCTGCAGCCCAGCCTTCTTTTAATTCATTTGCATTTCTGGCCAGGCGGCAGCCCCTGGAACCCATACTGTCTACCGGTTTTACCACCAAAGGAAGAGGGCCAACTTTCTTTGCCAATTCTAGCGGGTCAGAATCTGCGGAAGCATTGGCAAAAGCTGGTACCGGGATTCCGGCTTCTTTTAAAACCTTTCGCATCCTGCTTTTGTCGGACGCGTTCAGCGCTGCTTGGTAGGAAGGCCCCGGCAAAGCCAATTTTTCTGCTACCCATGCTACGGATGCTGAAAAATCCGTTCCTGCGGTAAAAACCCCAAGCAAAGCTGGAATTTTCATGGCGGCTTCTGCAAGCCCTTCCTTGTCTTTCAGGTCGATATGCAGAAAAACATCGGCTTCTTTGGCACATACAGCCGCAGGATTTGCATCGGCTGCATATACTTTTAGGCCTTTTTGCTTTGCAATTCGTATGGCCGGCCCCTGCATAAACCCGGCCCCAAGAATAAGAACAGAATTCATTTTATCTCCAACAAAAGTTTCAGGTCTATTTATAAACACCATTTTTGAAACTTTTATACTCTTATTTTTTTAAAATGGCATAACACTCAAAGGTATCACCAAGCTTAAACAATTTGGATATTAGCATTGTGATTTTATACGGAATAGTACCAGCTTTTGAAGTAAAAAGAGTAAAACGCTCGGGGTGATGACCGCTAACCCTGATCTTTTTTATATAAAAGCCATAACGCTTTAATATAAGGCGGGCGCTTTTGGGGCTCCAAATAGTATAATGGTCCAGGGGAGAAGCCTCTAGAAACTTTTCCGGGTTTTTTTTGCCGGATATGCCGGACAAAGATGGTGTGGAAAAAGCCAGCAGCCCTCCTGGCTTTAACAAATGGGAAGCCCGCTGCAATACCCTGTCTATATCCTTGAAATGCTCAATTACATACCACATGCTTATACAATCCAGGTTTCTGGGATAAAAGCCGTCTGCGGCAGGCAGCTGAAAGTCGGCCACAAAAGCAGGCAGATTGAAGGTTTTTTTTACATATTCAACAGCTTGCGCAGATATATCCGCCCCGCTTGCTTCCCAACCCCGGTCTTGTGCTTCTGCAGCAAAAGCTCCATAAGCGCATCCAATATCCAGCAGCCTGCCCTTTTTGCCATTTTGAATATGTTCCATTATTTTTAAGCGCTTCGCAGCCATTTCCCTTATATTGGGAATATCTTCTATGTAAGTTCGCCCATATTGCTTTTTATATTCTTCAAAAAAGTATGAATCGTCCGTGTATTCAGGTTTTTTACTGCTAAAAGAACTCAAAAGCACAGTATTGCATTCAGGACAGCTGCGGTAGGTTTTTATTTCATTTCTGAAAATTGCGGGCAGCTTGCCTTGGCGGCAAAAAGGGCATTCCGAATAACAGTCGGCTTCCAGGCTGTCTATTTTTTCAGACAAATTTAATGATACTTGCGGCGCAGCCTTTTTACTCGACTCTATGAGTACTTGCGGATTGGACAGGGCAGCCAGTAAAGCCTGTTTTGTTGGCTTTCCGAGCCCCAGGCTTACAAAGCCTGCCTGCTTGCCCAAATCTTCATGCAGCCGGCTTGGGCTTAACAAAAGCACGGCACAGCCTGCCCATGCAGCTTCGTAGGCAGTCAAGCCAAACTGGCAAACTACCAGGTCATAGGCATAAAGCTTTTCCTTAAGGTCTTGCACTGGCCCAAGGGTGATGATACCGGGGTATGACTTGATGGCAGCAGAAAGAGCTCCGCTGACCACACTTATATCTTGCGGCCTAATAATACCGGTGGCAGCTTTAAGAAATGCGTTGCCAAGGCCAGCAGGGTCTTCTCCCCCAAAGCTGACCAAAACCCGTTTCAGCTTTTCCGGTGCTGTTCTCCTGTTTTTTGGCAAAAACAGATAGCCCAGGCCTGCAAGATTGGCTTTGGTCATATAGGCCCTGCTGGGAAGTATGTCAATTATATAGTCTGCAAAGTTTCTGGCTGGACCAGACTCGTCCAATGCCGCAACCGGGCCTTTGCTTGACCAAAACTCCAAAACATCATTTTGTGTAAACCTGTTGTCCAGCACTACAAGCTTGAAGCTTGACTCCGGCGTTATGGATTCGATAATGCTGATTCCGGTTGTTTGTTTTGGAAAAGCCAGTTTCAACTCGGCACTGGACCAGCTTCCGTATTCCGGCCTGGATGGCAAATATATTGCAGCTTTGTTGCCAAGGCCCGCCAAAATGGAAAAACAGCGTTGAAGATGTCCGGAGCCATTGCCTTTTCTAAGGGAAGGCACCAACAGTATTTCTGTCACAGGTTTTGCCTTTTTTTATCACCACACGATTTTAACCATGACAGAATTGAAAAATCGCTGCAATCCATGCCCAATGCATCTAGCAGCTGTATTGCATTTTGATAATCCTGTTCTGTATCTATAGTCAATCGTCCATCGGGATAAAAATACTCGGATGGACAATCCGGTTTCAGAATTTTATACAATTCTGGCCTTTTATACAAATACGGGCATACATGTTCCCTGTCAAATGGATCTTCTGCCTTAGCGTATGCATCCAGTAATGCTTTTGCATTTACCACTTCTACACCCATGCCCAAAGGCATGCCCGTAATGGCTATATAATCAGCATCATTTTTAAAAGACAGCGCCATTCTTGCCAAAGGAATGGATACAAAAGGATTGTCGCCTGTAGCCCTTATTACTGTATCCAGCCTGTATTTTTTTACAGCCAATGCATAGCGGGCCAGGACATCTTCTTTTGGGCCTGTAAATATATCAAAACCGCTAGCAGCAGCATAAGGAGCCAGCTCTTTGGCCGAGTCTTCGGGGCAAGCCAATATGTATTCATCCGCCACAAGCCTTTTAAGCCGTTCCAGCACATATCCTGCCAACACGGTATCCGCAAAAGGCAGCAGCGCTTTGCGCGGCAGACGTTTTGAATCCAGGCGCATTTGAACTATCAAACCGGTCTTCATGGCATAGGATCCCACAAGCCTGCCAAACAGGAAGCATCCGCCTTAAAACGATAAGAACAGGCTTTTACCCAATTTCTGGCAGCGGAAAAATCCATTACAGAAGCGCTTAAGTGCTTTTTGGAGCTCCACATATATCCAAAAAACTTTGACAAAGGTATATATGCGGAGTCCCCCCTGTACACCGGGGCAAGGTTTTTAAGCCAGAATTTGTCATAGTCCTCGTCATAGCTATGGTCTTCTACAGCCAAGCTTCCTTCAAATTTTATTTTCAGGGCCTGAACATGGCTTATTGTTTCTCCCCAAAGCCAGCAACGCAAGCCAAAATCCAGTTTCTGCCAATACGGATTTTGCAGTGTCCAGTCATAGCCCCCAAGCATAATGAATTTTTCCCTGGAATAAATACCTGAATAGTCAAAAGGAAAAAGGCTTTTTTCTCCATCCTTTAGCGGGTTAAGCTGTACCACCCTGAACGCTTTTCCAGATTGGGCCGGATGGGTAACAGACGGAACAACAGCTCCGTCCGAATCAAAAAACATTGGAGCCAGACAGGCATGGTCCAACTCCAGAACGCGCTCAAAAAAGCGGCTGGACAAGGCACTGCTGGCCAGCCTCATGTCATTCCACAGAACCAGCACATAAGGGGCAAGGGATTCCCTTATACCTATATTTATGCATATACCGGGATTATGCTCTTCATGCATGCATATATACCTTAGCGCAGGAGTCCTGGACGCAATGGCTTCCAGCTCGGGGGTATCGGCTCCCGTTTCTATGGATACGATGGAATGAAAACCGGCCTTTAGCAGCTCTGTAATGGCTGCGCTTCTGTAAGGCCGGGGGCCCCTGTTTATAAGCAGTATGGAAACAGGGTGATGCTCTGTACTCTGTGCTATGCGGCTTCCGCCAATAACAGTATATGTGGGACGGTATGAATCAAGCGTTAAAGGTATAGTATTCATCGCAATGCCTGCATGTTTCTGGATAATCCTCATCCACATGACGCTTGAACCAGCCCCCCAGGCTTTGCCACGCAGTATCAAGGCCGTCATCAAATACATTTGCCGCTATTTCCGCGTAGCCAAGCACCCTTCCCTTTTGCAGCAGACTGTGTTTGCAGCTTGGTACGCTGCCATCCAGTAAAATGGACATATCTCTGGCCAGGTGCCAGCAAGGCAGACGTTTAATAGGAGCAAGATTGGCTACAGCTTTGTCAGGCAGGCTTCCGGAAAAGGAATCATATTTCTGTATTATAACATTGTTGGCTTCTTGCTTCCAGAAACGATAAAAGCTTTCCAGCCTTGGCTCGTTTTCCTTCATCCTGACTGCCTGGATATGGACATTTTCTTTAGCTGATTTAAGCATGTTTTTTGCAAAAACACTGGCTTCTTCCCAGCCTTTATCACGCAGCTTTTCGTATTCTTTTTCTTCTATATCATCCAATGAAACAATCCACTGAATCCTGCTGCCCCATTTTTCTGCAAGCTGCTCTGCAAGTCCGGGTTTCCAGCCCAAGCCGGAAGTTTCGATTATCAGGCTGAAACCTTCCTTGTCCATTACGGATTCCACAATTGCTGCCGGGTCAGGGTGCAAAGCAAGCTCGCCCCAAAGAGAAATATCCACAACAAGCTCATCCCACAAGTTTTTGGCTTCTGCCATTATGCGTTCAAACCTGTCTATACTCATAAAGGCTTTTAGCCCGAGCGGGTTGCCTGCCATACGAGGATAAGGGCAATAGTTGCAGGCTTGGGGGCAAGCTTCGTTGGTCTGGATGCTTAAAAATGCGGGGATATTCCTTAATAGTTCCAGATGGGCAGGAATGAGCTTAATGGCATCAATAGCAGACCTGACACCCAGGCTCCACAGTTTTTCTGCCAAAAAAGTGTTTATTTTTGTGTCACAAACGGGCTTAAGCCTGTAAACCCGCAAATCCAGAGAGGACAATTTTGTTTCAATATCGAACGAATTTATGTCATTCTGTATTACTGCAAACAATCCGTCTTTGCCGGCATTACAGTCATGGCGCTCTGCAAGCAAATGCAGATTGGGAATACAGCGTTTGTTCAGAATTTCCGGAGCAAATCCGCTTGGATAACCGTCGGCAAAACTGTATTCAGCCCGGTAACGCTTATGCATGTCCAAAAGTTCCCTGCCCAAGTCCAAATCCAGAAAGGGAGTATCACAATGAACATACAAAATGGTGTCTATATCCGGTCGTTTGCCGGCTTCCTTGTTTATTGCTGCCAGCAGCGTACTCATATTGCTGTTTTCCAGCTCCAGCGCAGCTATGCCTTTTACCGGAAAATCTTTGCCAGCCAGGACAAGTATGTCGCTTGCCAGGCTTTTGCAATAATCCTGAACCATGGAAAAAGCACTTTTTCCGTCAAACAGGGGTTTTAGAGCATAAGGCTTTAGGTTTATGGCGTTGATAACGGCTAGGTTTTTCATACTCCCCTTTAATATCGGATTTAAAAATGAAGGCCATTAATTACAAATTAATACTAGACAGGTACAGTATATTGCGTTAGATTGGCTTGGCCATACCATCAATGGTATGGGTCATGTGTTTCTGGAGGTTTTATGAAAGTTGATCGCAAGTTTACCAAGTCAGGACAAGGCCCCTATGAGGGAATAAAATGGGAAAAACGTGTGTCAGAAATCAGGGCAAGTGACGGCAGCATAGTATTCCGCATGGATGGCGTTATAGTACCATCCAGCTGGAGCCAAATTGCCACGGATATATTGGCACAAAAGTATTTAAGAAAAGCAGGGGTTCCTGCAGACAAGGCTGAGGACTGGAAGGCATGGGTTCCGGCATCCCAGCAAGCGTCTTCCAACCCTTCTCCTATCCCCGGTTCGGAGCATGATGCCCGGCAGGTTTTTCATCGGCTGGCTTATACCTGGCTAAGCTGGGGCAAATCCATGGCATATTTTGACACTGAAGAAGATGAAAAAGCCTTTTACGACGAAAGCTGCAGGATGCTTGCGCTGCAGATGGCTGCCCCCAACAGCCCTCAATGGTTTAACACGGGCCTTCATGCCGTTTACGGCCTGGAAGGGCCGGCCCAGGGGCATTATTATGTCGAACCTAAAAGCGGAGAATTGAAAGCTTCTGTAAATGCATACGAAAGGCCACAACCCCATGCCTGCTTTATTCTGGATGTAGAGGATGACCTCGTAAACGAGGGCGGCATAATGGATCTTGTAGAAAGAGAAGCCAGGCTTTTCAAATACGGCTCCGGGACAGGTTCCAACTTTTCTAAAATCAGGGCCATAAATGAAAACCTTTCCGGCGGAGGCGTATCCAGCGGACTATTGTCCTTTTTAAAAATCGCGGACCGATCCGCTTCTGCCATAAAATCTGGCGGAACCACACGCCGTGCTGCAAAAATGGTCATCCTGGACGCGGATCACCCAGACATAGAAGCTTTTATAGACTGGAAAACCGGAGAAGAATACAAGGTAGCCTGCCTGGCCACAGGATCAAAGTCACTCAGACAACATGCCATTGCAATAAAAGATTCGGCAGCCAGGAGCGATATCCCAGCAACTGACAGATTGTCATTGGAGTCCAACCCCTATTTGCGCAAAGCCATTAAGTCAGCCCTGGCTGCCGGAGTGCCCGGCCCATACCTCTATCAGCTGTTAAGGCGGATAGCCGATGGTGACAGCGACATTTTGGGCCCCCTGTTTGATTTATCCTGGGAAGGAGAGGCTTACAATACTGTTTCGGGCCAGGCTTCCAACAATTCCGTAAGACTAAGCAATGATTTTATGGAAGCCATAGCAAAAAACAAAGACTGGCCTTTGACCGCCAGGAAAAATTCCAAAACAATAAAAACTGTAAAGGCCAGGACTTTGTGGGACAGAATTGCAAAGTCTGCATGGCAATGCGCCGATCCAGGCCTGCAATTTCATACAACCATAAATGAATGGCATTGTTGTGCCGCCGACGGCCCCATCAGGGCTTCCAACCCATGCTCAGAATACATGTTTCTTGATGACACTGCATGCAACCTGGCATCCCTCAATTTATTGTCATTTTATGATGCTGCAAAGCAAAGGTTTGACAACGAAGCTTATCGTCATGCTGTTAGGTTGTGGACCCTAACGCTCGAAATTTCCGTCTTGATGGCCCAATTCCCTTCAAAAGCCATAGCCAGAAAAAGTTACGACTACAGGACTTTGGGCCTTGGCTATGCCAACTTGGGGGCACTTTTAATGACCATGGGTTTGGCCTATGACTCAGAAGAAGGGCGCAATATCACTGCCGCTCTTAGTGCCATAATGACTGGAGAAGCTTATGCCCAGTCAGCAAGAATGGCAAAAGAACTGGGCCCTTTTGCACGTTACGGGGCAAATGCGGAGTATATGTTAAGGGTTATGCGCAATCACAGAAGGGCTGCCTACAATGCCGAATCCAACGAGTACGAAGCCCTCAGTGTTGTACCCAAGGGCATTGATGCCCATAAAACGCCGGGATATTTGCTGGAAGCTGCCAGAAATGCCTGGGACGAAGCCCTTTCCCTGGGAGAAAAACACGGTTACCGCAATGCACAAACAACAGCTGTGGCGCCAACAGGGACCATAGGCCTTTTAATGGATTGCGATACTACCGGCATTGAGCCGGACTTTGCATTGGTCAAGTTTAAAAAACTGGCCGGCGGCGGATATTTTAAAATTGTAAATGCATCAGTTGTTCCGGCTTTAAAAACGTTAGGGTACAAAGAAAATCAGATAGAAGACATAAAGTTATACATGCTTGGCTCGGGAACCCTTAAAAACGCGCCTGTTATCAATCTAGAAACATTAAAAGCCAAGGGTTTTTCCGATACAGCCTTAACCAAAGCGGAAGCCGCATTAAAAACGGCCATGAGCCTGGATTCTGTTTTTAACCCCGGCATTCTGGGCACGGAAGAACTGGATTCTTTGGGCGCAGATATTGATGCGAGGAACGAAGCAGGTTTTGATTTGTTGAGCTATATGGGTTTTAGCCAGGAAGAAATCGAAGCCGCTGAAACCTGGACTTGCGGAACCATGGGCATAGAAGGTGCCCCCCACTTGAAAAAAGCGGATTACCCCGTTTTTGATACAGCCACGGCTTCTGGAAAAAATGCGCAAAGATCCATAGCATGGCAGGCCCACATCGCCATGATGGCAGCTTCCCAGCCATTTATTTCAGGGGCAATTTCCAAAACCATAAACATGCCCAATTCTTCCACTTTTGAGGATGTCAAAGGCGCTTACATGAGCGCATGGAAAAGCATGCTCAAATCCATTGCGCTTTACAGGGACGGATCCAAGCTGTCACAACCCTTGTCGTCCATTGCTGCCAATGCAGACCCGCTTGCGGAGCAGCTGCTTGATCTTCAGTCGGAACCTGCCGGACTAAACCAGGAAAATATTCTGCTGGATAATCTTGCCCAAACTGCCCAGAAAACAAGGGAGCCCCTGCCCAACAGGCGCCTTGGCTATACGCAAAAAGCCAAAATCGGAGGGCATTCCGTATTTGTAAGAACCGGAGAATATGACGACGGGCGGCTTGGAGAAATATTCCTGGACATGCACAAAGAAGGAGCCGCTTTCAGAAGCCTGCTAAACTCATTTGCTATAGCCGTCTCTTTGGGCTTGCAGTATGGCGTGCCTCTGGAAGAATATACCGACGCATTTACTTTCAGCCGTTTTGAACCAAACGGAATGGTACAGGGACACGAATACATAAAAATGGCCACCAGCGTGCTTGATTACGTATTCCGGGATCTGGCCATCAGTTACCAGGACCGTTTTGATCTAGGGCAGGTCAATCCCGAAGACTTAAAATCTACCAATACCCAAAATGGCAAAGCCAGGAGAATGGCAGAAAGACTGGCTTTTGCACCGGAAGCGCCCAAAACAGAAGCAAAAAAAAACGTATTGCCTAAAGACGAAGCAAAAAAGGCAAGAATGCGTGGTTACGAAGGTGACCCCTGCCCCGTCTGCGGCCATCTTACCCTGGTTCGCAACGGCACCTGCCTCAAGTGCGAAACCTGCGGGAGTACAACCGGCTGTTCTTAATAAAAGGTCGCTGAGTTACTGTGGCAGCGGTTTCGCACTTGAGGCTGAAGCAAACGCAATTCCGGAACCGGAATTGACACGCCAAGTGTAGCTTGGCGATGAGACCTGCGGGAGTACAACCGGCTGTTCTTAATAAAAGTTCGCTAAGTTACTGTGGCAGCGGTTTCGCACTTGAGCTTGTTCTGTTTTGTTACTGTTGTTATGCTGTGAAAAAGGGGGCTATTGTAATGGCTAGAAAGCTGAACATTCTTTCTGAAACCGGACGATTGCGCAGAGTAATTGTCCATAGTCCGGGGGCAGAAGTAGAGGCTATGCGCCCCAGCATGGCTGAAGAAGAACTGTATAATGATATCATTCCGCTTGAAATTGTAAAAAAGGAGCATGAAGAGTTAAAACAATTTCTGGGCATAGTTTCTGATGTTTACGAACTAAAGGACCTTTTAACTGAAGTATTAAGCAAGCCCGCACAAAGAAAGGAATTTTCAAAACTTTTAAGCAGCCATTATAAACAGGATAGAAGGCAGGAGGAGCTGGCAGACATGGATGCCAAAACACTGGCCCAAATATCCATAAGCGGTTTGCTTGCCAGGCATTCCAGTTTGACAGATTTTTTAAGCAACAGGGAGCATGATATTTTGCCCCTGCCCAATATGTATTTTATGCGTGATGCTGTCATGGTTTTTAAGAACAGGTCCATTTTTTCCTCCATGCGTTTTCCTGTAAGGCGTGCTGAAGCGCTAATTAACCGTTTTGTTTTTGAGAATCACCCTGATTTTAAAGGAGGCGGGATGCTGCTGGATGGGCCTTCTTTGGTAAAAGACGGTTTTTCTTTGGAAGGCGGTGATTTTCAGGCAATTTCCGGCAAACTGCTGGCTATAGGTGTGTCTGAAAGGACAAGTGCTGCAGCTCTGGATCTGCTCGCCAAAGCCATAGCGGAGATTTTTGGAGAAGAAGTTACAATTTTTGCAGTTATTCTGCCTGTAGCCAGAGCTACAATTCACCTGGATATGGTTTTTACAGTAATTGACAGTGACGCCTGTCTTGTTTATGAGCCTCTAATTCTGGGCCCAAAAAGGGCCAGGGTTTTAAGAATGGATATTGCCCCGGGCAAAAACACAATAATATCAGAAGCCGACTCACTGTTATCCGGCTTGAAATCCTGCGGGATGGACCTGCAGCCCGTACTGACTGGCGGCAGTGATCCTTTAAGACAGGAAAGGGAGCAATGGATGTCCGGAGCCAACTCCTTTGCCTTTGCTCCCGGGAAAATAATAATGTACTCATGCAATGTATATACACTGGAAGCATTGCATAGAGCCGGATTTGAAATTAAGTCTGCAAAAAATTTTTTGGAAAAAAAGGAGGATCCGCTGTCATACGGACGGCTGGCTGTAGGCTTTGACGGAATAGAGCTGGCCAGAGGCGGCGGCGGCGCACGTTGCATGACTTGCCCGATTGAAAGAGAATAAAAAAAGCCCCAAGCTTTTTGCCTGGGGCTCATTATCGGGCATAGCCCTGGCTATGCTCGGGGCTTAGCCCTGGATTATTGCCTCCGTGGGGCAAACTGCTGCGCAAGAACCACAGTCAGTGCATTTGTCCGGATCAATCCAGCGAAAGCCATCCTTTTCGCTGATAGCCTCAACCGGACATTCAGGATCACATGCTCCGCAGTTTACGCAGGCATCGGTAACCTTGTATGCCATAATACAAGCTCCTTTTACTTGAAATCAAAATTACTTTAACATATATGCTGCAATTGACTCAATACGTATATGGGTCCTGACTTTTTACAGGAAAAGCAAAAGCTTATTGCCTGGTTTCAATTAAACCAATACTATGTTCCAGAGGAGAAAATGAAAGACCAGTTAATAGTAAAAAACCTGCCTTTTATAAAAATCTTGCCTGCATGGGCCCAAGAGCTTTCATACAAATATTGCTCAAAAACGGCCAATTTATACATTGTTCATGGAAATATAAGGGATTTTTTGCCGCACAAAATGAATGAGGGCGAATTCACCTTTGTAAAAATACAAGATTACATTTCTGAAGTATTGTTCGGCAACAGGGATATAATTATTTTTTGGGATCGCTCCAGCGGTATTTCTTTTTGCCTGCCGGAAATGCGCAAAGCGTATCTTAAAATGATGAGGGAACGTTTCCCAGACCTTGATGAAGAAGACTTGTTGTCAAGCGACCCGCTTACAGCCTTTAAAATGCTGGAACGGTATTTCCTTTTGAATATCCCCGAAAAAAAACGCATAGTGCTTATAATAGATTATGCTGAAACAGTCCTTCCTGCTTCGGATTTGTCCAAGATGGACGAATCTGACCGCTACTCCTTTGTGACCCTGAACCGCTGGTCTCATGATCCGATTTTTACCAAGGGAGACGTTTCCATCCTGCTTTTGTCGGAAAACCTATCGGATCTTAATCCTCGCATTGTAGCCAGCCCGTCTACAATAAAACTGGAAATTCCCATACCCGATGAAACAGTAAGAAGCTCCTTTCTGGAATTTATAGAAAGCCAAGGAACCCTGCTTCTGGAAAAAGGGCTTCGTCCAGGCTCTGTGGGAGCAATAACATCAGGACTTAACCTGGTAAACCTTAACAGGCTGGCAGCCGAAAGCTGGCAAGAAGACAAAGCCATTTCCATGGACTATCTCAAAGCCAAAAAGCGGGAAATAATTGAAGGGGAAGCCGGAGGCTTGTTGGAATTCCTGGATACAGAGCATAACTTGTCTTTTGTGTCCGGTCATGATTTTGTAAAAAAACGCTTCAGGTATGCCGCACGAGCATTGAAGCAAGGCCGCCTGGATGTGTTACCCATGGGTTATCTGATAGCCGGTCCGGTTGGTACCGGTAAAAGCTTTATGGTATCCGCCTTTGCGGGCGAAATAGGCGTACCCATGGTCAAATTCAAAAACTTCAGGTCAAAATGGCAGGGGGTTACCGAATCCAATCTGGAGAAAGTGCTTACCATCCTTAAAGCCATGGCTCCAGTGGCTGTAATGATAGATGAAGCTGATGCATTTCTTGGCGACAGGGATCAGGATGGCGACTCCGGTACCTCAAACCGGATATTTGCCCAACTGGCAAGCTTTATGGGAAATACCGAATATCGCGGCAAAATTATATGGTTTCTAATAACCTGCCGCCCAGACTTGCTTCCTATAGACATGAAACGACAAGGGCGTGCCGAAGAGCATCTGGCTCTTTTCTATCCGGATAGCGAAAAGGACAAGGAAGAGCTTTTTGAGGTACTTACCAGAAAACTGGATCTTTCCATCAGGAAATTTCCGATTTCTGAACTGTTCAAACGCTTCAAGCATGAGTTTTCCGGGGCCGACCTGGAAGCAGTACTGATAAGAGCCAAGCTAAGGGCAACCATGGATAACAGAACCTTTGTGACCAGGGAGGACCTTGAGGAAACCATGAACGACTTTGTTCCTCCAGCATACCCGCACGAAATTGAGCTTCAAAATCTGGTAGCAGTAATTGAGTGTACAAGCAAGGAAATGGTGCCAAAGCGCTTCCAAAACCTGGACCGCTCAAGGCTGGTCAAGGATATTCAGGAACTTAAAAGTCTGCTTGGAGAGCGCTGATTCATGTGTATTTCCCCAAAGATTAGCGGGCACCTCTAAAAACTCGTTTAATTTTTCGAGGTGCCCTTTGTAAATCCTTACAGGATTTACACTTACATAGTGGTAGACCTCTAAAAACTGAAGTTTTTAGAGGTCCCCTAGTGTTTTTCTGGACAAGCATTATATATCGTATAAAGGTGCCCAGTCCTATACGCTATATAGCAGCGTTTTTGTAGAAAAAAGCTGTAACAATAAGCTTTGGGGCAGTAACTACAGTATTTAGGTAAAGCTTCTGATAAATGCTTATTCCTTTCCGGCTTGATAAACTGACGAGCCCCCAAGAAAATATTTGGACAAAAAGAAAAACAAGGCAAATATGGGCAGGGAAGCTATAACAGCAACTGCCATCATGGCTCCTTCGTCAGTATGTTTTTCTGCTGTAAACTTTACAATATATGCGGGAATAGTTTTCATTTTTTCGGACTGGGCCACCAAAAGCGGCCACAGGAGATTGTCCCATTGCTGCCTAAAAGACAAAACTGCCAAGGTTGCAATGGCCGGACCCGAATTTTTAAAAACCATATCCCAAAAGATTTTTGGCTCTGAACAGCCGTCAATACGGGCAGCGTCCAGTATCTGATCCGGAAAACTAACCAGGTATTGCCTCATAATAAAGACACCAAAAGCATTCATCAAAAAAGGCAATATAAGGCCGGCATAGCTGTCGTGTATCCTTATTTTAACCACAATAAGGTATAGCGGAATCATGATGGTTTCAAAGGGTATCATCATGGTTCCCATAATGACCATAAAAACAGCATTTCTACCCTTAAAACGAAACTTGGCCAGGCCATAACCAACCATGGAAGAAAGAACTACTGTAGTGACGGCTATAGTAGTAGACACAATTACCGAGTTCAAAATATTTCTGATAAATATCCAGTTGCCGTCATTACCGGCCATAGCTTTTAAATAATTTGCAAACTTCCAGGTCTTTGGCCACCATGGATACGGCATGCTCATTATATCCAAGGCTGGCATGAAGGATGCTGTCAGCATGAAGACCATGGGCATAAGAACTATGGTGCAGGCAAGCAGCAAAACAATTATGCCGGGCATGGCTTTTGCCAGGTCTCTAGCAGACTTGGTCAGCTTCATAAATTGTCCTCGCTCTTTCTTGACAGCCTTAGCTGTACCCAGGTAAGGCCAAGCATCAACAGGAACAAAAGCGTACTCATTACACTTGCGCGGCCTATGTTAAGATCCCTCATGGCGGTATTGTAAATATTGAGTGTAATTACATTTATTGGCCCCAAAGGAGCCCCGTTTTGAGTAAAAAGATACTGTGTGCTGAAAGTTTTCATGCATTGTATGAGTATCATGACAGCCACCAGTACTATGGTTGGCCTAAGTAATGGCAGGGTTATGTAAAAAAATCGTTTAATTGAACCGGCTCCGTCAATAATTGCGGCCTCATTTACCGATTCGGGGATTTTTCCTATACCAGTAACAAACAAAATGGTAAAGTACCCAAGGTACTTCCAGATATATACGAGCATTGTGGATATCTGGACCATTTTTGCATCAGCCAACCACTTCCAGTCAGTCCCCGGTTTCATGCTCAGCCAGTTCATGAATTGGTTGGCAAGACCCCTGGGGTCAAGCATCAAAAGCCAAATAAGGGCTGCCACAACAGAAGACAAAACGGCAGGAGAATACAAGGCTGCCTGAAAAATTCTTTTGCCTTTTTTCATGGAAGTAATGATGGCGGCAAACAAAAGGCTCATGACAAACATAGGTATGAAAACACCTATAGTAAAGGTGATTGTAGCTCGCGCTGAATTCCAGAAGTCGTCAGAAGTCAATACCCTGATATAATTTGCTAGGCCAATGAATTTAGGCGCAGCCAGAGACAACAGTTTTTTATTAAAAAAACTTGTCCAGATGGCATTGGCTATAGGATAAAAGGAAAACAGGGCAAAAAACAGCAGGCCTGGTGCCACAAAAACCCAACCCCAGCGGGCAAGTTTGGTTTCTAAACCAATGGCAGTTTTTTTTCTTTGCATTTTGGTCCTTCATAAAAACCAAAAGGAAGCAACAAAACAAGTACTGTTTCATTGCTTCCTGATGGAACAATCATCTCATGGGTTCAGGCTTAGAGTCAATTTTACAAATCTTCCAATGCTGCCTTTACCTCTTTGCGCAGCTTGATCAGGGCAGCATTGGGATCTACACCTGAAAGCATAACCGACTCAAAGGCATCCTTAAGAAGAGCATCAATTTTTGGGCTTGCATCGCTGTAATATACAATGTGCCCGTCAGCCATGTCTTGTGCAAAAACACTGGAATAAGGCATGTCTTTAAAGGTTTTTGATTCAAACAGGGCTTTCGTGGGTTGGACAATAGCTACAGTTTTAAGATATTCTTCTCCATGGCTTAGCATATAACCAAGAAGAGCCCAGGAAGCCTGCTGTTTTAGTTTGGAAGCCTGTATATTGACCATGTAATAATGGCCATAGTAGTTGTTGGGCACTTTTTTTACGGCATTTTTCCACTGCGGGTACGGAATAACCATCCATTCGCCAGAAGAAAAGAAAGCCGGATTGGCTTCTCTCATTCGGGCTTCCTGATACAACCCGGACAGGGACATGGCTATTTCATCTTTGTCGTTGTCAAAAATTTTTCTGGCTGCAGTATAGGTTGGAGAACCAAGGTTTTTTCCGTTAGGGCCAAATTCCTTGAAATAGTTGAATACCTTGAGCCAGGCTGCATCATTTGTTACAACATTCTTGCCGTCTTTGGAAACCAGCTCTCCTCCTAGCTGTTCCACCATGGGCATAACAGAAATAAGATAATAGGGATAACGGAAGTCAAAACCACGGCGGGTAATGATTTGGCCGTTTCTTTTTACAATTTTTTCAGAGACAGCCATTACATCTTCCCAGGTTTTGGGATAGTCTTTTTCTGGGTCAAGTCCTGCATCCCTGAATATTTTTTTATTGAGATAAATGGCCCAATTGGTCAATTCCAGAGGCAAACCATAAATTTTGTTTTTGACCGTAACCGGATCCAGCATGCCGGACATATATTTTGCCTGCATATCCTTCATGTCCTTGAAACCTGCCAGTTTGTAATCAACCTCGGCTACCCTTTTCTGTTCGATATAAGGATACTCATCGTTTATTTCAAGGTTAAAAATATCCGGGCCGGCATTAGCAGCAAAGGCTGCTATCAAGAGATCTTTGAGCTTGCTGGAAGGCTGGGTAACATATTGAACAGTAACCCCTGGGTTTGCTTTTACAAATTCGTCTATCAGGCGTTTTTCCAGGGCTGTCCTGTTGGCATCCTCATGGGTCCAGATGACCACTTCCACCTTTTTACCTTTAAGGGCTGCTACTGCCGGAGCCTGTGCAAACAATGGCAGGGCAATGGTAAGCACCAAAAGAAAAGCAATAATACGTTTCATTAAATCCTCCTATAAAAGAAACTTTCTTCCTGATTGCAAGTATATGCAATAAATACAGAACTGCAATACTGTTAAAGCAGCAAGATGCATGATATTGGGCCATAAATACAGCTAATGGCGCTTGCCCGGTGCCAGGCAAAAGGGTAGTGTAAAGATATGTTCAGGTTTTTTCTTAAAAAAACTTTTTATATTGCCTGGGACAACATGTTCGTACTGGCAGCATACAATATTTTTGTTCTTTTGATTGGGGTTTTGCCTGGGCCTTCAAGCCGGGGCTGGAGGCTGCAGCTATTTTGAGCATTGTTGGTTTTAGTTCCGCCTTTGTTTTTCCATTTTATGCTTCTGTTGGGGGATTTTTGGGCTTTTGGAGGCTGCAAGCTCAAGCTGTGGCTTTACTGCCTGGTTCGAGCTCCTTCAAGCCCCCCATTACAAGGTCAAACAGCCTTATACAATCCATGTCTGTCGTATGGTAGCCCTGGCCTCCGGTATTCTGTCTGATAACTACCGTACCATACTCTGAACCCCCGCTTGCTTCCAGCACAAAGCCTTTGGTTTTCATCCTTGAAAAGTACTGGTAACTGGTGCCTTTGCTGCCTTTGGTAAGCACCACCGCGTACATGTACGGAACCGGCCCGTTTGCGCCATTGTTGATGGAAATTTGAAACTGAACACCGATAAAGTCTTGCTGTTTTTGCCTGGCTTCCAGCATCAGCCTTATGTCTTCCGGAATGTCCCTTTGCTCGGTATCCTTGTCAAAACGCAGGTAAGGAGTAAAGCTGTAGTTTTTGCCTAAAGGCTGGGACAAAAGAGTCTGGATGCGGGGCATTTTTTTGGACAATTCAAAGGGTGTATGAACACGAATTTTGCCAAAAAACAACCCAGGCACTGCAAAAAAAGCCAGCTTGGACAAAACGGGTCCGGCAGGGTTTCTTGAAACAGTAAGCACAAAAGAAAAAAACAACAACAGAACAACAAGAAAAACACTAGCTGCCGTTTTGGACTTGCCAGATCTTCCAAGTTTGCGGGACCTTAGGAGACTGTCCGATATACGGTTTACTTCTCCGTCACTTACGGGCCGCCATTCTTCCAGGCCTATATCTTTTGGCTTGTTGCTGGCCGGTTTTAAGGCCAGTAAAAACCATGCGGCAAAAATGAAAGGCAAGCCGGGCAGCATATTGCCGGTCATTATCTCCGCAACAAGCGCTACACAATAAAGGAGAACGGCAAATGCAAGTCTGGGGACAAGCCCAAGTTTTAAAAACTTAAAAACATCATTCACTGCCGTTCCTCCTTGTCATACTGCTGTGTCAAGCCACTTGTTTTTCCGGGCTTTTTTGTCTTTAAGTTCCGCGCAGCCCATGCTGTTCCAGTACAGGGGGCAGGCGGCCTGGCAGGCGCTGAACGCAGAACAGCTTTTGCAAGGCTCCGGCGCATACAGCTTGTTCTTGAACCAGGAAGCCTTTTCAGAAAACCATAGTTTTGTAAATCCGTCCTTTAATATATTGCCTACTGGTTCAGGCCAGGAAGAACAAGGCAACAGCCCGCCGTCCGGTGCCACAGACAATAGCCCGTCGCAGGCAGCGCAGCTTTTGTTTCCAAGCCCCCTGGCTACAGGGTTGTAAATGCACATGGGAATGGGCGAATACCAGAAAAACTCAAGCCCCGCCTGCATTGCCTTCTGTCTTGCCTTGTCAATAAAGCTGCCTGCTTCTTTATAGGGCACTACAAGCTTTTGCTCAGAAGCCCCGCTGCCCACCGGAATAAAAAGGTTCATGGAAATACGCCTGACGCCCAGGCTGGCCACAAAGGATGGCAAATCCAGCAATGCAGCCCGGTTGGCGCTGGTGAGGGTGGAATTGGTCTGTACAGCTATGCCTGCGTCCAGCATGGCTTTTATACCGGCTACGGTATCGTCAAAAGCTCCGGGAGCATCACATAAATAGTCATGCAATTCTGCCGTTGGAGCTTCCAGGCTTACCTGGGCTGTTTTTATGCCGGAAGCAAAGATAGAAGCAGCTCGTTCCGGGTTTGCAAGTCTGCCATTGCTGACCAAATTTACCCTTAAGCCCAAAGAGCATGCATAAGCTGCCAGTTCTTCTAGATCAGTTCTTAACAAAGGTTCGCCGCCAGTAAATGAGAAAAACGGAATTTTGGCTTCGTTTTTAAAAACATCTATTATTTTTTTAAAGCCATCTGTATCAAGCTCAGGGCACTCATTTGCTTTTATATTGCAGTAATTGAGTTCATCATCTCCGCAGCCGGCATAACAGAAACGGCAACGGTTGTTGCAGCGATAGGTCAGCGCTATTTCTCCAAGGACAGGAAGCTTTGTAAAACAAAAATCGTACTTTACTTTTTCAAGACCGGAAGAGTCGCCTTCGTATGCTGCTTTAAGGGACAGGAAAAAGCTTTCAACCTGACAGGCTTTTTGGTAATCAAAACCCGGTATATCCTTCAGCCTGCCGCCTTTGGACAAGAAGTCCAGTATTTGCACGCCGCTACGGTTGGTTTTATATACCAGGTTGGGAGGCAAAATAACCACATCGTCTTCTGCCCTTGCATAGGCATAGGGAGACAAGCTGTTCCAGAAGGAGTATATCCAGTCCAGACTGTCCAGTTTATCTTTCAATTCAGCAGACATCAGTGCGAACTCCCGGAAACACAGGCCGAGTGGCAAGCGGAATGGCAGGCCGAGTGGCAAGCGGAATGACAGGCCGAATGGCAAGCATCGTGGCAGGCATTATGGCAGGCCGAGTGGCAAGCATCCACGGTGGACACCGCCTTTGCAGGAGAAAAACAGCCGGAATAACAGGATGCGGAGCGCATGAAGTCGGTAAAAGAGCCCTGCATGCCTTTTGGCAAGGAGATTCCGCCAAAGCGCTGCGGATTGGCCGTTATTATATTATAACTATGCCAGTAAATACGGTCTCTGTTTCTGCTGTAATAAGCCCGAAGTTCATCGTTTTCCATGCTCATGGTTTTTTCGGCTTCTTCCCGGCTGCTCAAAAGCTTGTTTTTGTAATATGCCTTGGTGGCTTCTATATCGCAATCCCATATTTTTTCCTGCAGCTCAGCTATCAGCTGGTCAAAAAAGTCTGCCAAGAGGCCCGGCATGACTTCTCCGTTTGAGTCGAAAGAGGCCAAAAACCGTTCTTCCATTGGGTCCACTGCTTTTTTCTCGGAAACAATGGAAATTTTAAGAGGGTCTTCTCGCTCCATTTGAATAATCCCCTGGGCGCTCAAGCCTTCCATCATTATGGAAACAATTCTAGGAAAGGACAATTCCAGGAGTATAGCTGCTTCTACAGGGTGCAGGTTTTCTGCTATTTTACCTTCCACCTGATAGCTTCCCGTGTACAGTTTTGGCGGGATCCAGGAATCCCCTGCCCAAGCTATAGCCTTGACAGCTTCTATGTTTTTTTGGTGCTGTCTGAAACGCCTGAGATACAGCAGGATGGAAAAGACAATTACTGCAGTAAAAACTGCAAAGGCTGCCGCGGGTTTTGCTGCCCATGCCCTGGCCGCTTTAACATCTGGTTTTTTATCGTAATCGTTGGAATAGCTATTGTTAGCCAAGTATTCGTCGTCAGGAATATCATCTTCGGAATAAGAAAAGCTGTATTCATACAGCTCTGCATCAAAGCCCAAAAAGCCGCGGGGAAAATAAAAAAGCAGTCTTTGGCTGGCATAAGCAGCGGGTTTGTCCTGGTAAAAAAGCAGGGTCAAATAATAGCCGTCACTGCCAGGGGAGCCATAGTAATCAATTTTGTTGTCTGCGTTTACCCAGTCTTCTGTGCGCAATGGCAAATTTGCTTTTTCTTCTTTGCTTAAAACTTCTCCGGATACTTTTACTGGAAAGACAATGCGCACAGCCCTGTAGTCAAGCTCCTCATCCCATTCAACAGGCGCCCAGTCAAAAAACTCCAACTCTCCATGCTCGGGGTGCTTTGTGTATCCAATCAGCCCGTTTTCCGAAAAGTCTCCGGCATAATTCAGAAAATAGTATGCACTGCCCGAAAAACGCTTTCCGCCTGCAAGTATTATGTCATACTTGTTGTTGCCTTTCATTTCTATAATTTCAAGCGGAACACGACTGCCATTATCAAGATCAGCGTAGCAAGCGGAAGGATTCCACACAGGCTTAAAGGCCTCTCCCTCAAAATAAAAGCCGCTCATGGTACCGGACAGGGTGCGCCATTTGATGCTGTAGTAAACTTCTGCCTTGGCGTCTTTTCTCAGGTTGACAGTTATGTCAACGGATTCAAGATCGGTTGACAGGGCTGCAGCTGTATTTTTGGCCAGAAACAGCATGGCCAAAACAAATATGGCAGCGGCAGCGTTCTGGCTGAAATGCTTATGTTTTTTGCCTTTCATAAAGTTTCCTTTATTTCCATCCGCATGGACGGGAGCCCTCCCCGCAACAAAGTAATGGCCTCGTCTATTATCTTTATGCGTTCTTTCAGGGCATTCAGGGTTCTATGCTTTGCATCCAGAAAAGGATCCTGGTCGGCAATATTAAAGCGTTTTTCTGTCGAGCTGCCGTCCAGCTCATGCAAATACATATCGCTTATTTCAAGACATTCTGACAAAGCGTTGCAGGCGCGCGGCTCTCTTGTTTTTGCGCTTTCGCAGGCTGACAGGTAGGACAAGCCCTTCATGGCGGCCAATTGCAAAAGTTCCTGAACATCCGGATCGGGAAAACGCAGGCTGGCCAGTTTCTTTCTTGCCTCTTTTGTTTTAAGAAGAGCCTTTTTTGTTTCTACCCAGTGCCCGGCTTCCTGTTCTTTTACAGCCAAGCGGGAACCCAAGCCCGAAACGGAAGCCAGTATAAAAACAAATGCAAACATGCCAAAGCCAGATGCAAAAGCAGCTAAAAAGCCAAGCTTTATTCCGCCAAAAAAGCCGGCAAGCAAAGACAAAACCATTAAAACAAAGCCAAAAGGGCTTCTGAAAAGGTAACGCAGATATTCTTTTCTGGTCATCCGGCTACTGTAAACCCTTTGTCATGCTAATTCAAGTTAATTTTAGTCCAGGATGGTTATTTCTACTCTGCGATTACGTGCTTTTCCTTCTTCGCTTTCATTTGAGGCTATGGGCTTATCAGCTCCAAGGCCTCTGTAAACAAGCCGGCCTGGGTCTATACCCCGGGCTATCAATTCGTCCACAATTTTTTTGGCCCTTTGTCTGGACAGTTCCAGCTGCCCGGCAGCCCTGCCAAGCTCTGCAGTATGCCCTTCTACAAGAAAGTTTTTGTCAGGCAGCTTTTTTAACGCATCTGCAATTGAGTCCAGCCTGCCTTTTTCTGATGACAATAGCTGCTCGCTGTCAGCTATAAACCTTAGGTCAAAAAGCAGAAGCACGAGGCCTTTGTTGCCTCTTGCCAGCTCAAAGGGCAGGGCTTCCGAAGGCTCTGGTACAAAATGGTCTTTTCCTGTTGGCGGCTCGGGAACAGTTATGGAATTGGGCAAATCCGTTTGGCCTGGCAGGCTGCCTTCCAGGCCAAGCATGTCCTTTTGAGTCAAGGGATCTATAAGTCTGGCTATCCTCAATTGATCTTGGGGCAGGCTGTTACTGTAAAAGTGGAGTATAAAGCCCTTAAGCCTTATGTCAGGTACATCTGTATAAGAATAGCTTTCGTCAATGCTTTCTCTTACAAACAAGGCGGAGCCGTTTTCCGCATCCAGCAGAAAGTCTGCTGTCCTGCCTCCGCTGGCAGATTTCATGTCAAGATCTCCAAGCCTGTCATTGCCTTTGTAACGAATGGCATAACGGGCCTTTATGGCTTGGGCTGCCTTCCCTGCATAGCTGGACGGGCCAAGATATTGGTATTCGGCTAGTACGGCTATCCTCGTAGCCGGGAAGCCGGGCCTGGGCCTTACAACCACAATTCCGTCTCCGGTCCAACGGTCTCCGGGTACTGCATCCTTGGGAACAGGCTTGGGCATGGATCGCAAAATGGGATAGGCTTTATCTATACTGAAATCCATGCTACCAATGCTGTCTATAGTAAAAGCTATGGGCAGCACATCGTCCACCAGTTTGGCAGCGCTTCTTTGGTCACGAAGGGTTTCTTCATATACAATTGCGTCCCCTTCGTAAGCAATGCTGTTTTCGAGGACAGATACCGTCCTTATGTCAACCCTGGCTTCGCGATATACATGCCCAATATAACGGCCGCCTTCATATTTGGAGAAATCCGAGCGCTCGCTGATAATAATCCTGTCAGGAATAGCGCTATAGAGCGCAGGCTTTTCTTCTGCATATAGGGCAGTCGCTGACAAACACAACAAAACCGCAAAAGCAGGCTTTAAACACTTCATTGTTTGTAAGCCAGCACGGCAGCCATACGGGTAAAGGATGCGGCTCCCTGCCGCCTGTATGAGCCAAAGCGTTCGTCGCAACAAGTGCAGAATGGTGCTTGTATTACAGTGCCCAGGCCCAGCTTGTCTGCAATTGTATTATTGGCAGCCCTCAAGTCCAAAAAGGTTTTATCCATGCTCCGTACAACGGCAGTAGAGCCAAACTCGTTTTCAAAAACAGAAGCCCGTGCCTCATCCACCATGTAACAGCATGGGCCTATGCATGGTCCAAATATGGCAGCAAGATCTGCTGCTTTTGTGCCGTAACGCCTGGCCATAAAGCTAGCTGCTTCGCCCAAAATTCCTGTACCCGCCCAACCAGAATGCAAAAGGCCTATAGCTCCGCTGTTGCGGTCCAGTATAAAAATGGGCATGCAGTCAGCTACTGTTATGATCAAGGAGCGTGTAGCTCCGCTTTTGTCAGGGTAAGCCGCGCACAAACCATCAGCCTCCACTCCCAGGCAAGAGTCGGGGCTAGCTGCTTCTACTACTCTTCTTGAGTGCACCAGGTCCACGCTGGCAGCAAAATCCGGATCAATGTCAAGGCTTTTTAGCCACTTTTGCCGCCTGTCCCTGTTTTTCTCATTGCCAAAGCCCATGTCGCCCATGGATGCTAGGCTTATAAACGCTGTAGGCTCAGCGCTTCCAAAGCCCATAACCAGGCTGCCGGCCAGGCTTTCTTCTCTGGTTTCTTTTGTCATATTTTGCTGCCCAAGGAAGTTTTAACAAGCTCTGCAATCAGGTACACGGCTTTGTCAAGCTTTAGCCTGCTTGCTTCAAGCCCTTTTAAAAAATCCTTGTTGGCCTTGCCTTCTATCTGGCCAAGATTGGACAAAGAGTCAAAGCGGCCCCTTATATCCCTTGCCAAAATGCCGTCCAGAATTTCCAGCATCTTTTTTATAGCCAAAGTTGATTTGGTTAACAAGGCTTCTGCCTCATTTTCTGCTGCCCTGATGCTTGCTTCAATTTTGCGCTGTTTGCTGGATACCGAACTGAGTTCAGTCTTGGCCTGTATATATGCCATACCCAGTTCGCCATTGGCAGCCAATCTGGAATCCAGGCGTTTCAGCTTGTCTCCGGTCTGCAAAAGTTCATTATAGGCATCTGTAAAATCAAGGCGGTTATCTCTTCTGTAAAACTCGCCTTCAAGCAATACCAGTTTGAACGAGCGGTTCAGTTCTACCAAAAAACAATGATGATAAAAAGCTTCCAGAAAATACAATGCACTTGCCAATCTGAGTGGAATTTTTGTTTCGCTTCCGCTTTGTGACAGGTTTATAAACCAGCTCTGCTTTTGGCTGCCTACCAGTTTTTCTATTTCCGACTCCAGCTCTTTGAGGCGCCTTTCAGAAACAAGATTGTGATAGCGCTTGTCAATTCTGTCCTTCCAATAGCTTTTGTAAATGGCATACCAGTCTTCTCCCCCTCCACTGGAGGAACATTGCCAATCCGGATCATCATGGGCAATTTTGAGCAAGGACTCCAAAGGGACTTTGTCGTTGAAGTTTCGTATTGCCGACAGCGCCTTTTCCGCATCAGCAATATTTACTGACACGGCCTCGTCAAGATTGAAATTCTCTTTTCCGATTTCATCATTAAGGGCAAAACCTATAATGGCTTCCATCAGGTTTCGGGATGGCGGCTGGTCCAGCGAACTGACTATGGAACATAGCTCGGCTAACTGCTCCTGTACACTGTACATTTGGACAGTTTTTAAACCTGCCTGGCTGGTTTCAAAAGAACCCAAGAGTCTGTCAAACAAAAATCCAGACAGCTTTTTAAGAATATGCAGGCTTCGCACATCGTAATAAATATGTTTGCGTTTCTCTTCATCAATTTTGGCAAAAGCCTGCTCCATTGCCGAATAAACCGCAACTCTTATGTCTGAATCGCTGGCAGCTTCGTTCATTTCTGCAAAACTGTACGGATCTGCTTCATTGGCAAGTTCGCTATGAATATCTTCCAGTTCCAGCGATGCAAGAAATGCAAAAAAGGCCATGCGGTTTTTTTCCAGAGTCTTGTCAAGGATATCGTAAAAATAACGCGCTGCAGTGCGCAAGTTGTAAAGCTCCCTGTAAAAGACTTCCGAAAGGCTTTTGCTTTTTCCTTCTATCAGTCCGGGGCTGTCCGTATCAATGCTTTTTACCAGTTCCTTTATGATCTTGCCTTTGACAAGTTCATCCCTGCTCGTCCTGCTGAAAATGGATTTGATAGTAATGAGCAATCTGGCAACAAAACCCAATGACAAAAAAACAGCATTGTAATCAATCTGTACTTTCTTCCTGCCAACGTTTTTATTCATGGGCTCGGTGGATACGACACATGTTTTTTTAAGCCGGTCCAGCAAGTCCATTCTTTCTGCCGGGCTTAGTTCCAGTGCCAGAGTCTCAAAAGTGGTTTCTTTTGACATACAATTATAATCCTATATGCCATTGCCCTTGTTGGCAAGCTCAAGCATAAAAAAAGCGTCAAAAGTCAAATTTCAATGCTAATTTTTTTACCATCAACAGGGGAAGGAAAAACCAGTTTGCACGCCCTTAAGTAAAGAGAAGCTGAAAAGAGCTGTTCTTTTTCTGACTGGAAGCCTTCACCATACAAGCTGTCGCCTAGCAAAGGCAGCCCCAGCCAGGCCATATGGGCCCGAAGCTGGTGTCTGTAGCCTTTTTCCAGGCTTAATTCCAGAAACATGTATTTGTCGTAGACTACGGTGTTGAGTATCCTGCTTTCATAAACAGTCTTGCCCCAGGCTTTTCCTCCAGGCAATTTTATGCCCGCTTGCGCACAGGCCACCCTTTTTGCTCCCGGGCCAAAGGGCCTGAAACAGCTTGTTATTTTGGCTCCATTCAGCAGTCTTGCCATTTTTTCCATGTCGCAGTTGCGCAAGATCCTGGCCCATTCTGACCCGGAACTGTTCAAAGGTATAGCCAAAACGGGAACAGAGCCGGTCAAACCATAATTTTCCGGTTTTGCCATGGCATAATAATGTTTTGAAAACAAACCATTGGCCTGTGCAGCCTTCATGAACGCAAAAGAGCTGTCGTTCCTGGCAAAAGCTACCAAGCCGGAAGTTGCAGCATCCAGTCTGTGAAGAAGGCCCCCCTCGTCTTTTGAATGCCCTTGCACCAATGCCGGTTCCGGGTCTTGCGAATACAGCCAATGGCATAGCGTGCCTTGCCTGGACGCGGGGCTGCAATGCATTCCTGCGGGTTTTGCCACAACAATAAGCCCCTGATCATCAAAAACAACTTTTGGGTTATCTATCGGGTAAAAATACTCCTGCAATGCTGTTGTCAACATAAAAACAGCCTATACAATAAAAAAGGCATAGTGCAATAGCACTAAAGCATGAATTTGAACAGGAACAATACCGATATAAACAATAATGACGCCTAAACATTTTTCGAGTTTTGCAAAATCCGGGTATATAGCCGCTGGCTACGCTTTTTTGGTGCTGCTTTTGTTGCTGCTGCCCAATATGGCAAGCGCACAAAGCCAGCCATTTGGCGCTACAAGTCTGCTACAGGCTGCGGATGCATCCAGCAGTGTTGAAGCCGCTATGCTTCCCAGGGCTTTTAGGGGTCTGGAGCTTGGTATGAGCATGGAAGAGGTAAAAGAGGCTCTTAAATCGGACAGCCTGTTTTCTTACAGGGGAGATCCCGATGTAAGCTTATTGCCCAGGCCAGATGAAAGCCTGATAGAAGTAGGCGGCACATCCTTTATAAGGCGCGCGTTTTTCCAGTTTTACAAAGACCAGCTTTTTATCATGATATTTGCAATGAACGAAAAAGAAATAGACCACTACTCCATTTTTACCACTTTGAGCCGTAAATATGGCAAGCCAGAACTCATTTCGCCTCAGGAAAGCCAGTGGAATGACAGTATTAGCAGGGTCAGCATAGAACGCCCGTTAACCGTCAAATACATGGACATGGCAACATTTTATAAGCTCAAGTCTGCAAAGGAAGAGCTTAGGGCCATTGAAGACATACTAAGGTCCAGCTTTCTTGACGAGTTTTGATTGGCAATAAAACAGTTTGTTGCCCGTACTCATTCAACAGATATAAGTTCGCCCTGATATTGCAAATTATACAGGTTAAAATAAATTCCTCCGGCTTTTATCAAACTGTCATGGTTGCCGTATTCTGCCACCCTGCCGTCATTTATAACCAGTATCTGGTCGGCATTTTTTATGGTGGAAAGGCGATGGGCTATGGCTATGGTTGTTCTTTCCTGCATAATGGCTGCCAGGCCCTTCTGCAAAAGCTGTTCCGTTTCCGTGTCTACCGAGCTGGTTGCCTCATCCAGCACCACTATGGACGGTTCGTGGGCTACTGCCCTGGCAAAGGACAATAGCTGGCGTTGCCCGGAAGACAGGCTTGCCGCCCCCTCACCCAAAACTGTTTCGTAGCCTTGCGGCAGTTGTTCAATAAACTCATGTGCATGTACTGTCCTGGCCGCTTTTTCTATTTGTTCCATAGAAATGTCTCTGCCCAAAGCTATATTGCCGGCTATGCTGCCAGAAAATATGAATACATCCTGCATAACAGGCTGTATCGTGCTGCGCAAATCTTTAACAGGAATATCCCTGATATTTACTCCGTCCAGCCGGATTACTCCCTTTTGCGGATCCCACATTCTGTTAAGCAAAGCTCCTATTGTGCTTTTTCCGGCTCCGCTATAGCCTACTATGGCCAGGCTCTTGCCCGCTTCTAGACTAAAGCTTATATCCTTTAACACCCAGTCTTCGGCCTTGTATGCAAACCATACATGGTCAAATTCTATATTGCTTTTTATTGTCTTCCGTATGCTGTGTGTGCCCTTGTCTTCTATGCAATTGTCCGTGTCAAGAAGCTGGAATACACGCTCTCCTCCAGCCATGGCACTCTGCAACAGGGTGTATTTTTCTGAAATGTCCTGCAAGGGAGAATAGAACATTCTTATAAGGTTTACAAAAGCTATCAGGGCTCCAAGGCTTATAAGGCCGTTGTGATGCATTTTTGTTCCGTACCATAAAACTGCTGCAATAGAGCTGTAGGAAAAAAGTTCTATCAACGGCCTAAAAATTGCAAAAATGTACATCTCCCCTAGGTTGGCCTTCATAAGTTCGGCATTGTCTTTTTTAAAAGCTTCTGCAGACGCTTTTTCCTTGCCAAAAAGCTTTACAATCACCACCCCGGCTATATGCTCGGCTATAAAAGAGTTTACTTTTGATAACCACGTCCTCTGCCGCCTGAAGGCATCCCTGGCTTTACGCCGGAAAATGGCCGTTGCAATGAAAACTGGCGGCAGGGTAAGAAGGGTAACAAAGCCCAGTCCTGGACTCATGACAAACAGAACCGACAAGGAGCCGGCCATAATGCTGGCATCCTTTATAAACGACACTACAACGCTGGTAAAAAATTCGTTTATGGTTTCCACATCACCCGACAGGCGGGTAACAAGCCTGCCAACGGGTTGCCTGGACAAAAAGGCCATAGATTGTCTGCTGGTGTGCAAAAAGAGTTCTCTACGCAAATCCACCATGACATGCTGCCCTATGTAATTGGCTGACCAGGCTTGTCCGAAACTGGACAACAAGGCAAGGCACAAAACAATAAAAAACAGAACCGTATACTGGACTACTGTTTTTCTGTCTTTGTCCCTTACAATTTTTGCATCCGCAGGAGAAAGTTTTTCCATATAAGAAAGCGGGGCAACAAAGAGGCTGTTCTGAATAATAGGCCTAAGGCCTGGCCTTGAGCCTGGCCCAGAGCCAGAGCTAACATCCTTCAAGATTTTTTCGGGCAAGTCAATTCCGTCCGCCAATTCTGTTACATAATAAGGCCCGTAGTCCAGCAAATTGTTTTCTTGCATCCGCCTTTTAGACGCTTCCGGAATTCCCTTAAGTGATGATTCTCTTATATAAATATTTCCGGACATTCTTGGCGCATCGGCGGAAATACTGAGGCCGTCCTTGGCTAGCAAGGGTTCGGCTTCTTCCTTAACGGCGATCCAGCTGGCCACAAGCGCTTCATCCATGACGTTTTTTATTATAAGCGGGAGCAGCAGTTCCGTGGCTGTAGCAAAAAGGAGCGATATTGCAGCTATAGCCATAAGTTTTTTATAAGGCTTTACATAGGAAAAAATTCTTTTAAGGATGAGGCTGTCAAAGCCCTTTACAATTTCATCTGTTTCAAAAAAGTCGGGCACCTAATTTGCCTCCAATTGCGGAGCCCGGCTCAGGGCTTGCATAGCTGCTATCTCGGAATAAAAGCCTTTTTGCGTTGCCAGCTCATTAGGGCTGCCATATTGGACCAGTTTTCCTTTGTCCAGTACCGCAATTTTGTCAGCACGCCCAAGCGTGGATACGCGATTGGACACTATGATGCTGGTTTTACCCTTTCTGTCTTCCAGCAAAGCATCCATGATTTCTTCTTCTGTTTCTGTATCAACAGCTGACAAGGCATCATCCAGTATGAGCAGCTCGGGGTTACGGGCAACAGCCCTGGCTATGGCCACTCTCTGTTTTTGGCCGCCGGACAAGCTCAAACCCTTTTCTCCTACTATGGTATTCCAGCCCTTGTCAAAAAGCCTCAGGTCCTTGTCCAGAGCGGCAATGGAAACAGCTTTTTCAAAGCGCTCTTTGGGCAAATATGGATCTGAAAACAGTATGTTTTCTTTTATGCTGTCGGAAAACAAAAAGCTGTCCTGGGGTACAAAACCTATGGATGATCTTAATGCTTGCAAAGAATAAGAAGCTATATCATGCCCGCCCCAATATACGCTTGAGGCAGGTGCTTCTATTATCCTTGGCAGGGTTTTTAACAGGATAGTTTTGCCGGAACCAACCCTGCCCAGAATGCCCAAAGTTTTACCGGCAGACAGGAATATTGATATATCGCTTAAAACTGTCTTGCCAGTATCGCTAAAAACCATGTTCAACTTTTTGAATTCTATGTCCCCTTTGGGAGCAGTTTCTGTTTTCTGTATTCCCATGCCAAATTCGGGCTCGGAGTCAACAGCCAAAACCTCGTTTATCCGTTTTAAGCTGGCAGCGCCCCTTTGCATAAGGTTCACCATAAAACCGGCGCCCAGCATTGGCCATATAAGCATTTCCAGATAAGCCAGCATGGCAGCCAGGTCTCCAGGGCTCATCCTGTTTTCCAGCAAGGCCAGTCCTCCGGACAAAACAAGGGCAAGGGTGGATAATCCTGCCAAAAAATTTATGAAAGGGAAAAAGAAACCGTCAATCTTGACCAGGTTCATTGAGGCTTTTTTGTAATCTTCATTAATGGCGGCAAAGCGTTCGGAAAAATATTCTTCTTTGACAAAAGACTGAACAATCCTCATGCCCTGCAGGGTTTCCTGTACCAGTGCGCTTAGCCTGGAGTAGATTTCCTGCATTTTTTTAAAGCGCTTGCCCACAAGAGAGCCAAAAAAAATGATTAGCAGGGACAATAATGGCAAAGGGATAACAACCGCAAGCGTGGTCCTTGCATTTTGTGCAAACATGGCTACCAAAATGGCTATGGACATATAGCCACCATCCACAAACGCAACAAAGGCCATGCCTACGGCCATTCGTACAGCCTGCATATCATTGGTTGCCCTGGCCATCAAATCTCCTGCAGCAGTGTTGCCAAAATATGCGGCTGGCAATGTCATCAAGCGGGAAAAGTACCTGTCTCTTAATGCTGTTTCTATTCTTCTTGAAGAACCGTGTATAAAAAAGCGCCATAAAAAGCGGCCCATAGCTATGCCCGCAGCCGTAAGCACCATTACCAAAGCTATAGCCAGAACGGTTAAAGCTGTCTTGCCTTCGGAAATGGAGTTTATGGCTTTACGAAGATACTGGGGCAACAGAAGTTGGGCGCTGTCTACAGCCACCAGACAGGCTATTCCGATTATGTACCTGTATTTATGCTTTTTTATGTACGGAAAAAGCGTTTTGTAAGTTTTGAGCACTTCGGGATGTTAAACCCCCTGTCATATTTTATCAACTGCACAAAGCTTCAATATTGACAAAACTTGGATTTATCCCTGATACTTTTATGATATGGCAGTTAAAAACAGGTTTCAATTTTTTGCAATTAATCTTTTGCTTACACTTGTCTTTTTCAATTCCTGTACCATTATAAAAGCCGGTTCTTACGCTTCTCAGGTTTTTATACAGGAACGGGATCCGGAGCTTGCCAAAGCTGCCCTTCCTACCATGATGAAGGCAAGCGAGGCCATTTATTTTGCTGACAAAAAAAACCATGGCAATGCTGTAATGACAGCCCAATTGTATGTCATGTATGCCAATGCTTTCCTAGAAAACGAAGCTTTTCTGCTGGATGACGAAGAATATGAAGAAAAAGCAAGGCTTACAAAGCGGGCCAATGCCCTTTATTTACGCGCAGTGGATATTTTGTTGCCCGTGATAGAAGAAAAAGCAAAACATTCATTTTTAAGCGATATAGATATTAGCCACAAAGCTTTGAATACTTTCAAGGCCAAAGACATACCATTGTTGTATTGGACAAGCGCAGCAATTTTATCCGCTTTTTCCAGCAACCCTATGGATTTTAACACTGCAACAAAGGTTTCATTGGCCTTAAGCCTGTTTGAAAGGGCTTATGCCATAGACCCCGACTGGAACAATGGCAGCCTGTATGAGCTGGCCATAACAGTATATGCTGCATTGCCAAAAGATCTGGGCGGCAATATAGAAAAAGCCAAACAGGCTTATGAGCTTGCAATGCTTAAAACCGGCGGCAAATCCGCATCTGTACTGTTTGCTTATGCCAAAAACATCAGTACCCTAGAAGGCAGCAGGGCTGAATTTGAAAAATCCCTGCAACAGGCTGCAAGGCTTCCTGTCCGGCAGGATAGCGCTTTGACTGATGTGCTAGCATCCCAAAAAGCAGCCAGACTGTTAGAAGATATAGACTTGTATTTTTAGCGCAATAGCCCGCTGTATGACAATAATTTTATGGAGTAAATCATGTACAAGTACAAACTTTTAATAATATCACTAGTTTTATGTTTGACAGCCAATATGGTTTTTGCCCAAAACATAGTGCTGCAAATAGGATCAACGGCCCCCGCCAACAGCCCCTGGGATCTTGGTTTAAAAAAACTGGCTGCAGAGTGGTCGTCTATTTCGGGCGGAAGGGTAAAAATAGCCTTCCCTAAAAGCGTGTCCAGCTCCAGTCAGGAAGACCTTATTCAGAAACTCAAATTTAATCTGGATGGTGTAATCCTGGATACAACAGGCTTAGGACTTATAGAAAACGATGCATACTTTTTATCCATGCCAAGCGTAATACGCAATAATTCCGAATACGATACGGTAATGAATGCGGCCATACCCCTCATAAAAAACAAGATCGGAGACAGGTACGAATTTATTGCTGCAGCCAAAGGCGGCTGGATTTATTTTTTCAGCAACCAGGAGATCAACACGCCTGACGATTTACGCAAAGTGCGAATGGGTGTCAACCGCAATATGGAAAATATAACAAGATTATTCCAGTCCATAGGGGTAAGAACAGTAAAAGCGGACTCGTCTTCCACGCTGCTGCAATTCAATTCCGGAGCCTTGGATGCCATGTATTCCAGCCCCCTGTTTGTAGCAGCCCTGTGGTCACAGTACAAAAGGGTAATTAGCCATATGACAGCCTATCCTCTTGCACCGTTTTTTGGTGCCTTAATCATAAACAGCCGTTCCTGGAACAGAATCCCCGATGATCTGAAAGCCAGGCTGATTGCTTCCGCGGAAAAAGTATTCAAGGAAATAGGAGAACAGTCGGGCAAGCTGGAATTGGAAGCTATTGGTACAATGAAGGCTAATGGCTTGACAGTTTCAGCCGCCTCGGAGCTTAACAACAAGATCTGGAACAACTTTTATAATGAAAAGCTTAACTCGGATGTTATAAAGTGGTTTTCGGAAGATTTTGTCAAAAGCATCCTTAAAGTTACGGGCAGATAATGAACAGTTCAGAAAAAAAGGACAAACTGCACCATATTGCCTTTTTTATGGCGCTGCTTTCTGCGGCTTTTTTAAGCCTGGTTCCCATTCTGGATTTAGTTTTGGCCAGAGTCTTCTGGAAAGGTATCCCAAGTGCTGCACAGTTGCAGGAACACAGCCTTGTTGCCCTTGCCTTTTTAGCCGCAGCTGTAGCCAGCCTTACAGGAAAACACCTGGTCCTTGGCAAAAGCCCTGTTAGCAAAGCCGGCTTTGTACGGGCTTTGAACCAACTAAAGACCGGAATACTAATAGCAATTGATTTGTGTCTTTTTTTTGCCAGCATATCTTTGCTTTTGAACGGCTTTGAACCTGGAGACAAAATTTTCGACCTGTCCAAAGCAGTATTTGCCAGCCCCATGGCCATTGGCCTGTTTATTATGACTGTACAAGATATTAGGGACAGCAAAGCTTTTCTGACCATCATTATTGGCATAATTGCCGCAGTGCTCCTTTCCAGCCCAGTTATATTGAATATATCCGGTTTTTTTGGACTGTATCCCGACCTTCTGGGTTCGGTTTCAGATACTGTTATGGCAAGCATGCTGATCCTAAAAATACCTATTATTGTTTTGTTGATAATACTGGCTTTTTTGGGTTTGCCTCTTTATGCGGTCATTTCCGGCTCTGCAATGCTGTTGTTTCTTGGAGCTTTTTCTGCCTTGGAGCTGATACCAAGCGAGGCATATAATCTTTTAAGAAACGACAGCATGCCTGCTATTCCGCTTTTTACATTGGCTGGCTTTGTCCTGTCCGAGTCTGACGCAGGAAAGCGCCTTGTATCAGTGTTCAGGGAATGGTTCAGCTGGCTGCCTGGAGGAGAAGCCTTTGCCGCTGTACTGGTATGTGCTTTTTTTACTACCTTTACCGGGGCCAACGGCGTGGCAATATTGGCGCTCGGGGGCATATTGTCCCTTGTATTGACGGAAAGCAGCAATTACTCTGAGGATTTTAGTCATGGCTTTTTGACCGCTTCTTCTTCCATTGGTTTATTGTTTCCGCCCAGCATGGCTGTAATAATTTACGCAATAAACGCCACTTTTATAGTCCAGGGCAGCTCCGCTTTTACAATTGGGGACATGTTTCTTGGCGGAATTTTGCCGGGACTCATGTTTGTTTTGGCTATGGCAGCTTTTGGAGTAAATAAAAGCATAAAATCCGGCTCTCCAAGAAACGCTTTTAACGGCAAGACTGCCGTTGCCGCTCTCTGGAAGGCCCTGCCAGAAATAATAATTCCATTCATAATACTGGTGTTTTATCTGAGCGGATTTGCCACCATTACCGAAATCGGAGCCATCATTCTGGTTTATGTGATTCTTCTGGAGGCTCCCGTCCGCAAGGACCTTGGCCCAAAAGAAGTTATGAGAGCTGTAGCCAAAGCCTTACCGGTAGCCGGGGGTGCGTTAATAATAATAGCCGCAGCCAGGGCTCTGTCCTTTTATACCATGATGGCTGGTTTGCCGGAATTGTTTACCGAATGGATAAGCAATGTAGTAAGCTCCAGGTTTATGTTCCTTCTATTGTTAAACCTGGCGTTGCTGGTTGTGGGCTGTTTTATGGATATTTTTTCTGCGGTCCTGGTGGTTTCTCCCATGGTTATACCCCTGGGAGCAGTGTATGGAGTCCATCCGGTACATCTTGGGGTAATTTTTATTGCCAACCTGTCTATAGGCTTTTTAACTCCGCCCATAGGCATGAATCTTTTTCTTGCAAGCTATGCATTTAACAAGCCGGTTATGCGTATTTACAAAGATGTTTTTCCGTTTTTCCTAGCCCAGTTGGCTGTTTTGGCACTTGTAACCTGGATACCATGGCTAAGCCTTGTTTTTGTGCCATCAGCTCTCAACTAAAAACCGTTATAGAGGATACTTTATGTCAAAAACGCATATACTGTATTGTGACGGAGCCTGCTCGGGAAACCCTGGCCCCGGCGGCTGGGCATGGGTTTGTATTTCGGGTACAGGCAGTTTGGAAAACTCCGGCTGCGAATCCGATACCACAAACAATCGCATGGAATTGAAGGCTGCCATAGAAGGACTAAAAGCTGTTGAAAAGCTTGTAAAATCCGGAGAAATACAAAAAGCTGATATGGAAGTCAGGACAGATTCCCAATATGTAAAAAACGGAGTAACCAAATGGATAAACTCCTGGAAAAGAAATGGCTGGAAAACTTCCGCAAAAACTCCGGTCAAAAACAGGGAATTATGGGAAGAGCTGGATGCCCTGTCCGCAGTAACAGGCGCGGAATGGACCTGGGTAGAAGGCCACTCAGGCGAGCAATGGAACGAGTATTGCGACAAGTTGGCAAAAACGGCAGCAGAAAACGCTGCATGCAACAATCAGTACTGAGCTGATATAAAAAAAAGGCATCACCAGGCGCAGTGCTTGGTAATGCCCTTAAAATATCAGGCTTTACCTGCAGAGCCCAATACCTCTATGTTTTTATGCATATACAGCTTTTTAAGCTCATCCCTGGCGGGACCCAGGTATTTGCGCGGATCAAACTCTTCCGGATGTTCCGCAAAAACTTTGCGTATCATGGCTGTCATGGCCAGGCGCCCATCCGAATCAATATTTATTTTGCAAACCGAACTTTTAGCGGCTTTTCTGAGTTGATCCTCGGGTATTCCTATGGAGTCTTTCAGCCTGCCTCCAAACTTTTCAATAATGGCAATATACTCCTGCGGTACACTGGATGAACCATGCAGCACTATCGGAAAACCGGGTATCCTTTTTTCAATTTCTTCCAGAATATCAAAACGCAACGGAGGCGGAACAAGCAGCCCATTGGAGTCCCTGCTGCATTGCTCCGGCTTGAACTTGCTTCTTCCGTGACTGGTACCTATGGAAATTGCAAGCGAATCCACTCCAGTCTTTTTGACAAAGTCTTCCACTTCTTCCGGCTGGGTATAATGGGAATGCTCGGAAGATACATCGTCTTCTACCCCTGCCAATACACCCAGTTCGCCTTCCACGCTCACATAATCCGGACGACTGTGAGCGTAATCACATACTTTTTTGGTCAAAGCTACGTTTTTATCGTATGGCAAGTGGGAACCGTCTATCATAACGCTGGAAAATCCGTTTTCTATGCAATCGACACAAAGCTCATAGCTGTCGCCATGGTCAAGATGCAATACGATCGGAATGGGGAAGCCCAATTCTGCAGCATATTCAACAGCGCCTCTGGCCATGTTTCTGAGCAGATTGGCATTGGCGTATTTTCTTGCGCCGGAGGATACCTGTAAAATAACAGGGCTTCTGGTTTCTACACAGGCCTGGATTATGGCCTGCATCTGCTCCATGTTGTTAAAATTATAAGCAGGCAGGGCATAAGCTCCTGCTATGGCTTTTTTAAACAAATCTACACTGTTTGTTAATCCTAAAACCTTGTAACTGGTCATATTTTTCTCCCTGATTGTTTGTTGTGATACCAATTCTAGGTTCCCTTATGGTCAAGGTCAATAGTATTTGCCAATAGGCAAGAAGCAAAAGCGCTATACAGCTGGCAAAAGCCTTATGCTCTGGCTTGTTGTATAAAAAAAAATCGGTTATTATGCCAGGCCTTGTGAAAAACAATTACTTATTCCCGTACAGCCTTTTATTTTTCTTATTATTCTCCTGTTCAAATAATGCCATCGCAATTATTGACCCCATCTTTGCCAAGCTGGATACAGGAACGGACCATTCATACAGAAAAGTGGCCCAAAAAGTGATTGTATTATCATCAGAGAATACACAGGAAGAGTTGTACGACATAATAGAAATGCATTCACCAAAAACTATTTTTTTGTCTCCTTTGCTGTCAGCGGAAATTCCCGCCATTTTATCCAGAGACGAAAATACCGTTATTTGCCTTTTGTCAGCACAAGAGCCAAAACCGGACAAAAGGCTTTTCTCGTCTGTTTTCTATTCTGAAGGAGCTGCCGAACTTGGAGCCAGACTTATGGCTTCATATATAAAAAAAGCAAAGCACAACAATGAAAACCCTCTTTGCATTGCCATTTTTTCAGGCAAAGCCTCCCAGAGTTCAGCGCCGGAACTTTTCAGCTCTGTTTTTGAATCCGAAAATCCTGGGGCCAGTTTGGTAACGGAGCGTATTTACGGAGGCTACAATTCAAAAGCCGCACAAAATATCAAGAATTCCGACTATAGAGCAGCATACATATCGGCTGAGCTGCAGGAGCTTGATGATTGGGCTGCCAACGCTTTTGACAAAAACACTCTTTTGATTGCGGAATACCCATTGGCAAAACCAACGCAAAACGCTTTGTTCCAGTATTATATATGTTGGGATATCCAGGAAAGCCTTATAGACTTGGACAGGATGCGCCAGCAAAACAGCGGCAATTTAAGTCAGGCCAAGTGGAAAACCGTGCAAACTGGCAACAAAAAAGCCCGCAAACCATAAAAACCGCATCGATATATTACAAGGAGCCTGAAATGTCCTATTTTATTTGACAAAGAATGATCTTAAAAATATAATTCCACAATAGGATTATTACTTTTTATAATGTGGTATAAAATTAAGGAGTTGTTCTGATGAAACAGCGCGTCGTAAAAGCGATCAGCCTGTCTTTCGTCATCGTTTTCATGCTGGCGGTGAACATTGTTTTTGCCGACGATGAAACAGTAAACCTGGAGTCTATAATAGTCCAGAGTTTCGATGAACCGGAAGAACAGCCTTGGTTCCTTATTGGAAGCAAGTTTGCCACCAAAGATTTTCCAAAAATGGCATATGCAAAAACCTGGCCGGTTGCCCTTTTTGGAACAGACCCGGGGGACAAGGATTTAAAAAGCCTGGGTATGGCTTTTTTATTTGACAGAAAAGAGTACAACTGGGTGGATATTATTCCAGGCAGTAAATCCGGCTCCGGTGATGATGTCAGCTACGAGCCCAAAGAACTACCTTTGCCGGGCAGAGTGCGTATGCTGGATTTATGGATTTGGTCCGGGAATTATGACTATTACCTGGAAGCCTATATACGCGATTTCATGGGTATAGTGCATGTATTGCCGATGGGCAACCTAAACCATATAGGATGGAAAAACTTTAGGGTAAACATCCCTTCAAACATCCCGCAGTCCAAAAAGTACTTGCCCAAGAAGGAAAATCTTAGTTTGGTAAAGTTCAGGATTTGGACACGCCCTACTGAAGTTGTCGCAGCTCCCGCCAAAGCGGATGCGGGTATTATGGAAAGGGCTGTTTATTTTTACTTTGACCAGCTTAAAGTTCTTACCGATACCTTTGAATCCCTTTTTGACGGCGACTCCTTGACCAATCCAAAGGTAATTGAAGAAATTTGGGGCAGCTCCGGCGAGTCCAAATAAGGGGAAACCATGAAAAAGATATTTACCATTATTTTGGCTTTATCTGTTTTGTATGCAGCTTTTGCCCAGGAAACAGTTGGAAGCCCTGATCCCAATGCTATCGGCGTTGACACTGCTCAGCAAAAGTTGCAGACGGTTACTGTTGACAAATTTGAATCTGCAGGCTTTTGGAATGTACAAATTTCAAGGGACGAAGGAATAGCCAGCGGCAGATTGTTTGCCGGCGGTCCTGCCGCAAAAACAGATGAACCCAAATCCGAAGAGCGCTATACAGGCATAGACCCAAAGCTTGCTGATATTTACAGCTACGGCGCCAAGGTGGAGTTTTTCAGACGGGGTTACAATACTGTTTATGTAATGGCTCAAAAACCCATTCCCATAGAAGGTATTGCCAAAACCGTATCGGTATGGGTAGCAGGAAGAAACTATAATCATGTGCTAAAGCTTATTGTTTCGGATTTTTTTAACAACCAGTTTGAATTGACCCTTGGCAAGCTGAACTTCCAGGGCTGGAAAAAAATGTCTGTGGCCATACCCCCCCAGAACCCCGATGGCAAAACAGGCATTATTCAAAGGAACTTCCATTACAACAACCAGATGGGGCTAAAAGTTCACGGCTTTAAAATTGAATGCGACCCAATGGAAGCCTTTGGCACATATTATATTTATTTTGACGACCTTAGAGCGGTAACAGACCTGTTTGCAGAAGACAGCAGGGATGTAGACGACATGGTGGACGGCTGGTAAAAATTGCTTTTCTCTTGATAATAAAAAAGCCTTCCCGGGTGCGGAAGGCTTTTTTTATTACTGATTGTTTTTAGGATTCATGACCCTATATAATAATCCTCTTGCTGCAAGCCGTCATACATATCTTCAAAGCTGTCAAAGCTTTCCGCGCTTTCTTCTTTTTCAAAAGTGTCCACAAAATCAGGTGCTACAAAAGTTTCTATGAATGGTTCAATTCCGGCAAGCATTTTTGGAACGGATAAAATAAGCATGTCAACAGAAAAAGGTACAGTAAATGTTGCCTCGAATTCGGGGATTTCTTCATCAAAAAAACTAATCCTTATTTTATGTTTTTGACCCCTGACAACGGCTTTGTCCCTGTCTCCCGGCCAGTATTCGGCGCTTTCCTGGGAATCAATGGATACTTCCATGCCATCCACGGCTTCATAGCTCAGGTCGTCCGCATCTTTGTTGTCAATAAGAATTGTGTGACCCCTTCCGTTAAAAAGGACAAAAATGGTAACGCAAAAATACAACAAAACAAGAGCTATCCTGATCAGAAAGCGCCGTTTTTCTTTAGGAGTTTTTAAGCTGATTTTCATTTGGCAGCTCCTTCTTTAGCGGCATCACTGTGCCCGGAGGAACCATTGTTCTTTAGTACTTCCCTGGCAAAAACTGCATCTCTCCTGGTTTTCCATGCATACAATACCAGGGACAAAGCTATTACTCCGTAACCGACAAACTGCCTGAAGTATTCACCTATCATGGCCGAGCCAAACAGGTTCTGTCCGGCTCGCGGAGATACATAAAACATAAGGTGCAGCAGAAAAATCCCCAAAAATGCATTAAGGAGGGATGCTTTTTTAACTGAAGCTCCGCCTACCAAAATGGCTGCAACAGCAAAAAAACCTGTCTGGTCATGTGCATTATAGGTGGCCATATTGCCCATATTCTGCAAAAATATAATTTGTCCGTAACAAGCCAGAACAGTGGAAATTACCACTGCAATAATTCTTGTTCTTTCTACAGGAATACCTGCCGAGTCTGCCACAACCAGGTCATGCCCTACTGCCCTCATATCCTGGCCCAATTTTGTTTTTTTGAACCAGACAATAAAAACACACAGAACTGCAATAACAAGATAGGTGGCTACAGGTATAAAAAACGGGCCTATTCTTAGCATTAGCAGCTTGTCCAAGGAAGCACGCACCAGATCCAGGTTAAGGGTATTGCGTATACCGTACCCCCTGGTAAGCAAAATGGTTGCAGAGCGTACGGGTATGACGGCTCCCATTGTGAAAAGCACCAAAAACATGTATACGCCATTCATAAAAAAGGCAAGTATGTAGCCGGTAACCATTTCTCTGCCTTTTGCACGGTTCATTACCGCACCGCATATCCAGCCAAGCAGGATTGACAGGGGTGTGCCTACAAGAGCCGCAAACACAAGCCCTCGCCAGCCGGCTATGCCCCAGTCTATGGCCATGATAAGTCCTATTTGGCCTGCCATGGCTCCCAGGGTCATGCCAAAGTTCAGGCCCATGCCAGCATATATTGGCAGCAGCAGGGCAAGTACCAGGAAGGAGTTTCTGCCAAGTCTGGTAAACATTTCCTGCAAAATATTTTGAACAGAGAAGCCCGAAAACGGAATTGCAATTACAGACAATAATATAAAAAGGATGACTACCGCGTTGTCTGCCAATACGCGGCCAAGTTTGTTTTTGCCGCTCATTTGCTTACCTTTGTTTTGCGCGTAAGCGCATATAAAATCATGCCGTTGGACACAACTATACGAATGACTTCCGACATGTCATTTTGGAGCAGGCTGTTAATTACTGACGGAGTCATGGTCAGCAAACCCTGAAACAGGAAGGTGCCCACAAGAACATTAAGCATGCTGGCCTTGTTCACAGAAGCCCCGCCAATAAGAATGGCGGCAACCGCCGGAAAAGCCATATACAAAGGCCCGGTGTACAACTGGATAAAGCCGAAGCTCTGTTCATATACAATTATACCAACAGCCCCAAGCATGGTAGACAGCATTACCGATATGGCGCGCATTCTGTCCACAGAAACTCCGCTGGCCCTGGCAAAATCCGGATTGGATCCTACTGCAGTCATGGCTGTACCGGTTTTGGTGCGCATAAAAACATAAACAATTAAAACACACAAAGCCACAAAAAGAAGAAGTCCCGTAGGAATTACAAAAAATTCGCCAAACTTTATGGCCAGAAAATTATTCAGAACCCTTAACCAGTAGCCTTCTACGGTGATGGTTGTTCTAAGGCCTTTGCCTGCATAACCCCATACCATGTTTGGGCTGTTATAAGGCAATACAAGCCACATGATTGACATGAACATTACGCTGGCAAAGCCAACATACATGGCTATGGTCATCTCTTCTCCTTTTACCTTGTTAAGAAGAAGACCGTAAAGCCAGCCCAAAATGCTTGCAAAAAAAAGCGCTATAAATACGGCGATCAAAAAGCCGCCAAAGCCTGTTACCCCAAGTTGGATGGAAATAGTCGCTCCCAGCAAGCCTGAAATGATTCCCAAAGGCAAACCAAAATTGAGACCGCAGCCGCTTTGCACCATGGGTACCATGGCCAGCACCATAATGGCATTCATGCCGAACCTGTTCAGCACATCCGAAAAGGAAGCATCCAGGCGGACGCCCACAAAAGGAGCGGCAATAAACATGAACACCAGAAAGAAAAAAATTATAAGGCGCGGCCAGCCGAAATCCCTTATAAACTCTTTGACTTTAAGCATGGCTAGCCTCCTTGTTGCTTTCAAAGGCTCCCGACATAAGCATCCCAAACTCTTCCAAAGGAGCAGTAGGCTCCAAAATTCCTGCAACGCTGCCCTCGTCTATTATGGCAATCCTGTCGCATAAAGACCTTAGCTCTTCCAGTTCGCTGGATACTATGACTATTGTGGTGCCGTATTCGCGGTTATATCTTATAAGGGTGTCAAGAACCAGCTTTTTGGCACCGACATCTATGCCTCGTGTGGGCTCCGATACAAAAAGTATGCTGGGTTTCATGGCAAAAGCTTTGGCAAGGCAAATTTTTTGCTGGTTTCCGCCAGACAGCTCTTTTGCCTTTTGTGACGGGCCAGTGCATTTTATGTCCAGAAGTTTTATATATTCCTCTGTCAGTTTTCTCATGGATGCATCATCCCTAATTTTGACCAGCTTTAGCATTTTTTTTAAATGGCTGTTTTTGATCTGCATGGAAGTAAAAGCTATATTCCATTCCAGGCTTTCGTCCAAAAGCAGCCCTACTCCGCGCCTGTCCTCGGACACAAAGGCAAAGCCTATCTCCAGGACTTTTCTTGGATCATTTAGCGGGGCTTCCTTTCCGTCAAATATAACTTTGCCGCCTCCCGGGTAAAGGCCCATTATTCCGTTGGAAATGCCCAGTTTGCCTTGGCCGGCAAGGCCGCCTATTCCAAAAATCTCTCCTTTATTGACAGTAAAGTTTACATCCTTGACTGTTTCTCCGGGCATATCCACCCACAAATGTTCAACCCTGAAATACTCATCTGCAAGTTTTCTGTTTGCTACTTCAGCATCGGATTCTGAAGTCATGGATCTTCCAACCATCCATGACGCTATATCCCTTATAGAGCATTCTTTGGATGGCAGGTTTTTTACAGCCTTTCCATCCCTTAAAACCACTATGGTGTCTGCCACAGAAAGCACTTCCTGCAGACGATGGGATATAAAAATTATGGAAATGCCCTTGGCGGCCAAGTTTCTAAGACTTGTTAAAAGAACTTCCGCTTCGCTTTCTGTAAGTACTGCGGTAGGCTCATCCAGAACCAGTAGTTTTATTTTTTCCCGATTTATTTCCCTGGCTATTTCTGTAAACTGCCTGTGACCAATGGGCATTTCGGATATAAGCATATCTGGATTCAGCTTTACGCCTAATTTTTGAATAGCTTTTACTGCCCTTTGCTTCATATCAGAGCGGTCAAGGAAACTCATCCTGTCCCCAAAAACCTCATTCAAAAAATTGGGCTTCATGGATTCATTATTGAGCAAAATATTTTCTGTGGTGGTAAAGCCGGAAATAAGGCTGAATTCCTGGTGGACCATGCCTATTCCGGCATCCAGAGCATCAAAAGGGCTGGAAAAATTGGTTTCATGACCATCAAATACAATTTTACCCTGATACCCGCCAGTTTCCGTTATGACCGGCATACCAAATAAAATGCGCATGAGAGTGGTTTTGCCGGCGCCATTTTCGCCGACAAGGCCTATTATCTCTCCCGGTTTTATGTCAAAGCTTACATCCTGCAGTACAACGTTACCATAAAAATCTTTGGATACATGTTGTATGGATAAAAGCGGACTGTCCTGTCCCATTAAGTACCCCTATCAGACAAACGCCTTCGGCTTAACTCGGCCGAAGGCGCGGGTTGTAGAAAAAGAGGGGCAAAAAGCCCCTCCACTAAAAATCAAACAGGCTTTTTAGTTTACAAATTTAATGGCAAAGTATTTGGGATCTATCTTCTGCTGTGTAGTAGGCAGATAGCCTTTGCCAAAAACATAGGTGTCCATGTATACGAGCACATGTCCTGTGGCCCTTACACCTGTAAGATTGTCCACAAAATAAGCGCCGTTCCATTTGGCTCCGGGGGTAAACTTGCCAAAAGCCTTGTACAGGTCATTAAGACTGTTAATCTTGGCTTTTTTCTCGATTATGTTCTTTGCAAGTTCACCAAGTCCGGCTGTAACAGTATAGCCATAAGAATATGCCCAGGTGCCAAAGCGGCCTGCACCGCCTTTTGCCTTGATTGCGGCTTCAACCTTTTTGAGTATGGCAGGGAAATCTCCGGCTTCCTTGGACAGGTCTATACCAAGCGCTCCCGGATAGCCCATAAGCGGAGAAGGAAGGTCGGCTTCTACAAACATGCCGCCATAGGTGAGCAGCTGCTTTAGGAGGGGTTCAGTGTGGGCATCGTTGGTGCAGAAGAATGCAGTGTCTTTGCCGTATTTCTGTATCCACTGGGGTACCTTCTCCAGTATGAACTGCTGTGCGCCGGCTATTCCCACATCGGATGTGGGGTCGGGAGCTGTTTCAAACGCAAAGTTGAGTCCAAGGTCCTTGCAAGCCTGTTCCATAATCATTCTTCTGCGGCCAAGGGTCTCGTAGGACATGTGCCTTGGGAACGAAATATGGACAAAAGTTTTTGCGCCAAGCTGTTTTGCAGCCCAGATGATGGTATAGCCGCGGGCAATAAAATCGCTGTTTACAGCCAGATCCGCAGCTTTCTGGATAACATCAGGGTCTTCATGCGGCTCGCCGGCCAGCAACAGGATATTGGGGTTCCTTTCCCTTACCCTTTTAAAAGCTTCTGCTGTGCCAGGAATGGACTGGTTTACAACAATGGCCTTCATAAGAGGGTCATCCGCAAGAGAAACAATATTGGAAATAACTGTTTCCTGCTGTGACATGAAGTCATCAGGATAAGTAATGTGCTGGATCATACCGCCATCTTTTACAGACCCGTAAAGCTCAATAAGCTTCTCTGCGCCGCGCAGGTCGTCTTCGGACTGGGATACAGTGCCAGTTACTATTCCAATGTGGAAAGTTGCTTTGGGAGCCGCAAAGGCTGTAGCCCCCATTACCAGGGACAAAACCAAAGCCAGCGCCAAAATCTTAGCAAATCTTTGCATACCGCCTCCTAAACAGGTTTTAATAATACATGTTTAATAGTGTATTACTACTGCTTAATCCGTCAAGTAGAAATTTCAGCAAAGAGTGCAAAGACTGCCGGTCTGTACAGCCCGATTGTCACAAGTTCAGTATATCTTTGAAATTGTTTTTTACGATATATACCAGTTTTTCGATATTGCAAGCTTTAAGCCCGGCTGCAATTTCATAGTTCCTTTTTATGTCCAGCGGACTGGAAGGCTTGCCTCTTAAAGGTTCCGGGTTCATATATGGAGAATCTGTTTCCAGCAAAAGGCGATTAAGCGGCACCTTGGAGCAGGCAGCCCTTAATGGGGCAGCGTTTTTGTATGTAAGATTGCCTGCAAAAGATATGTAGCAGCCGCAAGACAGATAGTCCAGGCAAGCTTCTTCATTATAAGAAAAACAATGGATTATTACCGGAATGCTGACCGCATAGCTTTTGACCACAGCAAGGGTTTCCGGGTGGGCATCCCTCGAGTGAACTATAAGTGCCTTGCCCAGCTTAAGAGCCAAGTCTGCTTGTGCCCTGAACAGCAGTTCCTGGGCTTTTTGGGAGCCGTTCATCCAATGGTAGTCCAAGCCGCATTCGCCAATTGCAAGGCAGGAAGCGTCCTTTGCCCAGTTTTTCAGCTCGTTTACTCTTTCTTCTATATGCTTTTGGCTTTGCAGGCTGTCTTGGTCTGGCCATATTCCGGCAGACAGCTTTACAAAAGGAAAAGCACCAAAAAGAGCTTTTCTATTAGGAAAGTCGTCATAATCGACGCCAATATCCATTATAAAGGCTTCTGAGCCCTGGGCGGAATAAGTCTTTATAATGGCGTCCATTGCCACCTGCCCTTGCTGCTCTAGCACATAGGACAGGTGGGCATGGCTGTCAGTGAGTGCTGTTTCCATTGTGTTTTATTTCAAAAGAAAACAGGTTTTCGCTTCCAGCAGCCGGTTTTACTGTCAGAGCATCCCCGTCTCTTATATCCCCGGCAATAAGCATTTTGGACAAAGGGTTTTGTATGCTGGTCTGAATAAGTCTTTTTAGCGGTCTGGCGCCAAAATGTTCATCATAACCCTCTTTTACAAGCAAAGCTTTTGCCTCCCTGCTCATTTCTATGCTGACTGAGCGTTCCATAAGCCGCTTTTGCAGCAAGGCCAGCTGAATATCCACAATTCCTGTCATGTCATTGGGCTTAAGCCGCTCAAAAACGACTGTTTCGTCTATGCGGTTCAGGAATTCGGGTTTAAAAGCGCTTT
>JAKPMS010000207.1 GCA_029548805.1 Spirochaetota bacterium | reverse complement strand
GCATGCATCAGCAAGTAGTTGCCCGGATCTTCCTTCTGGCCTACTACCTGGGAAACCCTGGCAGCCATAGGCACGGCTGATACGCCGGCAGAACCAATGAGCGGGTTTACCTTGCCCTTTGTTAAAAAGCACATAAGTTTTCCGAACAACACTCCCCCTGCCGTTCCGCAGGAAAAGGCAAACAATCCCAGGGCAATTATCATAAGCGTCTGGGGCTGCAGAAAGCGGGGAGCGCTAGCAGTGGCACCTACAGAAATACCCAAGAAAATTGTAAGAATGTTGATCAGGGCATTCTGGGCTGTATCAGACAGCCTGTTTGTAAGGCCGGTTTCCCTGAACAGGTTCCCGAGCATCAAAGAACCAAGCAAGGGCACTGCAGAAGGCAGTATAAGGCCGATAAAAATGGTTACCGCTATAGGAAACACGATTTTTTCCGACTTGGATACTACCCGGAGCTGATCCATTCGTATCATTCTTTCTTTTTTGGTGGTAAGTGCCTTCATGATGGGGGGCTGAATCAGGGGAACAAGGGCCATATAGGAATATGCTGCAATGGCTATAGGTCCAAGCAGTTCCGGCTTTAGCTTGCTTGTAAGGTAAATTGCAGTAGGACCGTCAGCTCCGCCTATTATTCCTATGCTGGCAGCAGCTTTCAGGTCAAAGCCCAGGCTCGGAAACCATTTTCCAAGAAAAAAAGCAATTACAAACGGAATAAATATTCCTACTTGAGCAGCAGCTCCAAGAAGAAGGCTTTTGGGGTTGGCTATAAGGGGACCAAAATCTGTCATGGCCCCTACTCCCATAAAAATAAGCGGAGGATAAATACCCATTTTTACGCCGTAATACAAATAGTAAATAAGGCCGCCTGGCATATTTCCAGAAGGCGGATCAAAAATGCCGCCCAGGGGCAGGTTTGCCAGGAGCATTCCAAATGCTATGGGTACCAGAAGCAAGGGTTCAAATTGCTTCCATATGCCCAGATACAGCAACACACAGGACACAACAAGCATGATCAGTTCTCCCGGTATTACTCCAAACACCATCATGCTGCTGCCTGTCATACCTGCAAAACCGGTGGTCTGCAGAAAATCAATTATATTTTGCCACATATATTATACCGCCACCGCCATCAGGACAGCTCGACCAAGGGGTCTCCAGTATTAACTGTGGCACCAGCCTGAACCCTTAGCGCTTTTACAACGCCGTCTGCTGTTGCTGTTATTTCATTTTCCATTTTCATGGCTTCAAGTATGAGAAGCACATCACCGCGCTTGACTGCTTGCCCGGCAGCTACCTTTATAGAAAGAACTGTTCCCGGCATGGGTGCGGCTACCGTGCCTGCTCCGCCAGCAGAAGGAGCGGGAGCCGTTGCCGGTGCAGCTGCTGTGGCTGCTGGTGCTGATACCGCATGTGTTACTGCTGCAGGAGCAGGAACATTGCCAGACACAGAACCAAGTTCTTCCACTGCTACATCATAAGACTGACCGTTTACTGTTACCCTGTATTTCTTGAGCATAAAAAATCTCCTTAAAATCTTTATTGGCGTCCTGCGCGGTCAACATGACCCCAGGCCGGGGTATTAAAACCCGAATATTCTATGGATGCAATTCTGAAAGACGATACGGGAGCCCCGCTTGCAGCAGATATGGCAGCCGCTATTACAGCCACCAAATTGTTGTCTGTGCCCCCGGATGCTTTTTCAACAGCTTTTTGCACTGAAACAGGCGTATTGCCATGCTTATGGCTTTGTTTTTTGCTGCCAGGGGTAAAAACCTTTTTAAAAAATGAAACCATTGCTACAAGGAATATAAGGCACAAAAAAACTGTTACAAGACCTACAAGAACTATTGTCCACATCTGCGAGCTGGTTTCGTTAACTATAACATTATTCATCATTGGCCCCCATTATACCGGTGTATTACCGTGTTTTTTGGAAGGACGGCTTTCTCTTTTGCCAAGCAGCATGGCTAGGGCAGATGCCAGCCTGGCTCTGGTGTGGGCAGGGTCTATTACATCATCCACATAACCCCTTGCTGCTGCTTTGTAAGGGTTTGCAAACTGGTCTTTGTATTCCTGTATCTTTTCTTTTCTCATGGCTGCAGAGTCGGCAGCTTCTTCTATTTCGTTTTTAAAAATGATGTTTGCGGCTCCTTCAGGGCCCATAACAGCAATTTCTGCGCTTGGCCATGCAAAAACCATGTCGGCTCCCAAATGGCGAGAGCTCATGGCTATATATGCTCCGCCGTATGCCTTGCGCATTATTACGTTCATCTTGGGTACTGTGGCTTCCGAGTAGGCATAAAGCAGCTTGGCTCCGTGCCTGATGACGCCGCCATGTTCCTGGCCAACGCCCGGCAGGTAACCTGCGGTATCGGTAAGGGTTACAATTGGCATGTTAAAAGAGTCGCAGAACCTTATAAAGCGGCTTGCCTTGTCCGAAGCGTTGATATCCAGGACTCCCGCAAGAACATTGGGCTGATTGGCAATAACGCCCACAGAGCGGCCGCCAAGGCGGGCAAAACAGGTTACTATATTTTTTGCATACAAGGGCTGTAGTTCAAAATAGTCACCATTGTCAAATATTCTGGAAATTACGTCCCGCACATCGTAAGGCTTGTTTGGGGAGTCGGGTATAATATTAGCCAAATCGCTGCAAAGCCTTGCTGAATCATCTCCGGTATCTACAAGAGGGCTGTCTTCTATATTGTTTTGGGGAAGATAGGACAGAAGCCGCCTTACACCTTCGATTGTGGCTTTTTCGTCAGAAAACATAAGGCTGGCAACACCTGATACTGCTGAATGCACTAAAGCTCCACCAAGCGCTTCTGCTGTCACATCTTCGCCTGTTACCGCTTTTATTACCTGAGGGCCAGTAATGAACATGTTGGAAGTCTTGTCCACCATTACGGTAAAGTCTGTAAGGGCCGGAGAATATACGGCGCCACCGGCGCAGGGGCCCATGATTACGGAAATCTGGGGAATAACACCTGATGCAAGGGTGTTACGGTAAAAGATGTTGCCGTAACCGCAAAGCGCATCAACGCCTTCTTGTATTCTGGCTCCTCCCGAATCATTTATACCTATGCATGGGCAGCCCACCTTCATGGCCGTGTCCATAGCCTTGCAAATTTTGGCTGCATGCATTTCTCCAAGAGAACCGCCAATAACGGTAAAGTCCTGGGCAAACAGGTATACAAGCCGGCCATTTACTGTGCCATAGCCAATGACAACACCTTCTCCTGGGGCTTTGACTTCATCCATGCCCAGCTCTGCAGCCCTATGTTCTACAAAAGCATCCAGCTCCACAAAGCTGTCAGGATCAAGGAAGGCTTCGATGCGTTCCCGGGCAGTCATTTTGCCCTTTTCATGTTGTGCGGCTACCCTTTTGGGTCCTCCACCGTCCAAAACGCTTTTTCTCTTTTCGGACAGTTCCTTCAGTTTAGCTTCCATAATTATGGCTCCATCCTTATTGATAATGCTATTGACCGGCCTAGAAGCTCAGCCAATGCACTTGATGATATTTTGAATTGTCATTCTCTTTCACAAAGTTCTATGAGTACACCATTGGTGGCTTTTGGATGCAAAAATGCGATTTTGGCGCCACCGGCTCCATATCGGGGTTTCTCGTCAATCAGCCTGATGCCTTGCTTTTTGAGCTCTTCCAGTGCTTTTTCCACATTATCTACTTTAAAAGCCAGGTGATGTATGCCTTGCCCCCTGCTTTCTATAAACTTGCCAATAGGACCATCAGGAGAAGTGGATTCAAGCAGCTCCACTTCGGTATCACCTAGCGGCAAAAAAGCTGTTTTTACCTTTTGGTCCTCAACTGTTTCAGTTCCATGAAGCTTCATGCCCAGTGCGCCGGTATATAGTTTTAATGATTCTTCCAAATTTGCTACTGCAATGCCAATATGATCCAGCTTTAATACCATTTTTAACCCCCTTCTTGGCCATAATTAAATATCCAGATTGTGTTCCATGCTTTCCATAGCATCATAAAAATCCATATCTCTTTCTAGCACAGACCTGGCCAGCTTGGCTATTGTCTGGTTTGAGCTTTTTTTATCCAATTTGGCCAGGATTCTATCCGCCAGCCGCCTGCCCAACTCCCAAACCAGATTTTCTTCCCTTCGGATATTGATAAAGCCGCTGGCAACAAGAGCTTTTTTGTGCGCCATTATGGCGTCCACAAGTTCGGGAATACCCTGTCCGCTTTCAGCTATTGTGGGCAATACGGGAGGTATCATAAGGCTGGCATGATGTTCATCATCCAACAATGGCAGTTGGGCGGCTATATGGTGAAAGGCTCCCTGGTCAAATGCCCGTTTCTGCGCGGAATCGGGTTTGTTCAAAGCAAGTTTTGTCATGGCATTATATAGAGGTGTAAAACGGGTTACAGCATTGTTTAATACAGCTGTTTCCAGCATTACTTTAATTTCGCGTATAACCCGCTCAGCACCATCCCGGTCGGCTTTGTTGACTATAAAAATATCGCCAATTTCCATGACGCCGGCCTTGAT
>JAKPMS010000130.1 GCA_029548805.1 Spirochaetota bacterium | reverse complement strand
AACTCATTATAGTGAACAAGGCTCCTTTGTCAAGAAAACAAGTTCTCTAATGGCGTTGACTGCTGATAAATTCAGCATTATTATAACATACTGAGATTTTATAGTTTTTTGTACAGAGGCAAGACCAATGTCAAAAAAAATATATGTTGGCAACCTTAACTTTGCCACAACAGAAAGCAGCCTTAGGGAACTTTTCATGGGCTTTGGCGTTGTGGAAGAGCTTTCCATAGTTACAGACAAGGCCAATGGTGTGTCAAAGGGCTTTGGCTTTGTAACCATGAACAGCCAGGAAACGGCTGTTGCCGCAATAAAAGCCCTGGACGGCCAAGACTTTGAAGGCAGACGGCTCAGGGTCAATGCTGCCAGGGAAAAACCGTCCGGCATTGCCTAGTATCCAGGCCCAGCTTTTCTATAACATGCCTGAATCTTTCAGGTATGGCCGCTGAAAACTCTGACTGCTCATCATGACCCGGCAGCCTTATGGCCAGCTTGCAGGCATGCAGCATAAGGCTTGCATCCGGAAAAAGCCTGTCTTTAGTCCCGTAAATGGGGTCTCCAAGTATGGGACATAACAGTGTTTTGCAATGTACCCTGAGCTGGTGGGTTCTGCCTGTTTTGAGTCCCAGTTCCAGAATTGCATAGTTTTGGGTGCTGGCCAGCACCTTCCATTCGCTTATAGCCCGTTTGCCCTTGCCTTCCGGAGCCGGTGCAAAACGTTTCCTGTTTTTTTCATCCCTGGCCAGCCAATTGTCAACAATACCGCTTTCTGCAGCCGGAACTCCCCTGCTTATGGCCAAATATGTTTTTTTTACAGTCCTGTTTCTGAACTGTGCTGCCAGAAAGTCCTGGGCTTTGGCATTTTTTCCGGCAATAATAAGCCCTGAAGTATCCTTGTCCAGGCGATGGACCAAACCTGCCCTTGGCAGCGTTCCCAGGCCGGGCTCTGTTTTAAAATGCCAAAGCAGGGCATTGGCCAGGGTTCCGGACCAGTTTCCATGGGCCGGATGCACCACCATACCCTGGGGTTTGTCCAGTACAACGACGTTTTTGTCTTCATATACTATTTGTAAAGGGATTTCTTCCGGCATAGCGGCAGCGGAAACATCTTCTTCATCCTTCAGCTCAATTACGTAACGGTCTCCATGCTTAAGCAGCCTGGATGCCTTGGCTGCCCTGCCGTTTACCGTGGCTTTTACAAAACGGTTTTTAAACTGGCTGCGGGATATAAGCTTTAATATGTCCGATACATATACATCCAGGCGCAGATTATTGCCAATTTCTGCAAAGCCTTCTATAAAAACAGCCATTTTTTAATCCACCTTTACCGGAACATAAGGTTCAGGTTATACTATGCTTGTGCCAAATTTGACAATAAAAACCGAAAGCAAAGACAAAAAAAATATTTTATGGAACACTTATAGCTTCCCCTGGCAGGAAGGCATCAAAATACACGAGCTTGGAGAAACAAGCATCTGTGTAGCCATTGAACAAGCCGGAGAAGGAAAGCTGATTTCTGTTCTGCCTGTTTACAAAACACATACAGAACAGAAAAAGAAGGCAAAAACTGGGAAACCCGTTTATATCCCCCCAATGACAGACCCGGCATGGATAAGGATGCTTGTAAGCAACGGCTCCGAGTACAGCCTTTTGCCCGCATATCCCGGTCTGCCTGTATGTATAAAACTGAAAGAGGCTTTTCTTTTGCCGGCCGGAGCAGAACTGGAAGGCTGGATCTTTTCCAGACCAGAGGCCCAAATTTGGCTTGCCAACAGCCTTGTTGCATCTTTGCCATTGCGGCCTCCGCACAAAACCCTTTTTGGCCAGCCGGACACGGGTATTGTATGCCGTTATGACGAAGCGGAATTCCTTGCAACGGGCGAACCCCTGTTTGAAGCCATGATTGCGGACCCCAGCCTGGTAAGCCATCCTGTAAGGCTTAAAAACTCTTCCCAGGAAGGCATGCTTGTTGAAGAGTTATGTATTTATGGCGAAGAATTGTCCATTTTTGCACAGGGCGACAGAATGATGAGCGAGAAGCTTTCCTTTGTGTTCAGCGCTTCCGGCTTAAAAATGAGCCTTATAGGGCAAGATCCCGCATCCAGCGGATGGATGCTGTTAACCCGGCCAAAAATATCCGGAGAAGAGCGTTTCAGGGTGCGTTCCATAGAATTGCTCAGAGCCATTACGAGGTTATCCTTATGACAGAAACAGATTTGACGGCACTTCCTGCTGCCGCAAAAATTAAGTGGTATATGAATCTGATTCCGGAAGACTCATTTTTAGCCCATCTTTTTACAGTGGATACACTTGTAAAACTGGCCAGAATAGCCTTGTCCCTGGCACTTGGCCTTATTTTTATAGGGGTAATGCTGTCCATTGTAAAACGTTTTGCCAAAAAACGCCTTGATGCAAGATCCGGCGACCTTGTAATCAAAATTGCCCAATATATAGGTTTTGCAATTATTGCCATAAATGTGCTGGAAGCAGCCAATGTGGACCTTTCTGCCCTGCTCGGAGCTGCAGGAATTGCGGGTATTGCAATAGGTTTTGCAGCCCAGACTTCTGTATCCAATTTTATAAGCGGTTTCTTTTTAATGTCGGAAAAAACCTTTACGGTAGGCGATGTAATAAGCGTGGACGATGCCATGGGCTCGGTATACTCGGTGGATACCCTGTCCATAAAACTTAGAACCTTTGACAACCAGCTTGTACGTATCCCCAACGAGACACTTATAAAAGCCACGGTTACCAACATTACACGCTTTGATGTAAGGCGGCAGGGTATAAAGTTTACGGTCCCGCACGATGCCAATCTGGATAAAATAAAAGCCGTTTTTTTGGATACAGCCTTGTCTTTGGCCGGAGTTCTTAAGAAACCCGAGCCGCTTTTTGTAATATCAGGAATTGCCAAAGACGGCGTGGACCTGTTTTTGGGTGTGTGGATAGCAAAAACAGACTGGATGCCTGTCAGCAACGCTTTTTACAACAGCCTGATCAAAAACTTCAGGGCAGAAAATATTTCTTTTGCCCACAGCACCATGACAATTCATACCATAGACAATTATCAAAGCATAGATTGAGCCGTTTGGAAAACGTCCAGCCTTGGAAGCCAATCTGTTTATGCCAGAAAGGATATTTTTATGAATCATGCAGCCGCCTTGTCCAAAGTGAGCCTTTTTTCCAATCTTGGAGAAAAGCAAATAAAAGCCATCGCCCAGATATGCACAGAAAGGGATTTTGCTTCCGGGACAGCCCTTATGAAGCAGGGCGAAGAAGGAATAGGCCTTTTTATAATTTTGTCAGGCAAGGTCAAAATAGAAAAAGAAAACAGCCTGGGAGAACGTTTTGAAATTGCCACTAATGGCCCCGGCGATATAATGGGCGAGTTTGCCGTCCTGGACGGAGCAAAGCGTACAGCCACGGTAACAGCATTGGAACCCACAAAATGCCTGCTTTTGGCTTCCTGGGAGTTTACTTCTTTTATGAAAGCCCATCCAGAAGTAGCCCTGGCCATATTGCCTATCGTTATCAAACGCTTTAGAGAGACTAACGATGCGCTTTTAAGCATGTCCGGGGTAAAGGTGTAAGCCTCTTTCCTGAAGCTTGGTTGTTTTAAAGCAGTCATTTGCCGCCACCCAAGCTTCAGGGAAGCAAGTCCATTTTAAGCTTTCCAATCAAAAGCGGACAGAGCTGCTTCCGGGTCAAAAGCCCTGGGCCCTCCTTTGACCAGAATGTCCGCCAATTCCTGCTCCGCAAAGAAAGGCAGTTCCGGGTCGGGCAGTACAACGCAATGCATCCCGGCAGCTTTGGCTGACAAAACTCCGTTTTTTGAATCTTCAAGCACCAGGCAGTTTTCCGGCTCAACAGCCATGCGTCTGGCTGTTTCCAAAAATATATCCGGCGCGGGTTTGCCCGTTTTTATTTCTTCTGCGGACACAATACAATTGAAAAAATGCGTAAAGCCAAGGCTTTCTACCATGCTGTTTATCACTTTCAGGGTTGAGCCCGAAGCAATAGCCATAGCCACATCCATTTTATGAAGACTATTGGCAAACGACAGCACTTGCGGAAAGGCTTTTACCATGCGGGGGGCCAATTCAAGATATGCCTCGTCCTTTTGCCTTACAAGTTCTTCAATGCCGAATTTTGACATTGCGGAATCAGGAAACATTGCAAGCAGGTCGGCAATCATGGCTGCAGAGCCGCGGCCAAGATACTTATGGTTCATTTCTTGGCTATAGGCTATGCCAAAGCCTCCGAGCCATATTTTTTCGCTCTCAAAATATACCGGCTCGGAATCAATCAGAGTACCGTCAAGATCAAATATGACAGCCTTTATCAAAGCCTTTTTATTTTTCATTTATTATTCACCTTCCGCAAAATATTCTGCTCTTGGCCCTTTTACCGGAACGCCTTTATATAGTACAGACCACAGGAAAAGTCCTTTTGCAGGAGCTGTAGCTCCGGCAAGGCTTCTGTCCCTGGAGTCCAGAATTTTTTTCATTTCCCGCTCGTCTTTTTTGCTGTCATCCAGTTCAATTAGGGTTCCGGTAATGGATCTGACCATGCGCCACAAAAATGCATTGGCGGCTATGTCAAAAACCAGCGCATCGCCCTCCGGATAAAAAGCCGCGTGGTATATATAGCGCTTGCGGCTATGGCTTTTATCCTGGGCAGAAGCAAAGGCGCTGAAATCCTGTTCTCCGTGCAAACATGAAGCCATTCTGTTAAGCCTGTTTATATCAGGTTTTTTGAACAAACGCCACGCATAACGGTCAAGATGCGGAAGCTGGTTTTTGCCATAGCGTATATAGTATTTGTAGCGCCTTAGCCTTGCATCAAAGCGGGCATGGAAATTCTTGCTGGCTTGTGACGCTTTTACTATTCTTATGTCTTTGGGCAAAAGGCTGTTCAATGCTGGTTCAAAACGCTCTGCCGGAATACTCTTTATATTGCTGCTGAAATGTGCTGTCTGGCCAACTGCATGCACACCCGAATCTGTACGCCCTGCTCCAATTATGCCTACATGGCAGCCATGCATTTTTTCAACGGCTTTTTCCAGCTCTTCCTGGACAGTCCTTTGGCCAAGCTGCCGCTGCCAGCCGCTAAAATCCGTACCATCATAGGCCAAAACCAGCTTTATTTTTCTGGCTAGTTCCTCTTTTGGGTGCAATCCAGAAGATGCTTCTGTCACTCATCATCCTCATCAGCTTCTTTTAACTCGGCTTTGAGCCGGTCATACAAGTCTCTGGCCTTGTCAAGAAGGGGGCCGGGTTTGGCTTTGTTTTTTCTGCCAAAACCAAACATTCTGGCTATTGAGGTTTTGGCCAGTTTAAGGCTTTCATGCCTTTTGGCTGCATCCTCTTTAGGGCCGTATTTTAGCTCCAGGATGGCTGCTTCATAAAGAACACCTTCGTGGCCATAATTTTTATCCGTATCAGGCCCAAGGTTGCGAATAACAGAATATGGCTCTTTGCCGCTCTGTTCCAGTTCTATGGCAAGCTTGTAGTAAAAACGCGCTTTTTTATAAAAGATGGCTGCCACATAGTCCCAGTTATCGTTGGGAGACTTGGAATGAAGTTCATTGCACAACCAGGCAGCCCTTAAAGAAGACATCCCGCTTTTAAAAGACGGAGCAAATTCCTTGGAAAAAAAACCGTAGCTTAACATGACAAGGTAGTAGCTTGCAGCCCCTTCCAGCAGGCGCCTTGGTGACTGGTAATCCAGCGGAGAAAAAATTCTTTGAACTTCTTCTATCCTGTGTTCTATACTGTCTTTTAATACAGCCTGAAACTTGTTGCCTGCCGGCAAAAAATCATGCCTGTAGGCAGCAAAAAAGCAGGATGGACATACATCAATTTCATAAACAAGCGGGTAAACATCGCCATAGGCATGAAGCGGTTTATAGGTTCTATGCAGTTCATCCGTCATTTCATCAGCATTTACCCTGCCTGAAAACAGTTCCTCCCTGCGAAAGCTGGCATCACAAACCGGACAGCGGAGGGGTTCCTTGACATAAAAACTGACTTTCTTTTCTTTTTCTTCTTTTTTTGCAGCCGCCATTTTAAGCCTTAACCTTCCAGAACTACCAATGCAATGGCATTGTCGCTTTCATGGGTCAATGACAAGTGGATGGCCTTGCAGTATAGCTCGTCATACTTTTTTTTTGCGCTTCCATACAGCTTTATGGAGGGTCGCCCGTTATGGCTGTTATACACACATATGTCCTTTAAAGCCATAGCCCTGAGCCCAGTGCCAAAAGCCTTGCCAAGGGCTTCCTTGGCTGCAAAACGGGCTGCCAAAGAAAGGGCAGCGCTGCCACCTCTGGAAAGGGCTGTCGCAAGCTCTTCAGGATGAAAAAAACGCTCAGGCAAGCCAGGAATTTCCAGCCACCTGATTATACGCCTTACATGAACGACATCCACTCCTACTCCAAGTATCATGGTCTGCCATCCTTTTTTTGGTCAGCATCTCTTTCATCGTTTTTTACTATGTTTATATATACCAGCATGGGTGCCCATGATTCCACTTCAAATTCTGGAGGAAAGTTGGGGCTTACTGCAATTGCATAATTTCCCGGGCTGTGAATTTCCGATAAATCCGCTGTAAGGGCATCCGAGGATGGTATAAAGCTTCCAAGTTCTATGCTGGAGCCTGCCAAGCTTGCCATTCCCAGTGCGAAGTTTTCTGCTCTTAGCCCTTCCTGAAGGCCAATTAAGCGGATTTCCAGATCATGAAAACTCCTGTGTACAAGGGTTTTTTTTATCTCTGCACTGAACTCTATGGAATTGCTGGACAAAACCTTGACAAGAGGATCCTTAAGTGCAACCTGCGTGGTAACAGTAAAGTTTTCCGATCTTCCAGTAAGCTCTATGGTCTCTGTTGCAGCATTGGTTATATTTTCCATAAGAGAAGCGGGGCCGGATGCTTCTATTCTTGCAGGCGCCAGCTTGAAGCCTGCCAGTTCATAGCCAGGGTCCAGAAAGCCTCTAAAACTGGGTACCACCGGTATTTCTTTTATTAGCCTGGCCTCAAGAGAGATGGCTACATCGGATGGGTCGACGCTGATTTCCAGAGGTTCTATGCCAATGGCACTGCCCTTTTTTTCTATTCTTACCGGAACACGCCATATTCCGGCACTGTTAAATTCGCGCAAATCCAGCGTGGCTACTATATCGCCTTCCAGCACAGCGTAAATTCCGTTTGCTTCTCCCCTTAGTACCAGCCTTACAGTCCTGGGATAGGCACTGGCAGGCACAAACTTGTCATTGCTGACAACAGTCAGCGGTACAGAAAGAGGCCGCTCCTCCAGTTTGTTGAACTGGTAAAAAAAGAAAAGTGCTATTGCTCCGGCAAGCGACAGCATTTTGGCAGGCCAGTCATCCAGTATTTTTTCAAAATTGACTTTAATCATCCAGTACCCCTTCGCTTGAGAAGCTGCGCTTTGAATACTCCAGAAGCTTGCCAAGCCTTTTTTTAAGGGCTGATTGACTAAGGTTGTAATACAGCTTTGCTTCAAATGCCAGGGATGTGGCGCCGGTTTCCTCCGAGACTACAAGTACCACAGCATCTGTAGTTTCGGTCAGGCCCAATGCAGCCCTGTGCCTGGTGCCAAAGCTGCGCTTGATATCGCGCTGTTCGGAAAGGGGCAAAAAACAGCCGGCTGCTACAATCCGGCCTTCTTTTATAATTAGCGCGCCGTCATGAAGGGCTGTATCGTATTCAAAAATGGACAGCAAAAGGGGAGAGCTAACTTCTCCGTCTATGCGGGTTCCCCGTTCAATAATGTCGTCAAGAGAAACATAGCGGACAAAAGCTATAAGGGCACCACGCCGTTTTTCTGCCAGCAGTTCGCATGCGTGCAGGATGGCGTCCAGCTGGGTGGATTTTGGGCCTTTGCCTTTTTTAAAAAAACCGCCCTGCCCCAGTTTGATGAATATTTTACGCAATTCCGGCTGAAAAATGATGGCCAGGGCTATTACAAGACCCGGAGCAAGCATGTTCAGCACCCAAGAAAGAGTTTCAAGCCGTAAAAAAAAGGCCAAGGCAAAAATGACAGCCAAAAGGGCCGCGCCTTTTGCAAGCTGTATGGCCTGGGTTTTAATAAGCAATTTATAGGTGGCAAAAATAAGATAAGTCAGTATGGCTATATCCAGAGCCGGGCGCAACCATCTGACAAGGCTGACAATTATGACAGGTATACCCATGCTTGCCTTTTTACCCCTTTATTAGTTGCCTTGGCTTTTATTGGCCAAACTTATTTTGTCATATACTTTAAGAGCCTGAACACTTTCTGCTGCATCGTGCACCCGGAAAAAGACAGCCCCTTTTTGCCTTGCGGCACAAATTGCTGCCAGACTGCCAGGCAGGCGGCTTTCGGCTTCTGCTCCGGACACTTGGCCTATAAAAGCTTTACGGGAAAGTCCTGCCATCAAAGGATAGCCCGCAGCAGCAAATTCATCAAGCCGGGACAAAATGGATAAGTTGTCCATTAGCCTTTTACCAAAGCCTATGCCGGGATCAAGTATGATTTTTTCCCTGGCAATACCAGCTTGGACAGCCCTGTTTGCCGCAGCCAGCAAATAGTCCCTTACTTCTGTAACACAGTCTTCGTACCAAGGTTCATCCTGCATGCTGAGGGGTATGCCTTTTTTATGCATAAGGACTACTGCCGCGCCTTTTTCCGCACATAGCTTAGCCATAAAAGGGTCATCCCCCAATGCCGAAATGTCATTGATTATATCTGCGCCTTGATCCAAAGCGGCTTTTGCCACCGCGGATTTTCTGGTATCCACGGATATGGCTATATCCCAGTTTCTGCGAATGGCTTTAATGACAGGAAGGATTCTTTCAAGCTCTTCTTTTTCGTCAATATAATTGGAGCCGGGGCGGCTGCTTTCGCCGCCTATATCCAGAATTTTGGCGCCAGACTCCAGCATTTTGGCAGCCGCAGCCAAAGCGGCTTGTAAATCGGTATAGCGGCTTCCTTTGTAAAACGAGTCGGGGGTAATATTGAGTATGCCCATGACTATGGGTTCCTGGCTGTAATCCAGGCTTCTGCCATTGGGCAGAAGCAGCAGGGACTGTTTCATGGGCTGGCTTTTAGCCTTAAGCTATCAACAGCGCTTTTGGCATATTTGCCGCTATGAGCCTGTATGGCCGACTGCAATTCACTGGCAGAAAGACCGGCAGCCTTGAGCAGTTCTTCCCGGCTGCCCTGCGGAAGCGGCCTGTCTGCAAAACCCACAGCCAGGGCATTGCCCCCTCTGCTTTTAACGGCAGCTGCCAAATCCGCAGCTACACTGCCGCTAAGCACTCCCTCTTCTGCCAAAAGCACAAAGCTGTAGGAATTGGCCATTTCGGCAAAAGCTTCAGCATTTATCGGCTTTAAAAAGCGCAAATGGTACACATCCGCACAAATGCCATGTTCCGAACAGGCATCTGCGGCTATAAGGGCTTCCTCTACCAAGGCCCCGGAAGCGGTTATCAGCACCTCAGCTTTTTCTTCGCTGCGGCGCACAAAGACTCCCTTGCCTGGAACAAAAGCCTCGGAATAGGCTGGCCGCTCCGGAGGACATATAGCTTTGGGATAGCGCAGGGCAGCCGGGCCATTGTATTTAGTGGCCCAGTCCAGGGCCAAAGCCAGCTCTTTAGCACTTGCGGGCGAGATTATTGCCAGCCCGGGAGCTGCCTTAAAAGCCTGGATATCATAAATTCCCTGATGGGTCTCCCCGTCATCCGGAACTGCCCCGGCCCTGTCCATGGCAAACACCACGGGCAGGCCGGGCAAGGCCACATCATGCAAAAGCTGGTCAAGGGCCCTCTGCATGAAAGTGGAATAAATTGCAACTATGGGCTTTAGCCCGCCTGCCGCCATGCCTGCAGCAAAGGTGACCGCATGCTCTTCCGCAATCCCCACATCAAAAAAGCGCTCCGGAAACCTTGCAGAGAAGGCCGACAATCCGGTACCTGCGCTCATGGCTGCGCTTACAGCCACCAGCTTTTCTTCTTTTTCTGCCAGGCTGCATACAGCCTGCCCAAATGCCTCTGTAAAACTTGGGCGCCTATTGCCCTGCGGCATGGCTGCTGTAACATTTGCGGGCTCCAGGGCAGACGAGCCATTGCTTTGGCAAGGCTTTTCCGGAGCAAGCCCATGGAACGCGGAAGGGTTGGCCTCAGCCTCCCTGTGCCCCTTGCCCTTTTTTGTTACAACATGCACCACAACAGGCTTTTTTATTGCCCTGGCTTCGCTCAGCACATTGCACAACAAAGGCAGGTTGTGGCCGTCTATGGGGCCGGCATACTCAAAACCAAGGTCAGAAAAAAGGCTCTCTTTAAAAAAAACCGCTTTTACAGCCCGCTTAAGGCGCAGAACCAGCGGATGAATCCTGGTGCCTATCCATGGCAGGCCAAGTATTATACGGTCTATCAGGCTTCTTATCCTTTGGTACCTGACCGTAGCCGACAGCCTGGACAAATAACTGGATATGGCACCCACGTTTCTGGAGATACTCATGGCGTTGTCATTCAATATGACTATGAGGGGCAGGCCAAGCTGGCCGGCATGGCTCATGGCTTCATAGGCCATGCCTCCGGTAAGGGCCCCGTCTCCAATAACAAGCACCACAGAGCCCGGCTTGGCCAGGCGGTTTTTAGCCGCAAGCAGGCCAAGAGCCGCGGATATGGACGTGGAAGCATGGCCGGTATCAAAGCTGTCGTGCGGGCTTTCGCTGCGTTTTGGAAAGCCAGAAAGGCCGCCTGATCGGCGCAAGCGCCTGAATTCTTCGTAACGGCCGGTAACTATTTTGTGTGTATAGCACTGGTGCCCCACGTCCCATACAATATTGTCTACAGGAGTGGAAAACACCCGGTGCAGGGCAAGGCTAAGCTCTACTACACCCAGGTTGGAGGCCAGGTGGCCGCCGTTGATGCTTACTGTGGAAACTATAAGCGCGCGAATCTCGGAAGCCAAAAGGCGCAAATCTGAATAAGCCAAAACCTTTATGTCTTCTGGACTTTTTATATCTTGAAGAATGGACATAACTATTAAAAATATAACACAAAAACAATAGTATCTACTATACCCGGAAGCCACTTTTGGGCATTATGCTGTTAATGAGAATACTGACACTAAACTTGCAAAAAGCCATATCCTGGGAAAAAACAGAAAGTTTTGGCCCAAAAAGTTTTGATGCTTTTTTTGAAATGATTGAAGCAGCCGCAGAAGACTCCGAACTGATTCTGGCCTGGCCATGGAACAGCCTCGTTTTTTTTAATAAAGAAGAAGGACCAAGGGCAATACGGCCCCTGGCTGCCCCATCCTTTACAGGAATGCGGGACCCGGCTAAACCCGCAGGCAAAGGACTTATACTTGAAGCAGGCCGCTATGTGTTCAGCCAGGAGCGCAAGGGAAGCATGGAAAAGGCCGAAGAATGGCTGGCAGACTATATAGAAGAGTTTGCCCGCGACATTTGGTGGAACGCCATCCAAGCCGGCGGAGAACTTTATTTGAGGCTGGTAAAAGAAGACAATAAAACAGCCGCCCAGCTTATACGCAAGAAGGAATAGCCGCTTCCCCGAAGCTAGTTGGCCCTTATTCCAGAACGGCCCTTATACGGCGGACTCCGGCGGAGGAGCTCTGCTCCTTCTTTATTACAAAATGGCCCAGTATTCCCGTATGCCCCACATGCGGCCCGCCGCATAACTCTTTGGAAAAATCTCCTACAGAATATACTTTTACGGAATCTTCGTATTTTTCTCCAAACAGGGCCATGGCGCCGCTGGCTTTGGCCTCTTCAAGGCTCATTATTTCCATTTTTACAGGCAGGTCCCTCTGTATTTGCTCGTTTACTATGGCTTCTACCCTGGCAATTTCTTCCGGACTCATGGGCTCGGGATGCGAAAAATCAAAACGCAAGCGTTCAGCGTTTATGTTGGAGCCTTTCTGCTCCACACGCTCCCCAAGAACCATCCTTAAAGCTTTATGCAAAAGGTGGGTGGTGGTGTGGTACTTGACAGTCATTTCCGACTGGTCAGCCAAACCCCCTTTAAAAACCTGCTCGGCCCCTGCCCTGGACAATTCCTGATGCTTTTTGAAAGCTTCGTCAAACTCTTCCCTGTTTACAGACAAGCCGTTTTCGGCAGCCAGCTCCAGGGTAAGCTCTATAGGAAAGCCGTAAGTGTCATACAGCTTAAAGGCAAGACGCCCCGACATGATTTTTTGAGGGTTTTTAAGCAGATTGGGCAGCATTTTTTCAAACTCGTGCTCGCCCTTCTGCAGGGTTTCCAGAAATTTTGCTTCTTCTCTGGCCAGTTCTTCCATTATTTTTTGACTGTTGTCTTCCAGTTCCGGATAGGCACTGGACAAAATGGCTATGACTGCTTCTGCAGGTTTGCGCAAGAAGCTTCCTTCCATGGCCAGTTTTCTGCCGTGACGCATAGCCCTGCGTATAAGGCGCCTTAAAACATAGCCGGCCCCTACATTGGAAGGAACAACCCCTTTAGGGTCACCCAAAATCATAACAGCAGAACGGACATGATCAGCTATTATTCTGAATGAAAGGTCCTTGTCCTTGTCCTTGTCCTTGTCGCTGCCATAGGCTATACCAGAAATGGCTTCCAAGGCAGCTATGATGGGCTTAAAACTTTCTGTATCGTATACGCTTTTTTTGCCATTCAGGATGGTTATGGTGCGCTCCAGCCCCATTCCTGTATCCACATTCTGCATGGGCAGTTTTACAAGGGTTTTGGCGTCTATACGGTTGTATTCCATAAAGACATTGTTCCATATTTCCATCCAGCTATCCGGATCATTGCCCTTGTTGGAAGCTGCTGGCGGCATGCCTTCTCCCACCCAGTAAAAAATTTCTGTATCTGGGCCGCATGGACCCGTAGGACCAGCTGCCCACCAGTTGTCCGAAGCCGGCAGCCATGCAATTTTTTCTTCCGGAATACCTATGTTCCTCCAACATGCAGCTGACTCTTCATCCTTTGGGGCGTTTTCGTCACCCATAAAAACCGTAACAGACAGTTTTTTAGGGTCCAAGGCCAGCCATTTGTCAGAAACCAGGAATTCCCAGGAATAGGCTATGGATTCCTTTTTAAAATAATCTCCCAAAGACCAGTTGCCAAGCATTTCAAAACAGGTAAGATGGGATGCATCTCCCACTTCGTCTATATCTCCGGTTCGTATGCACTTCTGGTAGTTTACAAGGCGTTTGCCGGCCGGATGCGCTTCTCCCAGCAGATACGGCACCAATGGATGCATGCCTGCCGTGGTAAAAAGTACAGTAGGATCGTTTTCTGGAATGAGGGATTTGCCGGAAATAACGGCATGGTTTTTGGACTTGAAAAAATCCAGATATTTTTGCCTAAGTGTGTCGGGGCTAATCATGATAAGCAGAATATTACTCAGGCTGCATATGCATGGTCAATTGCCTGGCGCATTTATGTTTAAAGCCCAGGGCCATACATGCTTTATTGGCAGCTTTAGTCCTCGTCAGGATGGCGCTCCCTTATTTCATGGATTCTGGGAAGCACATCAAAAAAAGCTTCCAGCAATTCCGGGTCAAACTTTTTACCGGACAGGGAGCGCATTTCCTTTAGCACATCCTCTTCCAGCCATGCTTTCTTGTATACCCTGTGCGATACCAACGCGTCATAAACATCGGCTATGGCCACAATCCTTCCCCATAGGGGAATTTCTCTGCCCTTCCGTTTTATTGCCTTACCTTCCGCATCACTTTTAAGAATTTGGCCGCTGACAGGGTCAACCCAGCCGGGGTAACCCGTTCCATCCCAGTTCTCGTGATGTGTCAGGGCCACCTCTGCCGCTATGGTATCAAAATCAGATTGGGGGTCGTCAAAAAGTCTGGCACCAGACAGAGTATGGGTTTGCATAACAAGCACTTCTTCCGGTGTAAAGCGGGCCGGTTTTTTAAGTATGGTATCGCTTATGGCTACCTTGCCCACATCATGTAGCATGGCTGCCATTTTAAGTAGGTCCTTGTTTTTGTAAACCAAGTCCATATCCAGCTTTTTTTTGTATGCCCAGCGCTCATAAATTTCTACTGCATAACCGGCAACCCGGTTTACATGAGCACCCGTTTCTTTGGGGTCTCGCAGCTCTGCCATGCGTATCATGCGAATTATCATGGCCCTGGTCATATATGCCCTTTGGAGGGCTACTGTGGCGTTGGCGGCAAAATGTGTAACCAGGTTCTCGTCGTGAACAGAAAAGGGAATGATATTCCCGTCCTTGTCCATGGCATTGATAATCTGTATTACGCCAAGCACTATATTGTTCTGGGTTTTAAGCGGCAGGGTTAGCATGGATGTGGTTTTGTAGTTTACGCTTTCATCATAGGCCGTATTGTAGCTGTAAGGAAGTCCGGAAGATAAAGCATAAACATCCGGTATATTTATGAGTTCTCCGCTCATAGCAACATAACCGGATATGGTTTTTTCGTTAATGGCTATGCTGAAATGCGGATAGGCCTGTTTTTCTCCCGGCGGCAGCTTGCGCTGCTTGGTGTCATTTTGGGCAAACTTTATGGCAATCTCGTCGCCTTCTCTAATATAAATGGAGCCGGCATCGGCATTTACAACCCGCCGGGCTTCAAACAAAACCCTCTCAAGCAAGATATCGTAGTCTTTTATCTTGTTAAGCTCGGAATCAATGCGAATTATATTCTGAAACACATCCATGTCCGAAGACACCGCAACCCTCCGTATAAAAGTTTATCTTATTACCAAACTATAGTCTATGTTTTTTTTGACTCATTCAATATATTTTAAAAACAAGGAGAGACAACATGATTCATGCTATAGGAGAGCTGGAACCCAAAATTGCAAAAGATGTATTTATTGCATGGAATTCGGAAGTTGCGGGGGACGTTCAAATAGGAGAAGAATGCTCGGTATGGTTCAATTGCGCCGTCAGAGCAGACATAGCGGCCATACGCATAGGCAGCGGAAGCAATATCCAGGACGGCTCCGTCCTGCATGTAGATGCAGACCAGCCCTGCATAATAGGCAAAGGGGTTACAGTGGGCCATAAAGCGCTGCTGCATGGCTGCAAAGTGGAAGACAATTGCCTTATAGGCATGGGTGCCATCATCCTGAATGGCGCAGAAATAGCAGAAGGGTCCATAGTTGGAGCAGGTTCTCTTGTAACCCAGAACAAGAAGTTTCCGCCAAGGTCCCTAATTTTGGGCAGCCCTGCCAAGTTTATAAGGCAAATAACAGATGAAGAATATGCACACAATCTGGCCAATGCCAAAGCTTATATCAAGCTTGCCAAAGAAAGCAAAACTTATCGCAAAATGGAAGAATAACGGTCAAGTTTTCTTGAAAAACGTTAAAAGGATGATTTAAACTGGTACTATGCCAGAAGACGGAAAGCAAAATAACGAAGCGCCACAGGAACTGGAAAAGAGCCTTTTTGGAAAAAAGGTATTTTTCCTGAACCCGCCCGCCGTGATAGGGGATGTAGCCTCTGCCCTGTCGGATGCCGAGTATGAAGTATATCTGACAAGGGACCATGCAAAGCTGGCCAGGTATTTGCACAAGGAACCTGATTGCCTAATCTTTATAAATATTGATGAAGGCAACGATGAACAGCTGTGGCGAAAATGGATACTGGATATTCGCAAGGAGCTTGCATCCAAAAAACCGCTTTTTGGCATTATATCCATGATAGATGATAAGGACAAAAAAGCATTCTACCTGATGGAAATGGGCGTGGAGTGCGGCTTTATTGTTATCAAGTTGGGTGTGGCCAAAACTACAGAGATTGTGCTTAAAATGCTGGAAGCCAATGAGGCCAAGGGCAGAAGACGCTATATACGGGCTTCCTGCCCGCCGGACGGAACCGAGTTCAGCTGCAAGGCGGATGAAGCTGTTTATAAAGGCTGGATACGGGACATAAGCTCTGTTGGCATGTCTGTCTTTTTTACCGGCACATCCAGCCCAAAAGCAGGCTCCAGACTAAAAGATATCCAGCTGGTACTTAAAGGTGTACGCATAATGCTTAACGGAGTAGTAATAGGCTCCCATATTAGCCAGGGTGTAGGCCAAATCTTTATACTCATGTTTGAGCCAGCCAGCCTTAATGACGACAAAAAACTAAGAATAAGGACATTTATCCGCAAAACCCTGCAAAGCAACATGGATAAAGCCCTGGAGCTGGTTTAGGCTTTGGGTACAGCTCTATCCGCGACCATCAGCGATCATCCGCGTTTCGGGTCTTAAGTAATTAGAACGCTGATAAAGCGGATTGTGCGGATACTCGCGGATTAATAATTAAAAATTTAAGGGCTCTATCTGCGGCCATCCGCGTTTTATCTGCGTCATCCGCGTTCTAGTTTTTATGAATTAGCACGCGGATAAAGCGGATTTAGGCGGATAAGCGCGGATCAATACAAAGCATATATTTTATAATAAATTTTTTGATTTTATATGTACTAATAATTCTGGAATTGATTTTGTGGCAATGAGCCAAATTCTGTCTGTTAAAATTTCGCCATAATCATGAGCCAATTTATTTCTAAGACCAATTATTTTTGCCCAAGGTATATCTTCATTTTTTTCTAAAAATTCTTTTGATAAATGATTTGCCGCTTCACCAACAATTTCAATGAGTCTTTCTATAGCAAGTCTTTTTATTCTATTTTTTAAAAATGATTGGTGGTTTTCGTTTCCGGTAATATCAATTATTTCTTCACAATACGTGATTATATCATAAACATAACTTTTATCACGGGTATTAAGAGGCATAAATTATTTCCTTGTTTGCCAAAATAGCGGCTCTTCGATAAGGGTTTTTTAAACTGTCGGGCTCAACCAAATCAACAGAACGTTTTGTAATGGCTTCCAAATATTCTTGAATATCGACTAAATCAAACAAAGAAATATTTTTTGAATCATTAAATTCAATCAGAAAATCTATATCACTTTTATTATTAAAATCGTTTCGGAGAGAGGAACCAAAAATCGATAATTCCTTAATATTATATTTTTCTACCAATAGTAATATATCCTTTTCAGAGATTAGTATACCTTTTTTTTGCAGTTCGCTCAGTATTTTCATTTCAATTTTCCTCTCTGAATATTATACAGTAAATAATCTAAAACTGCTAAGTGTATTTAAGAGCTGTATTCACCCTTAGCCTAAAACTATGCCTTTGGGAAAGGCCCTATAAAATTGTTCAGCACTAACTGCTCCCAATAGCACAGAACTATGTAATTCTAAAACTAACTTTTAAAATTGCATAGTTTTATAGCCAAATTTAGCCAAACTACGTGATTTTTGCTAGTCTTAGGAATTAGCACGCTGATAAAGCGGATTTGGGCGGATTAACGCTGATATGGATATTAAGCATTTAAATTTCCTAAGAATTGATCCGCGAAGATCGGCGTTTTATCCGTGTCATCCGCGTTCAGAATCTTGCGGCAGGTCTTCCTCTATTTATGATAGAGGAAAAGTTTAAAGGCTACTATGAGGACAGAAGATTCTTGTCTAAGTTAAAGCTAAGTGATGAAGAGAAAAGGATTTGGCTAAAGCAAGCCAAAACGCCCTTAAAGAGAAGCCTGACTATGTGCACAAGTTGCCAAAGAGGCTTGATACTATAAGCTTTGGAGAACCAAACAAGCTGTGCAGCTGGGCAGGGTTGTTACAAAAGTTCTGCTAAGTCTATTCTTTTTTTTGCCAGGAATTTGCATTGACAAAAGTGCTTGGCTAAAATTAATCTGTTCTTTGGCGGCACTTTGGAACACAAGGATACAGATGAGACCCAGCGCCTGCCGAAAAAATTTTTAAGCGTTTCTGGAAAGCGCATGAGTGGGCGGGTACAGTGTGCGCTTCACGAATAAGGAGATATGGCAGCATGTGTGGAATTGTTGGAGCGATTGCCCGGGTTGATGTGGTGCCGGTTTTAGTGGAAGGGCTGAAACGGCTGGAGTATCGCGGTTATGACTCAGCGGGTATTGCCGTTGTCAGCGCTGGCAACGTCCGCCGCGTCCGCCGCACAGGGCGCGTTGCTGAAATGGAGGCGGCTGTACAGGCAGAACACTTCAATGCGACGCTGGGCATTGGCCACACCCGTTGGGCTACGCATGGCGGCGTTACAGAATTCAATGCGCATCCGCACATCAGCCACGACAGCTTGGCGCTGGTGCATAACGGCATTATTGAAAATTACGAGCAGCAGCGGCAACGCTTGCAAGCGCTTGGCTATGTGTTTACATCGCAGACCGACACAGAAGTGGTGGCGCACTTGATTCATTACCACCGTGCGCAGGGCGGCAGCTTGCTGCAAGCTCTGCAGACTGCAGTAAAAGAGCTGCACGGAGCTTACGCGTTGGCGGTTATAGATAAGCGCGACCCTGCAACGCTTGTGGTGGCGCGAATGGGGTGCCCGCTGCTGATTGGATTGGGAGAGGGTAAAAACTTCGTGGCCTCCGACGTGTCGGCCATTGTAAGCGTCACGCGGAAAGTGATGTTTCTGGAAGAGGGTGATACTGCGGAAATTAGCTGCGATGCGGTGCTGGTCTTTGACAGCCGTAACGCGCAGGTAACGCGCGAGGTACATGTGTCGGACGTGTCACTGGCCTCGCTGGAATTAGGACCATACAGCCACTTCATGCAGAAGGAAATTCACGAGCAGCCGCGCGCTATTTCAGACACATTAGAAAGCATTGTGGCCAAAGCTGAGTTTGACAGCACGCTGTTTGGACACGATGCCGTTCAGCTGCTTAGCGACGTGACGTCGGTGCAAATTTTGGCATGCGGCACCAGCTATTATGCGGGACTTACGGCGCGCTACTGGGTAGAAGAGCTTGCGGGTATTCCTTGTGCGGTGGATATCGCCAGCGAATATCGCTACCGCAAAGTGGTAAGTAGCCCTAAGCAGTTGGTAGTGACTATTTCACAGTCGGGGGAAACGCTGGACACAATGGAGGCGCTGAAATACGCAAAACTGCAAGGACAGGATAAAACGCTGTCGATTTGTAACGTGGCAGAAAGCTCCATTCCACGTGCCAGCAAGCTAGTGTTTTTGACGAGGGCGGGCGCAGAGATTGGCGTGGCATCTACCAAGGCATTCACCACGCAGCTGGTAGCGCTGTTTGCACTGGCGGCAGTGCTTGGAAAATTGCGCGGCCAGATGGATGCCGAGCGCGAAGCGGCATTACTGGAAGAGCTGCGCCACCTGCCGGGCAGCGTTCAACACGCGCTGAATTTGGAACCGCAGATTGTGGCCTGGTCGGAGAAATTTGCGCCGCGCCAGCATGCGCTGTTTCTTGGCCGTGGTACACATTACCCTATTGCGCTGGAGGGCGCACTCAAGCTCAAAGAAATATCTTATATCCATGCGGAAGGCTACCCGGCGGGCGAGCTTAAGCACGGGCCGCTGGCCTTGGTGGATGAGGCGATACCGGTGGTGGTGATTGCACCCAACGATACGCTGCTAGAGAAGGTTAAATCCAATATTCAGGAAGTGCACGCGCGTGGCGGACAGATGTTCGTGTTTGCCGATGCCGATAGCAGTTTTAGCGAATCTGAAGGGCTACACGTGATTCGTACGCCGCGCCATACGGGGATGCTGTCGCCGATTGTGCACGCTATTCCCGTGCAGCTGCTGGCCTATCATACAGCGTTGCTGCGCGGTACGGATGTGGACAAGCCGCGCAACCTTGCCAAGAGCGTGACGGTGGAATAAAAAGCAGCACAGTGCCAAGCGCTGCTTAGCGCCAAGGCGATTCAAGAGCTGAACCAGATTTAACAAGTTCATCCGAAGCTGACAGGCCAAAGTCAACAGTTTGTGCAAAATTCGCTGTAAAAAGGAGGGTGCTTTTCCAAAACTGCAATCCTTCAAGCTATAGTTAATGAACAGCTTGAAAATAAAACTACAGGCCATACAAAGAAAATCCTCAAGAGACTTGGCAATATTCCATAAGTATCGCCAATAGAGTTTGCAAATATTGACAACATGCGCTAATAGACTTGACGATTTCGGTTTGATGAAACTGGAACCAGCTGATCGCCTTAGCTTCCTGGAGATACTCGAGGATCGTTGGGGTAAACAATCAACCGTGGTTGTCTCGCTGCGGCCTTTCGCGGCATGGCATGAGGTCCTTGGCGAGCCAACCATCGCCGACGCTATCTGTGACCGTTTATTCTCGAATGCTGAAAAGATTGAACTGAAGGGCGAATCCATGCGGATGGCGCCAATAAAAACTTGACACAAACCTGCCACCCTCCTAAGCTGTTTTTCTACTACCAGTGGGTGGCAGTTTATGGCCGGAATCGCTGGCAGGAATGACCGGAATATTCACTCCTGCCAGCGATGACTACAGCCAATTTAGAGCAAAACACTGCTTTGATGTTCTATTCTCTCAAAGCAGTGATTGGCACAACAAAGACTCCGTCGTCCCTTTTGTATGCAGCGTTAGAAAGCCCGGAAATAACGCATAAGACAGAGGGTGCTTTTCCTTTTGGGTCTTTTCCTAAACTATTTTTTATTCGAAGCAAATTTGCTGCCGCTTTGTCGATTTGGTTTGCACCAAGTTTAATTTCAAACGCACACCAGCTGCCATTTTGTAATTCTACAACAGCATCTATTTCGTTGTTGTTGTAATCCTGATAATGATAAAGCAATGCTCCAAAGCTTTCTGCATAGATTTTTAGATCTCGAAGACAGAGCGATTCAAACAAGAAGCCAAGAGTATTAAGGTCAGACAATAATTTGTCAGGGCTTGCTTTTAAAAGGGCGGCAGCAAGAGAAGGGTCAGACAGGAGCCTTTTTTCTGCTTGTTTTATGCGTACTGAAGAGCGAATATTAGAGGAAAAGGGCGGAAGATTGTCTGTTAAAAAAAGTCTTGAAAGCACATCCAAATAGTTTGCTATTGTATCAACATCGATGTCTTCATCATCAATTGATTTAATATCATTTTTTAGAATTCTCTTGCTTACTGTTGTGCTTTCATTTCTTGCAAGGGAACGCAATAATAATTGCATTTTGTTAAGATCTCGTTTTACGCCGTCAATTCTATAGACATCGTCATTGAGCACAGCTTTAAGATATTCAATTGGTAATCGTATGGCGTTTTTTATTGGCATATTCAAGTTTGCAGGCCAACCGCCTTTTAAAACTAAATTAATGATATTTCTTAGATCTACTTCTCCTGTCATAGCAGGTTTAATTTCACCCTTGCACAGGTTTTCAAGAGAAAACTGCCCAAGAGAAGCACCAGATTCAAAAAGAGTCATTGGCCTCAAGCGAAGAATCGCAATTCTGCCTGCTCCGCTGTGCAAAATGCCTTTGTGGTTTGGGGTAGCCGAGCCTGTTAATATAAATTGTCCTTTATGCTTGCCTTGGTCAACTTTGTGTCGCACTGCATCCCAAAGTTGTGGAACCTCTTGCCATTCATCTATAAGCCTTGGCTGTTCTCCTTCTAGGATTAATGAGGGATTCATTTGTGCTAGGCGACGATTTTGAAAGTCACCTTCAGGGTCGCCCAAGTAAATTTCACTTTTACAGTGAAAAGAAGAAGCCCAGGTTTTTCCACACCATTTTGGCCCCTCAATACATACAGCGCCAAAAGTATCCAAATAAGCCTTTACTTTCTTGTCTATCAAACGAGGTCTATACTCTTTTCTGATCATTTTTTGCCTCTTTGAATATATGCTAGCTCAACCCGTGAGATTAGTCAATTTCAACCCGTGATATTAGGGTGAATCAACCCGTGGGATTTGGGCTTTTTAACCCGTGGAATTAGGCAGTTTTAAGTCGAAAGTTTCAGCTATTTCTTATGCAAATACCAAATAAGACTTTAAAATTTGTATCAAGCGCTTTTCTATTGGATTCCATCCAGATAGTACATGAACAGCCTGAAAAGCACAGTGTCACAAAATACAGGGCGCTTGACCGCATAAAAAAGGCAGGTTAGCATGGAGCCAATCATAATACAGGAGATTTTTACATGAAAGTGCTCATGATCAACGGCAGCACCCGACAAAACGGCAACACCAACGCGGTGCTTGGCGTAATAGAAGGCATTTTGCATGCCGAGGACATAGATACCGAAGTTTTCTGGGTGGGCAATGAGCCCATAAGGGACTGCACGGGCTGCGGCAGCTGCAAAAGAACGCTGGATGACAGCTGTATATTCAAGGATGACTACATCAATGAGCTCATAGGCAAAGCCCGGGAGGCGGACGGCTTTGTCTTTGGAAGCCCCGTATACTATTCCCACCCCACCGGCGCCCTTTTGTCCGTCCTTAACCGAGTGTATTACTCGGCCAGCAATGTATTAAGGGGCAAGCCCGGCTGCTCCTTCATCATAGCGCGGCGCGCCGGCACCAGCCTGGCTCTGCAGGTTCTGAACCAGTACTTTCTTTATAACGAGATGCCGCTGGTTTCCGGCTCCTACTGGGCGATGCTCCACGGGGCAAAGCCCGAGGAGGTATTCCAGGACGAAGAGGGCATGCAAACCATCCGCAACATGAGCAGAAACCTGGCCCATGTTATGAAATCCCTTAAAATTGCCCGGGAATCCGGCCTTGTAAAGCCCAAAAATGAATACGGCGCCCGCACCAGCTTTATCCGCTAAGCCGAACAAGCAGAACGGATTCTTTTAGTCCAATATTTGCTGCTGCTTGTTTTAGTTGCCAGGCAGAGCTTGGCCAAAACAAGTTAGGCTCTTCTGCAATTTTGCCAAAGATGCTTATAATTGCCTTGTCTTTACAGGAGTTTCTGTGATTAATAATAAAGTTCAAAAAGAAAAATTGCCCAAGGATATACTGGGCTTGTCTATTGTACGTTTTGTTGTGTCCGCGGGCAGTTTTGTGGGGCCTTTTCTTACAATGATGCTTACTTTAAAGCTTGGTTACAACGAGGCCAAGGCGGGCATTTTTATGTCTGCTGTTTCTGTTGTTTCCGCCGTTGGGCTTTTGCTGGGAGGCAAGCTTGGGGACAGTTTTGACCGGCCCGTAGTATTGCGCACACTTCAGGTTCTAACAGCTTGCCTTATGCTTTTGGGGGCTGCCCTGGGTTTTTCTGCTATTCTGCCTTTTGTAATTGCTGCTGCTATGGCCTGCTTGCAGGGTTCATGGCCTGTAATGAATGCAATTGTGGCTGATGTTACTCCCCCTTCGCGCAGGAAGGAGGCTTTTTCTCTTATGTACTGGGCTAACAATATTGGTTTTTCTGCTGGGCCCCTCATTGCGGGGTTTTTATTCAACAGGGCCCCCCGCCTTTTGTTTGTAGGCAACGCAAGCGCCTTGCTGCTTGCTGCCTTTGTTGTCAGTACAATGGTAAAAGGAAAGAAATACAATATTAACCTAAATGAGCTTTTAAAAAGCTTGCCCGACCTTAATGCCGATCATGACGGGCTTGCTCCGCAAGTTGACACGGGGCCGCAAGGGCCTGCAATAAAGAAGCAGATGCTTTACAAAACGCAGGCTAATACCCTAGCAATTATTTTTGCAAACCCTCTTTTGTGGATGTATGGACTTGTAGCAATAGTAACTTCGTTTATTTACAGCCAGCAGAGTTTTGCGCTTCCCGTTTTTTTAAAGGATATTCTTGGCTCGGAAAACGGCCCCAGGGTTTTTGGTTTTGTAATGAGTGCAAACGGAATTACTGTTGTTGCTCTTACCATTCCTGTTATGTTTTTGGCCAAAAAAATGAGCAGCTTAAGTGCCATGGCTTTGTCTGCGGCATTTTATGCCATCGGCTTTGGCTCATATTTTTTTGCGTCCACTTTGCTAATGGTTATAGCTTCTACTGTTGTGTGGACTATTGGGGAGATTCTAGGGGCTACGAGCGGAAATGCCTATATTGCCGAGCACGCTGCTCCAGCGCACAGAAGCAGAATAAATTCTGTCCTGTCTTTAACTAACACAATAGGCAGCAGTTCCGCTCCTCTTGTATCAGGGCCTTTGGCAAGAGCTTACGGCTCAAAGTCGGTGTGGCCTCTTACAGGCTTATTGTCTGTATTTAGTGCCATGGCTTTTATGTTTATCCGCCTTGTGCAGAAAAAAAGCCAAAGGAAGCACTAAGGCAGAGAGCAGCCCTGCAAGTTATATAAATATCATATCGCTTTGCGCCTGGCTTTGGGAGCGCTGGTTTTTGTTTTGCCTTTGGTCTTGGCTTTGCCCTTGTCTTCCATGCTTTTGCCGGAAAAGCTTCTGCCCTTGTTCTGCTTTGGATATAATCCTGCAGAAGAAGAGCTGCGCTTTTGGCTGCTTCTGAAGCTTCTTCTTCCGGAGCCGGCTTTGGCTCCTGTTTTTGGGGCGGCTATGCGTATGTTTGGACCGCGCTGCTTTTTGGATGCCTGAACAGCTCTTTCTGCCGCATCCCTCGGAACGCTCACAAAAGAAAAACGTTCCAACACTTCTATGTCATCTACAAGGCGGTCGGGCAAACCAGTAAGCTTTTTAACCAGAGCTGCCACATCTTTGGGCCATACTCCGTCCACCCTGCCCATTCCCAAATACAGTCTGGCCATGTTCCCGTCATCCAGGTTGATTTCGTGCACCTGGCCATAGCGGCGCGGGTCCAGGTCAGAAGCATAGGCTGCAGCGGCCAGGGAAGCCAAAGCCGCCCTTGGCTCCATAAGCTTTAGGAGCCCGTCTGCCAGGGCATAAAAGGCTGTTACAGAGGCATCGGGTTTGGCGTCGCCGGCTGGGGCTGCGCTGCTTGGAACTTCGTCCGCAGAAATGGCTGCCGAATCTCCTGCTTCTTCTGAGGGCGCTTTTTCGGACGCTTCCGTGCTGCTGCCAAAATGGCCGGCTACTGGCAGCTTTAGCAAAGCCCTGGCAGCCTCTATGGCCTTGGCCTTTATCCTGGTCTGTTTGGCTTCTATTACATCATCTACAGTAGGAACGGAACCCTTGTGCATGCCTTCTCCTGAGCTTTTTCTTAGGGCAAAAAGCCTCCGGTACTCGTCGGGGGTTACAAAGGTTATTGCGGTGCCCTTGTTGCCGGCCCTGCCGGTGCGGCCTATCCTGTGGGTGTATGATTCCGGGTCAAAAGGTAGGTTAAAATTGACAACATGGCTCAGCCTGTCTATGTCTATACCCCTGGCTGCCACGTCGGTAGCAACCAGTATCAGCGTTTTTTTGTCTTTAAAGCGCTTAAGGGTTCTTTCTCTTATATCCTGGGACACATCCCCGTGCAGGGCTTCTACCGCATAACCCCTTTCTGCAAGGGCCCTGGCCACTGCATCGGTCTCTATTTTTGTGTGGCAAAAAACAAGGCCGTAAAACTCGTCTTCGGAATCCACTATGCGGCACAAGGCTTCCAGCTTGTCGCTGGCTCTTACTTCCAGCCAAATCTGGTCTGTAAGCCCGGCTTCCACCGGCTTGGTCTCGTCTTCTACTATGTCAAAGCTTTTTAGCCGCTCTTTTATAATGCGAATAATGGGCTGGGGCATGGTTGCAGAAAAAAGCACCACCCTGCGCTCAGGGTTGCAGGCATCCATAACCCTTTCTATGTCTTCCAAAAAGCCCATATCCAGCATTTCGTCTGCTTCATCCAGCACTAGCCATTCCAGGGCGGACAGGTCAAGGCTTTTGCGCTCTATATGATCCAGTATTCTGCCCGGGGTGCCGACCACTATGTCCAGCCCGCGGGACAGCCTTCTTAGCTGTTCGCCCATGGAAGCTCCGCCGTAAACAGCGGCTATCCTGGGGGCTGTGCCTGTAACAAAGCTGGCCAGTTCGGCAGACACCTGAATAGCAAGTTCTCTTGTTGGTACAAGAATAAGAGCACGTATGTTTTTGGCAGGTACGGACAGTCTTTCTACCAATGGCAGGCCAAAGGCTGCAGTCTTGCCGGTGCCTGTTCTGGCCCTTGCTACCAGATGCCCTGTTTCTGTCAAAAGTTTGGGTATGGCCAAAGTTTGTATAGGAGTAGGCTCTTCAAAGCCCTTTTGAGCCAGAGCTTGCAGCAGCTCAGCTGAAAAGCCAAAATCGGCAAAAGTATGGGATGTCATTGGATTCCTTAAAAAATGAATTGCTATAGGGTGGCTAGCTTCAGAACAGGTCAAGTGTGGGAAGCCGTTCCCGCAAGGTTGGCTGCAGTATACAGCTTTTGGCAGCTGCTGGTCTATAAGTAAGGGCTTAAATAACAAGCGCAACGCTCCGAAAATCATAACAAGAGCACTGAAAAATTCCGGAGGTGGATATGAAAACATTTGCTATCAGAAGCAGTGACCAGAACCCTGCTGTTATGGAGCTTATAAACGAAATAGAAGACGGTTTTGTGGTTCGTATAGTAAGGCAGAAGGAAGACTGGGAGGACATAAGCGAAGAGTTTATGACCCGTGAACTGTTTGAAACCTGTCTGCGCACAGGTTATATATACGAAAAATCCGCCTGATTTTTATTCCTATTCCTAAGCACTTATATAGTGCCCCAAAGCTTGTTGTCAAAGACAGTTTTTACAAAAACACTGCAAGATATTGTATAGGCTTGCCAGGCGTTATACAACATATAGTAGCAAAAGCAGGTAACAACAAGATTTGGGGAACTAGCTTTGATTTTTTTGCAAAATGGCTATTGCCACCAAGCTTCAAGGAAGCAGGAACAGCCTGAATGATAAGCCCTGACAGCCTTTACAAATTCCCCGCCAGCAAGGAAGGCAGGCAGCTCTTGGCCCGCCTTTACGGGATGGCAGAAGCAGCACAGGAAGAAAAGCGCTGGAAAAAGCTGCTGGATTCCGCCTTTGCCAAAACAGAAGCCAATGCTGTAATGATAAGCAGCCCCGGCCGTACTGAATTGGCGGGCAACCATACAGACCACAATAACGGCATGGTTTTATGCGCTGCAGTCCAGCTGGACATACTGGCCTGTGTTATGCCCCAAAAGGACGGGCAGGTGGACTTGTCTTCCGATGGCTGGGACCGTCCCTTTTTGCTTGAGCTTAACGAACTAAAGCCCAAAAAGCAGGAAAAAGGTCGTACGGAAGCCCTGATACGGGGAACAGCAGCTGCCCTGGCCAGGCAGGGTTGGAAAATAGGCGGCTTTTCCGGGCATATAAACTCCAGAATACCGGAAGGCTCTGGCTTGTCTAGCTCGGCTGCTGTTGAACTGCTTTTTGGGCAGATACAGAGCAGTCTGTACAACGGGGGGCACATTCCGGCCATGGATTTGGCTTTTGCCGGGCAGTTTGCAGAAAACCTGTACTTTGGCAAGCCATGCGGGCTAATGGACCAGATGGCAGTGGCACTTGGCGGCCTGTCCTGCATCGACTTTGAAAATTCAGGCAAACCCGCCTGGAGCAAAGCAGAATTTGATTTCAAAAGGGCGGGATATTCATTATTTATAGTAAACACTGGCAGCAGCCATTCCAATTTGACCCACGAGTACAGCTCCATTCCCAAAGAAATGAAGGATGTTGCCGCCTTTTTTGGCCTACCCAATTTAAGAAAACTGGATATAATAAGCCTCATAGACAAAGCGCCGGAGCTAAGGCAAGTATGCGGCGACAGGGCTTTTTTAAGGGCCATCCACTATATTAAAGAAAACGACAGGGTAAAAAGCATGGAAGCGGCCTTAAAAAACGGCAATATAAAAGAATGGCTTAAGTTGGCAGATGAATCCGGGCGTTCTTCATGGCAGCTGCTCCAGAATATAAGCCCGAGCGGAGCTATAAAAAAGCAACCTCTGGCTGTGGCTCTGGAGCTGTCAAGAGAATTTCTTGGCAAGGACGGAATAGTAAGGGTGCATGGAGGGGGCTTTGCCGGCACTATCCAGGCCTGGGTAAAAAGCCCAAGAAGCCGTGATTACATGGAATTCATGAGCAAGTGTCTTGGTAAAATCGGTCCAGGCAAATACGGGGAACCAGTTACATTATTAAATATAAG
>JAKPMS010000175.1 GCA_029548805.1 Spirochaetota bacterium | reverse complement strand
CTCCAAACAAACCGGCTATGGAGCCTATGACTATAAAATGCCCTTTGGAGGCCCTTAAAAGCGGCAAGCCAGCTTTTGCCAGTCTGGCTACTCCCATAAAGTTTACATCAAACTGCCTTTGCGCTTCAATTATTGGTATTTCTTCAAGAGCTCCGGCTATGCCTATACCTGCACAGCATATAATGGCATCCAGAACATTTTCTTTGGCAGTGATATAGGAAATAACCGCTTCTACATCATCATTATTACTTACATCCATTCTGACCAGTTCAAAAAATTCGTCAACTCTCCTTGGTTTTGCCGCAGGGTTGCGGCTGGTTCCGTATACACTGTAACCCTTTTTTGCCAGATGGGTGGCGCAGGCATTGCCTATCCCGCTAGAAGCTCCAGTGACCAGCACTACCTTTTTTTTATTTGGCATTTTACTGACAACCCTGTAAAGCCGCAATTATTATGTCCGCTATTCTGTCCGGCAACATTCTTTCCGTATTTATAAGCAAATCAGCAAAATCGTAACGGTCGTTGTCTATGCCATAAATGGACAGGTAACGCTCCCTGTCTATGGCATCCCTTCTTTTTGTAGAGGCTAGTACTTCCAGTGCTTCTCCGCCCTCTCTTTTTCTTATGCGTTCTGCCCTTACTTCGCTGGATGCATGCAGGTAAACTTTTAAAGCGGCATCCCTTACCAGCCATATAGCCAGCCTGGAACCCATGACACAATCACCCTCCATAGCCATGGCCACCTGCCGTTCGTCAAGTGTTCTGTCCCAGGATGTATCCGCACTGGCCATTTTCAGCAGTTTTTCAAATGGCATATTCATTTCTTCTGCCATGGAATGGAAGGTATAATTTACCAGCCTCCTGCCCAGACGCTCCGCAACAAGCCTGGAAACTGTGGAATTGCCACATCCGCTTTTACCAGAAATGGCAATTATTGAAGCCTTTTGGGGCGTTTCGGATTTATTACTCATTCTATGTTCCTGATCTGTTCTCTCATATTTTCTACAGCATCCTTCATTTTTATTACAGACCTGCTAATTTCAGAATCAGTACTCTTTGAGCCTATGGTATTGGTTTCCCGGTTGATTTCCTGGCAAATAAAGTCCAGCTTTTTGCCGCAATGCTTTTCATCCATGCTTAGCCTGAAAGCTTCTATATGAGACCTTAGGCGTACTATTTCTTCGTTTATACTATACTTTACCAAAAGGGCTGCCAGCTCGGTCAGCATGCGGTTTTCTTCTACAATAGTGCCAAGCACTTCTTCAAACCTGCTTTTAATCATAGCTTTAAATCTGTTTTCCTGCTCAGGAGCCATAAGTTCTATTTTATCCAAATTTGATTCCAGTATGGACAGTTTTTCTTCCAAATCCCTTCTTGTTTTTTGCCCCTCCCGTTCCCTGCCTTTGTTTAAATCGCCAATACAGTGCTCCAAAGCTGGCAAAAAAGCCTTCCACAATGCTTCTGTATCTATGTTTCGCTCATAGGATATTATGCCTTCAAATCCAAGCAGGTGGTTCAGGTAGATACTGTCATCAAGCTCTAGCTCTTTACACAGCTTTTTAAGCGAAGCACTTATGGCTTTGGCGCTGTTGCTGTCTATTATTACATCGCTAGCCATGTTCAAAGAAAGCAGCTTGATATGCAAATCCAGTTTGCCCCTGAAAACGCTTGCGGAAATTTTTTCCCTGAAGTTTTGTTCAATAGGCGCCAGGTATGCGGGCATTTGTATTGACAAGTCTAAAAATCGGCTGTTTACCGACTTTATGCTTAAATTGGCTTTAATAAGTTCCGAGTCCAGCCTGTAGGCTCCATAGCCGGTCATGCTGATCATGCTTTTTCCTTATGTCAAGAGTTTTTCATTTCATTATAAAGAGCCTGGCCCAGCCTGAAATTATCGCCTGCGCCAAGGCTTATAAAAAGGTCTTCCGGGCGCAAAATGCTGCTTAAGAACGGCTTGGCTTCCATTACTTCCTCAAAATAAAAGGTGGAGTCCGCGGGTCTAAGCTTTCTGGTTTTTTCAAAAAGAAGGTAGCCGCTTGTTTCAGGATCAGCTTGTTCTCGTGCGGACAGGTAAATTTTATGCAGCACCATAATACTGTCTTTTCCAAGGTAGGGATCGGACAAAGCTGCCGCAAAATCGTCCATAAGGGCTTTTGTTCTGGAGCTTGTATGGGACATAAAATCAATGACAAGCCTCCGTTTTGGGTAGAAATCCTTAAAACCCCTCAAAGTTGTTTTGATGGCACTGGGATGATGTCCGTAATCATCTGCAAACAAAATACCCTTTGCTTCTCCTAGCAGTTCGGACCGTCTGGAAGACCCGCTGAAGGCTGCCAAAGCTTCTGCCATAGCTTTTAGCTCATCATCATTAAGCCTGCGCCCTTCCCTTTCTGCAATAAAAGAAGAACAAAGGGCAATGGCGGCTGCAGCATCCAGGGCTATGTGTCTTCCGGGAATGCCGGTTTCAAAGCTTATGCCAAAACCCGCCAGAGTGAATGCAGCTTTTTCATTCAGCAGCTTGTAGGACGCTATCCTGAAATCCCCCCTAGCATCGAATCCATAAGCCAGCCCTTTAAGGTCAGCTCGTACAGTTTTTGCCCTTGTCCACACATCCACAGCACCCTTGTCGTCTTGGCAGTATATAACGGTACCGCCTTTAGGCAAGGAGCAAAGATACTCGGTAAAAGCTGCTGCAATAGCTTCATAGTCTGGGTAATAATCCTGATGGTCAGGTTCTACACTGGTAAGAACAATACGTCTTGGCTTGAAATGCAGGAAATGCCTTCTGTATTCACAGGTTTCAGCTATGAACAGCTCGTTTCCCATGTTAAGAGTGGAACGGTTGCCAAATGCTGGCACTCTGCTGCCTACCAATATGTTGGCTGGAAGCCTGACAGCCCTGGCAAGCACTCCTGCTATGGCCGTAGTGCTTGTCTTGCCATGCACGCCGGCTATGGCTCCCGAATTCCTGTTCTCCGAAAAGGCTCCAAGCGCCTCCGGATAGCTCATAATAGGAATGGACAGTTCCTTTGCCATTAACAGCTCTGCATGGGTATCCGGCTTATAGGCTGCAGAATAGATTATTAGGTCAATGTCTTTTGTAATATTGGCCTTGTCAAAAGGCAGCACGCTAATGCCCAGGTCTTCAAGTACTTCATCTGTATAAAAGCGTTCCTTGACATCCGAGCCTCTTATGCTTGCCCCCATGGACAATAGTATTTCCGCAAAAGCGCATAAACCGGTGCCCTTAATTCCTACAAGATATACATTCAAGCCATGAACATCGTTGGTAAAGGTTATAGACATATATTTATTTTAACTTAAATGCGCCGCTAGTGGAAGCTTTATATAAATGAAATTACTCTGTAAATGACAAAGAAATATCGTTGACCCAAAGCTTGTCATTAATAAGGGAAACAGGCCAATATAATAATATGCCCAAGCCCTGGTTTACCATGGATACTATGGCTGAGCTAAAACATATAAATGGTTGGGTTGAACTTATTGTAACCGTTTTAAGGCTGCCTTTAAGCTTGACATATATTTTTGACAGCTTTTCCGAAGCCTCTATGGTTTCATTGACCGGATTTTTTATTAGCGGCCTATCTTGGCTTCCGAACTCGACACTTTCTATGCCAGCGGCTCCTCCGGATATATTAAATTCTGTACCAAGCCAGAAATCGCTATTCTTTTCTGATCTGTTTTGTATTTTATAAGATACTTTTACCGTTTTTTTAATGAATTGATAGCGTTTGGCTATCGAAAAGGCATGTTTTTCGCCTTGGAGGTTGTTTATGCCATCGTGGGCAAACAACAATTCGGGCTGGTCCGGGATCAACTGGGCTTCATCATAAATATGTTCCGAAAAGACACCCAAATCATTAAGCCAGGGTTGCTCGGCATTTTCTCTAATGGGTTTTGTGGCATAAACCCTGTCCACAAAATTAAGACGCCTGGCTTTTAATACTTCTTCTTCGTCGGTAAAAATGTCGCATATATTGCGCCTGGCTTTTAATGCGTCCAGCTCCATCAAGCTTGCACCCTTGGCATGGACATAGGCGTTCATCTCGTTTCCCTGATATATGTATTCTTTGTTTGTGTCAAAGTCTAAATCCGCTTTGACAATACCAGGCATAAAAATGCCTTTTTGTCTGGTTGTAAGTTCTGCATCAATTAAAGCCCTGTATGCTGCTTCCCGCAAAGCAGGCTTGGAAATGCCCCCAAGCGGGTCTATCCAATAGCTGTTACCACATTGCCCCTTCCATAACTCGTCACCCGCGCTCTTTTTTCTGGCCTTGTCTCCCCTTAGCTGGCTGATCAACAGGTGCGTATATAACATTTTGGAATACAAGGCCGAACTTGAGGCATAACGCAGTATTAAAGATCTGACACTGGAATGATCCCAATTTATGCCAGGCTTGGTGATTTTTTGTTTAAAAAAACTGGATGCGGAACCGGTAAAATAAAGACGGCTAGTTGTTTTACAGGCTTTAACAAATTTTGAAGCTGTAACGCTTTCCAATTGCAGAGAATTTTTCCTGAACCAAGCAAAGGTGTTTTCCATATATATATCAGGCGATTCAAGGCCTGATTGTTCCCATAATTCTCTGATACTCTCCCCTGCTGCCATTAGTACTGCCAAATTGCCTCGGCCGTAGGCCAGTCCTTTTTCCGCTGCTTCAATATAACCATTGAATAAGCCAAAATCCGGAGTACAGTCAATAACTGGCAGGATTGTAACACAACGTCCCTGGTCTTCTGTTATAACCGGAAAACACTCGGCTGTTTTTTGCCCCATGGCGTTTTCAAACTGTTTTACAGAAAGAAAAGCGTAATCCATGCCGGCTGTCTGTAAAGTAGATGCCAGGCTTGGTTCCCAGGCATATTCTGTAAGCCAGCAGCCCCGGGGTCTTTTGCCAAAGCTTTTTCTTAAATAGGTTGTAAGCAGTTCAATTTGTCCCAATCTGTCAGATCCCGGGATTATAGGCAAAAGCGGCGCGTAAAAGCCTCCACCCAACAATTCTATTTGCCTTCTGGCTGACATTTCTCCAAGAAGCATGATATATTCCGGATGTTTTGCTTCCAGATAATTAAGCAGGCTGCCCGAATAATATAAAGTAGCCTGAATATCCGGAAACCTGTTTAAAGCGGATAAAAAAGGACGATAACAGCTCTGATAAATTGTTTCAATTTCGGACTCATTCATGCCTTCCGGCACATGATTATAGCAGCCTATAATCAAATTCATCTTAAACATTTTTTATTGTCCTTTTTGTCATTAAGCAATTATAGCCTTCTTATAGGCTACTGCAAAGCAAAAACAGCTAAAATCAAAAATATTCTATAGTTCCCCAAATATTAGTGTTAACGCCCGTTATTACAAAAACACTACTAGGGATTGTATAGGCATGGATACTTAACACAATATATGGTACCCAAAAGTGCAGACATCAAGCTTCTGGGAACTATAAAAATATTCAGTATTTGCTTTTACAGTATAGAAAAAAAGCTTAATTCTATTCCATAAAAAGCCAAGGCCATTAAGCCGGCGCTTAAAAGGCGTATTGGAGTGCCTCTGAATTTTTCCGGAATGTTTTCCAGATCCAGTCTATGCATTATGTTTTCCAGCATCCAGCCGGCTGCTAGATAGCCAAACCCGGCTGCCAGGCCATAAAAAAACATACAGCCTGGCTGCATGGGCTTGCTTCCGGAAAATATGGCTACCGCATAGATTGCCATGGCAAAATGAAAGGATTTATTGTTTAGCACCATGCTGCGGCCCTTTTTGGCCTTGAGCATGGCATCGGCAGCAGTATAAATCAAAAAAATGCAAAATAAAAATGCAATGGGAATAAAGGCTTCCAAGTTTATTGGAAACAATATGATTCTATATAAAACGCCATACAAAAGAGAAGTTGCAGAAGTTATCAGCAAAAACATCAATGCAGATAAAAAGCTTAAACCTTCCGAGTCCTTCCTGGAGCCAGGCAGACCCCAGCGTATCAGGACATTGCCTGCAAAGCAAAAATAAAAAACAAGTCCAGCCATTTTCATAAGTTATCCTTGGCTGTTTTGTCAAAAAATCTTTTAAGGAAGGCTTTTAATATGGCTGCAGTCATGCCCAGCAATATGAAAGCGCCAGCCGGTTCCGCGCTTATGGCTAAAAAGCTCCCGTTTTTGGCCAAATTTGCAAATCCAGGGATACCAAAGGCCAAGGCATCTCTTGCAAAACCAAAAACCAAAATTGCAACAGCATAGGCAATACCAAAGAATATTTTTTCTATA